>NZ_ANBB01000048.1 GCF_000341105.1 Nocardiopsis potens DSM 45234
CTACCGCACCCCGGCCGAGGCCCTCAACGACTTCCTCGTTGCAACAACCGATTGACATCACCGAGCATGCTCGCGCCGCCGAGGGGGGTTATATCCCTTGTGTCGGGTTAGCGGCGAGGGTCGGGCGGGGGCGGGGGCGGGGGCACCCTGCGCACCTCGGCGGCACCCCGATTACATCTACCAGCGAGTAGTAAGCCCTGAAGCGCCCACCACCCCCTTCCTGGTTACCCAGAGTGGTCAAGTAGGGCCTTCTGGGAGAGTAAATGCGACATCTCACCTCCGTAGTTGCCCTCCTCGGGTTTCGGCCCCTTGCTTCCCGGCCTTGCGGGCGGCTCGAACTCCCGGTCACCAGCCTGATCGGGGCCGTTCGGGCCCCTGGAAGGCCGATCCGGCCCGGGATGCGCGCCCGGGAATCACTGGGGTGCTCTCGCGGTGCGCAGGGCGCCTTACCCCACCATCACCCTGCGTATTCGCCCAGGTCAGGGAGAGGTGGTGGTTTCCGAGCGGCCGGCCCCGGTGCCCGGGGCGACGCGGGCATGGTGATCCCGCCCCCGACCCGCCTCGACCGCCCCGACCCGCTCTGCCGCACCCGACCGGCCGGCCGGCACGCCCTCCCGCCTTCGCTGCTTGCTTGAGCCCCGGCCCCGTGGGGCGCCGAACCCGACCGACCGGCCGGTCCCCTCCCGCCGTCGGCGCCCGCCTGAACCTGCGCCCCGTGAGGCGCCGCGCTCGGGTGGGGCGCCCGGCCCCGTCCCTGCCTTCGCCGTCGCCGCCGGTCTGAACCTTCACCCTGTGAGGCTTCGCACCCGGGCGATCACCGGTACCCCACCCCTGCCCCCCGGGAGGGGGCCGGGACTCCGCCCGTTCTCCTACCGCTCGGTAGCTCGGATACGCTGCTGTCCGTTCTGACAAGGTCTTATCGCGCCCCGCCGGCGCGTACGGAGGTGCCCGACTCATGACCCGCTCGGCACTGGTCACCGGTGGAAACCGGGGGATCGGCCTGGCCATCGCCCGAGAGCTCGCCGCCGGCGGCGACGCCGTCGCCGTCACGCACCGCTCCGGCGAACCCCCGGAGGGGCTGTTCGGCGTGCACTGCGACATCACCGACTCCGCGCAGGTCGACGCGGCCTTCAAGCGGGTCGAGGAGGAGCAGGGCCCGGTCGAGGTGCTGGTGGCCAACGCCGGCATCACCAAGGACCAGCTCCTCGCCCTGATGAGCGAGGAGGACTTCTCCTCGGTCCTGGACACCAACCTCACCGGCGCCTTCCGGGTCGCCAAGCGCGCGGTCCGCGGCATGATGCGCAAGCGCACCGGCCGCATCATCCTGACCTCCTCGGTCGTCGGCCTGATGGGCTCGGGGGGACAGGCCAACTACGCGGCCTCCAAGGCCGGACTGGTCGGCTTCGCCCGCTCCCTCGCCCGCGAGCTGGGGTCGCGCAACATCACGGTCAACGTGGTGGCGCCGGGCTTCATCGAGACCGACATGACCGCCGCCCTGCCCGAGGAGCGCCAGGCGGAGATCAAGAAGAACATCCCCCTGGGCCGGTACGGCTCCAGCGAGGAGATCGCCAAGACGGTGCGCTTCCTCGCCAGCGAGGACGCCGCCTACATCACCGGCGCGGTGATCCCGGTCGACGGCGGCCTGGGGATGGGCCACTGAGCACCGCCTCCGGGCCCCACGCGTAGAACAGCTGAGAAGGATTTTCATGGGAATTCTCGAGGGCAAGCGCATCCTGGTCACCGGGGTGATCACGGACTCGTCGATCGCCTTCCACGTGGCCCGCCTCTGCCAGGAGCAGGGCGCCACCGTGGTGCTCACCGGCTACGGCCGGCTGAGCCTGGTCGAGCGGATCGCCCAGCGGCTGCCCGACGCCCCGCCGGTGCTGGAGCTCGACGTCACCGACGAGGGGCACCTGGCCAGCCTCGCCGAGCGCGTCTCCGAGCACGTCGACGGGCTGGACGGGATCGTGCACGCGATCGGCTTCACCCCGCAGACCGGCCTGGGCGGCAACTTCCTGGAGACCCCGTGGGAGGACGTCGCCACCGCGATGCACACCTCCGCCTTCTCCTTGAAGTCGCTGACCACCGCGGTGCTGCCGCTGCTCAAGGACGGCGGCTCGGTCGTCGCGATGGACTTCGACAACAGCATCTCCTACCCGATCTACGACTGGATGGGCGTCGCCAAGTCCGCGCTCACCTCCACCGCCCGCTACCTCGCCCGGTACCTGGGCGAGCAGCGGGTCCGGGTGAACCTGGTCTCGGCCGGCCCGCTGCGCACCATGGCGGCGCGCAGCATCCCCGGCTTCGACGAGCTGGCCAAGCACTGGCCGGAGCGCGCCCCGCTGGGCTGGGACACCACCGACCCGGAGCCCGCCGCCAAGGCCGTGGTGGCGCTGCTGTCCGACTGGTTCCCCGCCACCACCGGCGAGATCGTGCACGTCGACGGCGGCTTCCACTCCACCGGCGCCTGACCGGGCCCGCTTGGCGCGGCCCCGCCGCGGCCGCGTAGCCTGGGCGCACCGGACGACACGGGCGGGCGCCCCCTTCACCGTGAGGGGGCGCCCGCCCGTTCTCCGTCGGGAACCGACCGACGTGAAGGGAGCAGGAGCCATGGATCTCGGCCTCAAGGGGGCCAGAGCCGTCGTCACCGGTGCCAGCCGGGGCATCGGCCGGGCCATCGCGCAGGTCCTCGCCGAGGAGGGCGCCGACCTGGCGCTGTGCGCCCGTTCGCCGGAGCCGCTGGCCGAGGCCGCGGAGGAGCTCCGCAAGACCGGGGCGCGCGTCTTCCAGCGGGCGCTGGACGTCGCCGACACCGGCGCGCTCCACTCCTTCCTGGACGGCGCCGCCGCCGAACTGGGCGGCATCGACGTGCTCGTCTCCAACGTCTCGGCGGGCAGCTCGGCCGACTGGCGGGCCTCCTACGACACCGACCTGATGCCGTTCGTGCACATGACCGAGCGGGCCCGCCCGCACCTGGCCGCCTCGGAGCGCGGCGGCTCGGTGGTGCTCATCTCGACCACCTCGGCGCTGCACACCGGCCCGCCGTCCGGTCCCAAGCCCTACGGGCCGGTCAAGGCGGCGCTCAACCACTACGCCGCCTCGCTCGCCCGCACCCTGCCCCGGGAGGGCGTCCGGGTGAACACGGTCTCCCCGGGGCCGATCGAGTTCCCCGGCGGCGGCTGGGCCCGCCGCAAGGAGAACGACCCGGCCTTCTACGACTCGATCCGCTCGGCGATCCCGGCCGGACGGCTGGGCCGCCCCGAGGAGGTGGCCCGCGCGGTCGCCTTCCTGGCCGGCCCGGCGTCCTCCTTCATCAGCGGCGCGAACCTGGTGGTCGACGGCGGCTTCCTGGACCGGGTCTGAGCCCGGCCCGGCCCGCCGCCCCCGTGGCGGGCCGGGCCGCGCTCCCCGGGCGCCGACCCCGGTGCCGCCGCCTCGACCGGCTTCGGGACGGCGGCGGCGCCGAAACCGGTGCCTGCCCGGCGCCGGCTCAGGCGCCGCCGTCCAGGCCCAGTTCCCGGGCGGCCCAGGCGCGCATCTCCACCTTGCGGACCTTGCCGCTGACCGTCATCGGGAAGGAGTCCACGGTGCGCACGTAGCGCGGCACCTTGTAGTGCGCCAGCCGGTCGGCGCAGAACGCGGCGATCTCCTCGGCGGTGGGCGGGTCGGCCGGGTCCGCCGGTACGACGCAGGCCATCACCTCCTCGCCGTACTTCGCGTCCGGCACCCCGATCACCTGGACGTCGGCGATCTTCGGGTGGGTGTGCAGGAACTCCTCGATCTCCCGCGGGTAGACGTTCTCCCCGCCGCGGATCACCATGTCCTTGATCCGCCCGACGATCGACAGGTAGCCGTCCTCGCGCATCACCGCCAGGTCGCCGGTGTGCATCCACCGGCCGGAGTCGATCACCTCGGCGGTGCGCTCCGGGTCGTCCCAGTAGCCCAGCATCACCGAGTAGCCCCGGGTGCACAGCTCGCCGGCCTCGCCGCGGGGCACCGTCACCCCGGTCGCCGGGTCCACCACCTTCACCTCCACGTGCGGCATCACCCGGCCCACGGTCGCGGTGCGCCGCTCCAGGTCGTCGTCGACCCGGGTCTGGGTGGACACCGGCGAGGTCTCCGTCATCCCGTAGCAGATCGCCACCTCGGACATGTTCATCTCGGAGACCACCCGCTTCATGATCTCCACCGGGCACGGCGAGCCGGCCATGATGCCGGTGCGCAGCGTGGACAGGTCGTAGGAGGCGAAGTCGGGCAGGCCCAGCTCGGCGACGAACATGGTCGGCACCCCGTACAGCGAGGTGGCGCGCTCCGCCGAGACGGCGGCCAGGGCGGCGGCCGGCTCGAAGGACGGCGACGGGATGATCATGCACGCGCCGTGGCTGGTCGCCGCGAGGTTGCCCATCACCATGCCGAAGCAGTGGTAGAACGGCACCGGCAGGCAGATCCGGTCCTCCTCGGTGTAGCGCAGCAGCTCGCCCACGAAGAAGCCGTTGTTCACGATGTTGTGGTGGGACAGCGTCGCGCCCTTGGGGAACCCGGTGGTGCCCGAGGTGTACTGGATGTTGATCGGGTCGTCGCAGGAGAGCTCCGCGGCGCGCGCGTCGACCTCGGCGCAGTCCACCGACGCCGCCCCGGCCAGCAGCCGGTTCCACGACGGGTCGTCGAAGAAGACCAGCTCCTTCAGCGACGGCACCGCCGGGGCGGTCTCCTCGGCCATCCTCCGGTAGTCGCTGGTCTTGTGCCGCTGCGCCGACACCAGCATCCGCACCCCGGCCTGGTTCAGCACGTACTCCAGTTCGTGCCGGCGGTAGGCCGGGTTGATGTTGACCATGACCGCGCCGACCTTCGCGGTCGCGTACTGCACCAGGGTCCACTCCGGCCGGTTCGGCGACCAGACGCCCACCCGGTCGCCCTTGGCGACGCCCGCCGCGAGCAGCGCCCGGGCCGCCTCGTCCACCGCCCGGCCGAACTCGGCGTAGGTCCACCGCCGCCCCGAGACCACGTCGACCAGGGCCTCGCGCTCCCCGAACGAGGCCACCGCCCGGTCCAGGTTCTCCCCGATCGTCTCCCCGAGCAGGGGGGTGTCCGAGACGCCGCTCGCGTAGGACTTCGGCATGGTCTGCTCCCGTGGATCGCCGTCGGAATCCGCGCGCGTGGCTCCGGGCGCGCGGACGCACTACGATCGTCACCGATGTGAACCACGTCTCAGTACCCCCGAACGGGGGGAGTGCCGGGCCCCCGCGCACGGCGGGCGGCCCCCGTTCCCGGAGAGCGCGATGAGGTCCATGGCCGCACGTGAGGACGCCGCGGAGATCAGGGCGGCGCTGCCCGGGCTGCGCCGGGAGAGCGGGCTGCCGGTGGTGTTCGGCGGCGCGGTGCAGGCCACCGGCCGCGCCCACTACACCGAGCTCTCCGGCGCCGACACCGACGTGCTGCGCGGCCTGGTCATCGACCCGGGCCGCGGCCTGGGCGGCAAGTCGCTGACCGAGCTGCGGCCGCTGTGGGTGCCGGACTACCTGGCGGCCCGCCAGATCAGCCACGAGTACGACGGCCCGGTCCGCGCCGAAGGGCTGAAGGCGCTGGTCGCGGCGCCCGTGGTGGTGGCCGGGCGGTCGCGCGGGGTGCTGCTGGGCGGCCTGCGCCGATCGGTGCCGCTGGGCGAGCGGACCGTCGCCGCGTTCGCCGCGGCCGCCCGCGACGCCGGGCAGCGGATCGCCGTCCGGGACGACGCCCGCCGCCGCGCCGCCGAGGTGGAGCGGGCCCGCGCCGCCGCCGCGGACTCCGGCCCGGCCGCCCCGCACTGGACCGAGGTGCGCGCGCTCAACGCGGAACTCCGCGCGGCCGCCGCCGAGGTGGGCGACCCGGCGCTGCGCGACCGGCTGCTGGAGGTGTGCACCCGGATGGACGCCGCCGCCTCCCCGGCCCCCGCCGAGGACGCCCCCCGGCTCGCCCCGCGCGAACTCGACGTGCTCGCCTGCACCGCCCTGGGCTGCACCAACGCCGACACCGCGGCCCGGCTCGACCTGAGCCCGGAGACCGTCAAGTCCTACCTTCGCTCGGCCATGCGCCGCCTGGGCGCCCACACCCGCACCGAAGCGGTCGCCGAGGCCCGGAGGCACGGGCTGCTGCCCTGAGACCCGCTCCGCGCCCCGGGCACCGGCCTGCGGCGGAGCCGAGACGAGAGGAGGCGGCCCGATGTCCTCTGCGCTCGACCGGGCGCACTTCACGCTGCGCCGGCTCGGCGAAGAGATCGACGGCTACAAGGTGGAGATCATCCGGGGAGCATCGTGATGACCCCGGTCCGGCCGGTGCGCAACAAGACGGTGCACCTGCTCTGGAACCGGCTCGACCCGCAGGTCGGCGCGGAATGGGAGTTCATCAGCGACGTCAGGTTCCCCTTCCCCGAACTGGACGGCGAGCTCTGCCCCGACCTGGCGCTGATCCCCCGGGAGGAGGAGGCGAAGAACCTGGCGGAGTACCCTCCTGACCTCATCGAGATCGCCGTCGAGATCGTCTCTCCCAGCAGCGTCCGGCGGGACTACGAGGACAAAGCGGGCTTCTGCGCGGTCGCCGGCATACCGCTCTACGTGCTCTTCGACCCCTACCGCGCGGTCTGCGTCCAGATGTGGTCGCCCGAGGCCGGTGCCTACCTGCGTCGCGAGGAGCGGCCCTACGAAGGGGAGGTCGTCCTGCCGTCCCCCATGGGCGGGCTCGTCGTCGACACAGCGCGGCTCCCCGTCGACCCCGGCTGACCGGCGCGGCCGCCGGCGCCCCGGCGCGGTGGGCCTGTGGATCCGCCGGATCCCCGCCGGGGGCGCCCGGCGGGTCACCGGGAGCGGCGGCGGGCGGTGAACTCCAGCCCGGCGTAGACCGCGACCACCGCCGCCCCGGAGAGCAGGAACACGGTGCCCAGGCCGGTCAGCGGGAGGATCCCGGAGAACACGAGGGCCGCCAGCGCGGCGCCGGACAGCGCGTTGCCCGCCACGACGGCAGCGGAGAGCCGCGGCGGGATCCGCGGGTAGCCCGCGATCAGGAGCAGCGCGGCCGAGCCGCCGAGCATCGCGACGCCGAACGGGACCAGCCAGGAGGCGGGCATCCCGAGCGGGCCGGCCAGCCAGGGGGCGGTGCCCAGCAGGGCGATGCCGAACAGCAGCGTGCTCCACCCGTCGACCCGCAGCACGGCGCGGAGCGGGTCCTCCGGGCCGCCGGCGTGCTGCTCGGCGCTGCCGGAGCGGTCGGCGGCGGTCGGAGAGGAAAGGGCGGCCATGGCGGTCCTCCTGGGGTCGGTCGTCGCCGGGGCGCACCCGGCCCCGGTCCGGAACGACCCTGGCGGCCGCGGGGTCACGGACTCAATGACCCCGGAGGTCATGGCCGCTCTGCCCGGCCGGGCGCTACCCTCCCGGCATGGACGTGCGGCAGGGCTCGCGGACGGCGGGCGGGCGGACGGAGCGGGACCGGGCGGCGAACCGGGGGCGGCCCGCCTCGGCGGCGGAGGCGGCCCGGGAGCCGTCCCGGGTCGGCGCGCTGCTGCGGGAGTGGCGCCGGCGCCGCAGGCTCAGCCAGCTCGACCTGGCCCTGCTCGCGGAGAGCTCCGCCCGGCACCTCTCCTGCGTGGAGACCGGACGCGCCGCCCCCAGCCGGGAGATGGTGCTCCGCCTCGCCGGCGCGCTGGACGTCCCGCTGCGGGAGCGGAACGCCCTGCTGGTGGCGGCGGGCTACGCACCCGCCTACCGGGAGAGCGGCCTCACCGACCCGGGCATGGAGCCGATCCGCTCCGCGCTGGAGACCATGCTGGCGGCGCACGAGCCCTACCCGGCGGTGGCGGTCGACCGGCTGTGGAACGTGGTCGCGCTCAACCGGGCCATGGCGGTGTTCACCGGCGGCGTCCCCGGGTACCTGACGGACCCCGAGCCCAACGTGTACCGCCTGGTCCTGCACCCCGACGGACTGGTCTCCCGGCTGGCCGACCCGGCCGGGACCCGGGAGCTGCTCCTGAACCGCCTCCGCACCCAGGCCGAGGCCACCGGCGACCCCGACCTGCGCGCCCTGCACGCGGAGGTGAGCGCCTACCCGCTCCCCGCCGGCGCGGACGAGGAGCCTGCCGCCCCGGAGCCGCCCTCCGGGCCGATCAGCCTCCCGCTGCGGGTCCGCACCCCGCTCGGCGAGCTGTCCATGTTCAGTACCCTGGCCACCTTCGGCGCCCCGGCCGACGTGACCCTCTCCGAACTGGCGATCGAGCTCTTCTACCCCCTCGACGACTTCACCGAGAAGGCCCTGCGCGCACTGGCCGGATCCGAGGGGAGCGGCCGAGCCGCCCGGTGAACCGCCCGGGGCCGGGAGGCCCGGGGCGGGACCGGGCCCCTGAGGTTCTCCGGGGAGCCCGTCGCCCTCGCCTCCCGGGCGCTTCCGGTCAGCCCTCCCGGATGACGTCGACCAGGCGGGTGGTGCGGGGGAGGGAGGCGCGTTCGGCGACCGCGCGGGCCAGGTCGGGGCCGGCGGCGTGCACGATGGACAGGTGCCGGGTGGCCCGGGTCAGGGCGGTGTAGACCTGGGGCCGGGAGCCCCTGGTCTCCGGGCCGAACACGGCGACCGCGGCCGGCCAGCGCGACCCGTGCGCGGCGGCCACCGTCACCGCCCAGCCCGGACGGAGGTGCGCCGGGTCGACCGGGACCACCGCGCCGCCGGAGAGCTCCACCTCCGGCCGGCCGCCGTCCTCCCCGGAGGCGCGCAGGTAACCGATGTCGCCCGCCGAGTAGCCCGGGCCGTCCCCGCCGAGCAGCACCCGGTCGCCGGGGTCGAGGCCGCGCAGCGCGCCGGGGCCCGGGTTGAACCGCTCCTTGCAGGCCCGGTTGAGCGCGTCGGCGCCCGCCTCGCCGCCGCGGGTGGCCGCGACGATCTGCACGTGCTCGGCGGAGATGCCCAGCGCCCGCGGGATCGAGTCGCCGACCAGCTGGACCGCCCGGTGCGCGGCCTCCGCGCCGGAGCCGGCGGGCACCACCACGACCTCCCGGCCGGGGGCGTCCACCTGGGCCAGCTCCCCTCCGGCCACCGCCGCGGCCAGTGCGCCCAGCGGGCCGGCGGAGGGGTCGGCCGGCAGCTCGGCGACGGCCGCCAGCCGCGACCGCACCAGGTCCGGGACGACCTGGCCGGGGCGGGCCGAGGGGGCCTCCGCCGGGTCGGCGAACAGCACCAGGTGGGTGCCGTCCTCGCACGCCTCCACCAGCGCCGCCGCCCGCTCGACGTCCAGCGCCATCGCGTCGGTCACCGCGACGATCCCGGCCGGGATCGGGACGCCCGCCTCCAGCAGCCGCCCCAGCGGCACCGAGGCGGAGGCGACCGCGGGGGCGGCCTCCGCGCCGTCCCCGGCCTGCGCGTCCCCGAGCTGTCCGGCTCCGTCCCGTCCGGCGCCGTCCGCTGCGGCCGCCTCCTGCGCGACGGCCCCGGGGGCCCGCTCGCCGAGAGCGGCGAGGTCCGCTGCGGCCGCCGCCACCGGGTCGCCGGGGCCGTCCCCGTCCCCGTCCTCGGCGGAGGGGTGCTCCGGGGCGGGCGCGCCCTCGGGCGCCTCCCCGCCCGGCTCCTCGGCGGCCCCCTTCTCCTCGGCCTCTTCCCCTTCCCCGGCAGGCTCCTCTACGGCCGCGCCGACCCGGAGCGCGTCGCCGAGCACCGCGTTGACGTAGGCGGCGGTCTGCGCGGTGGGGGAGGCCACCGCGAGCCCCACGCGGCTGTCCGCGGCCGCCTCAGCCAGGCAGGCCAGCACCTGCCGGAGCGCCTCGGCGGAGGCGGCGCCGTGCTGCAGCACGGTGACCCCGCGCATGATCGAGGCGACCGCGGCCGCGGCGGTCTCCGCCGGGATCCCGGCTCCCAGCCGCTCGGCCGCCGCCTCGACCGTCTCCGCGGCGGTCGCCGGGTCCATGATCGGCTCGGAGGTGCCGACCAGCCGGGCGATCCCCTCGCCCAGGTCCTGCTCGGCCAGGCCGATCCGGGCGGGCGCGAAGAACCGGTCGGGGTCGGGCATCTCCGGCGCCTCCCCGCCGGTGAAGTCGTCCTCGGCGTCCTCCGGGAAGACCTCGAACGCCATCACCGCGCCGTCGTCCAGGGCCGCCTCGATGGAGGGGCCCGGGTCGGCGATCCGCATCGAGCGCAGCGCCCGGCCCAGCTCCCGCTCCTCCACGGCGGTGGAGCCCTCGCGCACCGCGGCGGAGAGCAGCCGGCCCACCAGCGCGCGGCCGCGCCGGGGGTCGTCGGGGGAGGCCGCGTCGCCCAGCGCACGCCGGGCGCAGTAGTCGGCCTGGTCCGGGGTGATCGAGGGCAGCGCCAGCAGCCGCCAGGGGTCCTCCGCGAGCTCCTCGGCGGCCTGCGGGCCGAGCGCGCCGATCAGGGGACCGGCCAGGGACTCCGGTGCGCCCATGCCGGCCAGCACGGCGCGGGTCCGCTCGTCGGGAGCGTCTGACATGCGGGAAGGTCCTCTCCATGGGGCCAACGTCGGTCACCGGGAGCCTAGCGAGGACCGGGGACCGCTCGGGGCGGAGACGGGCCGGGCCGGGAAGACCGGCGCCCCGTACCGGCCGGTCGCACGGGCCCGGCATCCGAGGCGGTGAGGGAAGGCGCCGGATCGCCGGCGGGGTCCGCTGGCCCCGGGTCAGCGCCGGGGCGGGGTCGAGGCGTCGTCCAGCGCCTCGCGGATCTCCCGGGGCAGCCGCACCTCCTCGGCGGCCAGGATCTCCTCCAGCTGGGCGGCGGTGCGCGGGCCGACCGCCACCGAGACCACCCCCGGGGTGTCCCGGACCCAGCCCAGCGCGACGGAGAGCGGCGAGACGCCGAGGCCGTCGGCCGCGGTGCACACCGACTCCACGATCCTGCGGCTGGAGTCGTTCAGGTAGGGCTCCACGTAGGAGGCCATGTGCGAGCGGGAGGCCCGCGAACCCGGCGGGACGCCGTTGCGGTACTTGGCGCTGAGCACCCCGCGGCCCAGCGGGGACCAGGCGATCAGACCCGCCCGCCGGGCCCGCAGGGCGGGCAGCAGGTCGCGCTCGGCGGACCGGTTGAGCAGCGAGTACTCCGCGCCGGCGGTGAGCACCGGGTTGCGGCCGGAGCCGGGCGCGGCCTGCTGCCAGGTGGCGTAGGTGGCGAACTGCCAGGCGGTCATGTCGCCCACCCCGATGTAACGGGCCTTGCCGGAGGAGACCGCCGCGTCGAGTGCGGCCAACGTCTCCTCCACCGGGGTGGCGGGGTCGTTCACGTGCAGCTGCCACAGGTCGACGTGGTCGGTCTGCAGCCGGCGCAGCGAGGACTCCAGCGAAGAGAGCAGGTGGCGGCGGGAGGCGTCGAAGGGCCGGTGCCCGTCGGTGGCGTGCCCGGCCTTGGTGGCGATGATCACATCACTGCGCCGGACCACCCCGTTGAGCAGCCGTCCGAGGATCCGCTCGCCCTCGCCGCCGTTGTAGATGTCGGCGGTGTCGATCAGGGTCCCGCCGGCGTCCACGAACGTGGTGAGCAGTTCCGAGGCCGACTCCTCGTCGGTGTCGTTGCCCCAGGTCATGGTCCCCAGGGCGGTGCACGACACCCACAGGCCCGAGCCGCCCGCCTGTCGCTGTTCCATGGCGAGCGAGAGTACCCGGTCCGACCGGCGCAGGCCGAGGGCAGCCCGGCCGGGCGCCGTCCGGGCGGGCGCGGCGGGGCGGCGCGGCGGCCCCGTCGGGGCGGCGGAGGCGCGCGGAGACGCCGGGCGGAGTGGGAATGCCGAGGGCGCTGGGTAGGCAGTAAGCTTTCCGGCAGCCGCCACCGGGTGCCGGATGGGGTCTCCCGATACCCCGCCCCCGGTCGGCGCCCCGAGCAACCGCGCGCCCCGTCCGCGCCCGCCCGTACGCCGCCACCAGGAGCCGAGCCAGCCGTGTCCCTCATCGAGGCCATCATCCTTGGACTGATCCAAGGCCTGACCGAATTCCTGCCGATCTCCTCCAGCGGGCACCTCCGGGTGTTCTCCGCGTTCTTCGGCTGGCCCGACCCGGGGGCGGCGTTCACCGCGGTCAGCCAGATCGGCACCGAGCTCGCGGTGCTGGTCTACTTCCGCAAGCGGATCTGGGCGATCCTGTCCACCTGGACCCGGTCGCTGTTCAAGTCCGAGCTGCGCCGGGACATCCACGCCCGGCTGGGCTGGTACGTCATCCTGGGCACCATCCCCATCGGCGTGCTGGGCCTGCTCTTCGAGGAGCAGATCGACACCGTCTTCCGCGACCTGCGGATCATCGCGCTCACCCTGATCGTCTTCGGCGTCCTGCTCGGCGTGGTGGACAAGTACAGCCGCAAGCACCGGACGGTCTCCGACCTCAACGTGCAGCGCGGCGTGACCTTCGGCCTGTTCCAGTGCCTCGCGCTGATCCCGGGCGTCTCCCGCTCCGGCGGCACCATCACCGGCGGCATGCTGATGGGCTTCAAGCGCACCGACGCCGCCGAGTTCTCCTTCCTGCTGGCGATGCCCGCGGTGTTCGCCTCCGGCCTGTACAAGCTGACCGACATCGGCGGCGACGAGTACGCCGGGTGGGGCGCCACCATCGTCGGCACCCTGGTGGCGGGCGTCATCGGCTACGTCTGCGTGGCCTGGCTGATGAAGTTCATCTCCACGCACAGCTTCATGCCGTTCGTCTACTACCGGGTGGCGCTGGGCATCCTGATCCTCACCCTGGTCAGCTTCGGGCTGCTGGACCCCGCGGGCGGCGCGGAGCACAAGCCGGCGCAGAGCGAGGTCTCCGCCGAGGAGGAGAAGAAGGAGGAGCCCGCCCCGGAGAAGTCCGAGGAGCCGGAGCCGAGCCCCTCGCCCAGCACCGACCCGGCCACCGGCTGGGAGATCGACCCCGAGGTCGGCCTGCCGCGCAACCCGGAGACCGGCCTGCACCACGACCCCGAGCTGGGCATGGACGTGAACATCGACCAGCAGAGCGGCCTGCCGGTCAACCCGCTGACCGGCCAGACCTACGACCCGCGCGAGACGCAGGGCGAAGGCGCCGGGCAGGGCGCCCAGCCCGGCCAGGAGGGCGCGGCCCCCGGCCAGGAGGGCACCGCGCAGCAGGAGCAGGGCGTCCCCGCGGGCTGAACCGGGCCGGGCGGCGGCGGGGCGGGCACTAGGGTGGTCCACCATGGGCACTCCGCAGCACCGCTCCGTCACCCTCCTGCTCCTCAGGCACGGCCTCACCGCGGCGACCGGGACCGTGCTCGCCGGCCGCGCGCCAGGGCTGCATCTGGACGAGCGCGGCCGCGAGCAGGCCGAGCGGGCCGCGCGCCGGCTGGCCGGGCTGCCGGTCGACGCGGTCGTCACCAGCCCGCTGGAGCGCTGCGCCGAGACCGCCGAACCGGTCGCCCGCGCCCTCGGGGCGCCGGTGCGGACCGACTCCCGCTTCGCCGAGTGCGACTACGGCGAGTGGACCGGGCGGACCCTCGAAGAGCTGGCCGAGGAGTCGCTCTGGCCGGTGGTGCAGGCGCACCCCTCGGCCGCCCGGTTCCCCGGCGGCGAGTCGCTGGCCGGCATGTCCGCCCGGGCGGTGGAGGCGGTGCGGGACTGGAGCGGCCGCCTGCTCGCCGGGCGGGAGGAGCCGCGCGACCCGGTGCTGCTGGTCTGCACGCACGGCGACGTCATCAAGGCCCTGGCCGCCGACGCGCTCGGCCTGCACCTCGACCTCTTCCAGCGGATCCAGGCCGACCCCTGCTCGGTCACCGCGATCCGCTACACCCCGATGCGCCCCTTCCTGCTCCGCCTCAACGACGTGGGGGAGACCGCCGAAGGGCTGGCCCCGCCCGAGGAGGTGCGGAGCGACGCCGTCGTCGGCGGCGGCGCGGGCCGGGCGCGCGCCTGACCGGCGTCGCACCGCGGGACCGCGATGATCTAGGGTTCAACCCATGTCCGTGTTTCTGTACGACCCGCCCGCGCGCTTCGTGGCCGGGACCGTCGGCCGGCCCGGCGACCGCACCTTCTTCCTCCAGGCGAGCGGCGAGGGCCGGCTCACCTCCGTGGCACTGGAGAAGGCGCAGGTCTCCGCGCTGGCCGAACGCATCGAGCAGCTTCTGGAAGAGGTGCGGCTGCGGTTCGGCGACCCGCTGGCGGCCGAGGGGGCCGGGGACCCGGGCGACGTCGACGACGGACCGCTGGAGCAGCCGATCGAGGAGGACTTCCGGGTCGGCACGCTCGCCCTGGCCTGGGACGCCGAGTCCTCCCGGGTCATCGTCGAGGCCCAGGAGGCGGTCGAGGCCGACCCCGGCGCCGAGACCGAGGAGGTCGAGGTGTTCAGCGAGACCGGCCCGGCCGACCGGGACGTGCTCCGGGTCCACCTGACCGCGGGCGCGGCGCGCGCCTTCGCCGGGCGCGCGATGCGCGTGGTGGCCGCGGGCCGGCCGGACTGCCCGCTGTGCGGCCTCCCGCTCGACCCGGCCGGCCACATCTGCCCCCGGCAGAACGGCTACCGCCCCGCCGAGTCCTGAGCGCGGCAGGAGGGAGCGGGTGACGGAACCGCTGGAGGTGCCGCCCGGCGCCGAGGCCCTGGAGCTGCTGGCCGGCGGGAGGCTGGAGGTCGTCGGCAGGCTCACCGCCGCCTCCAACGCGACCTTCTACGCCACCGTCGCGGGCGGTGGCGCCGAGGCCGCATGCGTGTACAAGCCGGTGTCCGGGGAGCGCCCGCTGTGGGACTTCCCGGACGGCACCCTGGCCGGCAGGGAGGTGGCGGCCTTCGCCGTCTCCGAGGCCCTGGGGTGGGGGGTGGTCCCGCCCACCGTGCACCGCGACGGCCCGTTCGGCGAGGGCATGGTGCAGCTGTGGGTGGACGGCGACCCCGAAGTCGAACTCGTCGCCCTGTCCCGGCGGGCCGACCACGGCGGGCTGCGCCGGATGGCCGTCTTCGACGCGGTCATCAACAACTCCGACCGCAAGATCGGCCACCTGCTGCCCGCCCCCGGCGGCCACCTGTACGGCTGCGACCACGGGGTCTCCTTCGCCGAGGAGTACAAGCTGCGCACCGTGCTGTGGCAGTGGCAGGGCGAGCCGCTCACCGGGGAGGCGCTGGACGGGCTGGCCCGGCTGGCCGAGCGGATGGCCGGCGGCCCGCTCGCCGAGGAGCTGGCCGCCCGCCTCACCGAGCCCGAGCGGTACGCGCTGCGCCGCCGGGTGGAGCTGCTGCTGGAGCACCGGGTGCACCCCTACCCCTCGCCGGCCTGGCCCTCGGTGCCCTGGCCCCCGGTCTGACCGCCCCTCTGCGTTGTGAGGAGGCGGGTCAGCCGACCCGGTGCAGCTCGCCGGAGTCCTCCTCGGCCTCCGGGGCGGCGGCGCGGCGCTCCTCGGAGCGGCGCATCAGCCGGTCGTCGACCAGCCGCACCGCGGTGATCAGCGCCGCGGCGGCCGCGGCGACCGACAGCGCGACCGTGATCTTGCCCGGGTCGCTCACGTCCAGCGCGAAGAACTCCTGCCCCAGCGGGGTGAGCATCGCGGTGAGCAGCAGCCCGACCATCCCGCCGACCAGGGCGACCTTCCACCACACGTACGGCTTGGCGACCAGCAGCAGCACCCACAGCGTGGTCGCGCACAGGGTGATCACCACCGCGGTGCGGTCGGTGAGCTCAGGGACCGAGGCGCCGTCCAGCACGATCAGGTAGGTGGTGATCGCCGCGGCCCCGCTGATCAGCCCGGAGGGGACGGCCAGCCGCAGGGTGCGGCGGACGAAACCGGGCCGGGCCCGCTCCAGGTTGGGCGCCAGCGCGAGGAAGAACGACGGGATGCCGAAGGTCACCGCGTTGATCAGGGTGGCGTGCCGGGGGAAGAACGGGTAGGCGACCGTGAGCAGGCTGACCACGGTGGCCATCGTCATCGAGTAGACCGTCTTGGTCAGGAACAGGTTGGCGACCCGCTCGATGTTGCCGATCACCCGGCGCCCCTCGGCCACCACGGCCGGCAGCGCGGAGAACCTGTTCCCCAGCAGCACGATCTGGGCCACCGCGCGCGAGGCCGGGCTGCCGGAGCCCATCGCCACGCCGATGTCGGCCTCCTTGAGGGCCAGCACGTCGTTGACCCCGTCCCCGGTCATCGCGACGGTGCGCCCGCGCCCCTGCAGGCCGCGCACCATGTCCCGCTTCTGCTCCGGGGCCACCCGGCCGAACACGGCGGTCCGCTCCACCTCCGCGGCGAACTCCGGGTCCGCCCCCGGGGGCAGCGCCCGCGCGTCGACCGGCCGGTCCCCGCCGGGCAGGCCGGCCTCCCGGGCGACCGCGCCCACCGAGGCGGCATTGTCCCCGGAGACCACCTTCACCTCGACGCCCTGCCCGGCGAAGTAGTCCAGGGTGTCCTTGGCGTCGCCGCGCAGCCGCTGGTCCAGCACGACCAGCGCGGCCGGCGCCACCGGCCCCGGCGCGCCGCCGGAGTCCACCCGCTCGGCCGCGCGGGCCAGCAGCAGCACCCGCATGCCCTGCGCGCCGATCCGCTCGGCCTCCGCGGCCTCCGGGCCGCCCGGCGCGGCGAGCACGTCGGGGGCGCCGATGACCCAGTGCCGCTCGCCCTCGGGGGTGGCGAACGAGGCGCCGCTCCACTTGCGCGCCGAGGAGAACGCGGCGACCGCGACCGGCTCCCACGGCGGCGGCGCGCCCAGGGACTCGGCGAGGGCGGCCATGCTCGGGTTGGGGCGCGGGTCGGCCGCGGCGAGCGCGGCCAGCACCGGCCGCACGTCCTCGCCGCCGCCGCACTCGCGGACCTCGGCCAGGCGCATCCCGTTCTCGGTGAGGGTGCCGGTCTTGTCGGTGCACACCACGTCGACCCGGGCCAGCCCCTCGATCGCGGGCAGCTCCTGCACCAGGCACTGCCGTCGGCCCAGCCGGATCACCCCCACCGCGAAGGCGATGCTCACCAGCAGCACCAGGCCCTCGGGGATCATCGACACCAGGGCGGCCACCATGCCGCGCAGCGCGTCGGCGACCGGACCGGAGACGGCGCCCCCGCCGATCGACTCCTGGATGCCGGCCTCCCCGTGCAGCGCCAGCTGGCTGAAGATCAGCACGCCGCCGATCGGGAAGAGCGCCCAGGTGATGAACTTCAGGATGCGGTCGATGCCGGACCGCAGCTCGGAGCGGACCAGGGTGAACCGGCTCGCCTCCTCGGCCAGCCGCGCCGCGTAGGCGTGCCGGCCCACCTTGGCGGCCCGGTACCGGCCGCTGCCGGCGACCACGAAGCTGCCCGACATGACCGGGTCGCCGGGGCCCTTGACCACGGGGTCGGCCTCGCCGGTGAGCAGCGACTCGTCGACCTCCAGCGCGGTGGCCGCGACCACCTCGCCGTCCACCGCGATCTGGTCGCCCTGGGCGGCCTCGACCACGTCGTCGAGCACGATCTCCTGGGAGGTGACCTCGCGGACCTCGCCGTCCCGCAGCACCCGGGGGCGGGCGGCGTTGACGATGGCCAGTCTGTCCAGGGTGCGCTTGGCGCGCAGCTCCTGCCCGATGCCGATGAGCGTGTTGACCACGATCACCATGGCGAACAGGCCGTCCTGCACCGGGCCGATCACCGCGATGATCGCGAACAGCACCGCGACCATCGCGTTGATCCGGGTGAACACGTTGCCCCGGATGATCGCCCCGAGGCTCCGGCTGGCCCGGACCGGGACGTCGTTGGTGCGGCCGGCGGCGATCCGCTCGGCGACCTGGGCCGAGGTCAGCCCGTGTTCGGGGTCGAGCACGGTGGAGGCCGGGGCCGGCCGGTCGCCGTGGTGGGGCATGTGCGCTCCATGGGGATGTGTCATCGGGGCGGGGGTCCGCCTCTCGGGCACGCGGGGGCGCGGGGCCGGCCGGGGGCCGGCGCGGGCGGCGCGCCCGTCGGACAGCGAGCCTAAGGGACGCGGAGGGGCGGGTGCAGTCAGGACCGCACCTCCGTGCCGGGTGGGGCTGGCACCTCCGCCGGGACCCCGCCCCGGGACGCCGGGGAGCGGGCGCGGCCTGGGCGGACGCCCTCAGCGGCCCGCGAGGCCGGCCCCGGGCGCCCCCGGAAGGGCCCGGCGGCGCCCCGGAGGCCGGGGTGAGGCGGCTGCCACAGCGGGTAAACCGGTCTCTTTCTCCCAACGTCTGAACAGCGACGACACCTCGACGACGGGTCAAGGAAGGGAGGGACGGCACCGTGCCCGACCGGCGATTCCTCCGCGGGTGGACCGGGGGCCGCCCCGCGTTCGACCCCGGGCCGCCCCCCGGGGGACCGGCCTCCATCGGCGAGACGGCCTGCTACTGGCTGCTCTACGTGGTGGGGCTGTCCGGCGCCTTCCTGCACTGGCGGACGGGCAACCTGCTGCTGGCGCTGATCTGCCTGGCCGCCGCGGCCTCCGCGGTCCACTTCATCGTGCAGGTCTCCCGCACCGCCGACCAGACGCACCGGCCGCCACCGGGACGGCACCCAGGGCGATGATCCCGACGTCGCGGCCCTACCAGGGCGCCCTGGCAGGGCCGCGACGTCGGGATCATCGGGAAGGGGCGGGCGGACCGGCCCCGGCTATTCCCGCTTCGGCGAGGGAAAACCTCTCCTCGGCGCACCGCCGGTCCGGGGAGGTTTCGCCGGTGTTGGACGGATAGTCTCAATGCCATGCGTTCTTGGTCTGCGCCTGAAACCGTCCGCCTGCCCGGGAGCGGCGGCCCCCTCCGCGTCCACGACTCCGTCACGGGGACCCTGCGCGCCACGGAGCCCGGTCCGACCGCCCGGATGTACGTGTGCGGCATCACCCCCTACGACGCGGCCCACATCGGCCACGCCTTCACCTACCTCACCTTCGACCTGGTGAACCGCGTGTGGCGGGACGCCGGCCACGAGGTCGACTACGTGCAGAACACCACCGACGTCGACGACCCGCTGCTGGAGCGGGCGCAGGCCAACGGCGAGGACTGGCGCGAGCTGGCCGCCCGGGAGATCCAGGTGTTCCGCGAGGACATGGAGGCGCTGCGGATCATCCCGCCGCGCGCCTACGTCGGGGTGGTGGAGTCGGTCGGCCTGATCGCGGACTTCGTGGCCGGCCTGCGCGAGACCGGCGCCGCCTACGAGGTCGACGGCGACGTCTACTTCTCGGTGCAGGCGGCGGAGGGCTTCGGCGAGGTCAGCGGCCTGGACCGGGAGGAGATGCTGCGGCTGTTCGCCGAGCGCGGCGGCGACCCGGACCGGCCGGGCAAGAAGGACCCGCTGGACTGGCTGCTGTGGCGGGCCGAGCGCCCGGGCGAGCCCGCCTGGGACACCCCGCTGGGCCGCGGCCGCCCCGGCTGGCACGTGGAGTGCAGCGCCATCTCGCTGAGCGAGCTGGGCATGGGCTTCGACCTCAACGGCGGCGGCAACGACCTGGTCTTCCCGCACCACGAGATGGGCGCGGCCGAGGCGCGCAAGGCCACCGGCCGGCACCCGCAGGCGCAGAACTACATGCACGTCGGCATGGTCGCCCTGGACGGCGAGAAGATGTCGAAGTCCCTGGGCAACCTGGTGTTCGTCTCCGGGCTGCGCAAGGAGGGCGCCGACCCGATGGCGGTCCGCCTGGCCATGCTCGCGCACCACTACCGGGACTCCTGGGAGTGGACCGCGCAGGGCCTGGAGGAGGCCCGGGAGCGCCTGGAGCGCTGGCGCGCCGCCGCAGCGCTGCCCGCCGGCCCGGACGCCGCGCCCGCGCTGGCCGCGGTCCGCGAGGCCCTCGCCGCCGACCTGGACACCGCCGCCGCGCTGGCGGCCCTCGACTCCTGGGCCGAGGCGGCCGCCTCCGCCCCCGGCGGCGACCCCGCCGCCCCCGCCCTGTTCCGGGACACCGCCGACACCCTGCTCGGCATCGCCCTGTAGACGGCCCCGCAGCGCCCCGCCCGCCGCCCCGGCCCCGCCCGCGAGGGCCGACCGGGGCGGCGGTACGAATCGGGCGGGCGGGCGGTTCCGTTCCGGCCGTGATCGGCCGATTGTGGTCCGAAACCTGCGGAACGCCATCAGGGCGTGGCGTTCCGTGGTGGGATGGTGGCATGACGACCACGATCCGACCGACCGCCGCGGCCACGCTCGTGCGGTCCTTCGCCGCCACCGCCGGCGACCTGGGCGACCGGGCCGACCTCGCCCGCTTCCTGCGGGAGCACGGCCTGGTCTCGGCCGGCGCCATCCCCATCACCCTGGCCGACTTCGACGAGGCGCTCGCGCTGCGCGACGGGATCCGCGCACAGATCCGCCGCGCCGAGGGGCACGCCGCCGACCCCGACGTGCTGGCCCGCGGCCAGCGCGTGCTGGACGGACTCCGGGTCACCGTCCGGCTCGACCCGGAGGAGCCCGGACGCGACGTGCTGGCCCCCGCCGTGGTGGACGAGGTCCGCCGCGGCCTGGCCCGGATCGCGGCCGCCTGGGCCGCGCTGGCCGCGACCGGGGAGTGGCGCTCCATCCGGCTGTGAACCGGGCGGCGGGCGCCGGCCCGCCCCGCCGGACGACGGGGCGGGGCCTCCCGGCCCTGCCGGGAGAGAGCGGTGGGCCCGGGGGAGGCGCGCCTAGCCCTTGCCCCGGCGGCGGAGGTAGCGCTCGAACTCGCGGGCGATCGCCTCGCCGCTGGCCTCGGGGAGGTCCGCGGCGTCCTTGGCCTCCTCCAGGCTGCGCACGTAGCCGGCGATGTCGGAGTCCTCGGCGGCCAGCTCGTCGACGCCGTGCTCCCAGGCGCGCGCGTCCTCCGGCAGCTCCCCCATCGGGACCGGGCGGTCCAGGACGTCCTCCACCCGCCGCAGCAGGGCCAGCGAGGCCTTCGGGTTGGGCGGCTGGGCGACGTAGTGCGGCACCGCCGCCCACAGCGACACCGTCTCGATCCCGGCGGCGGAGAAGACGTCGTGCAGCACCCCGACGATGCCGGTGGGGCCCTCGTAGTCGGTCGGCTCCAGGCCGAACTCGGCGCCCAGCTCCTCGGGGGTGGCCACCCCGGTGACCGGGACCGGCCGGGTGTGCGGGGAGTCGGCGAGCAGGGCGCCCATCAGCACCACCCGGCGCACGCCCAGCTCCCGGGCGGCGGCGAGCAGGTCGGCGCTGAACCCGCGCCAGCGCATGTTCGGCTCCGAGCCGCTGACCAGCACCACGTCCGGGCCGCTCCCGGGCCGGGCGATGGAGATCCGGGTCGCGGGCCAGGACAGGCCGTGGTGGCGGCCCCCGGTGACGGTGATCCGCGGCCGGGAGACCTGGAAGTCGTAGTAGTCGTCCGCGTCGATCTCGGCGAGCAGCTCGGCCCCCCACGCCGACGCGAGGTGGGCCACCGCGCCGCTGGCGGCGTCGCCGGCGTCGTTCCAGCCCTCGAACGCGGCCACCATGACGGGCTCGACGAGCTCGGGAACCCTGTCGAGCTCAGGCACCGGCCGCCTCCTCACTCACCTGCCGCGCCGCGGCAGGACCGTCGTTCCTCTCCTGCGGACACGTCCACCCTACGCGGTCGGTGCTCGGCGGGGGCACTCCCTTTTCCCGGCCGCTGCGGGCCGGGGCCCCGCCCGGGCGCCCCTCCGGGGCGGGGATCCGGCTCCGCCGGCCCCCGGAGCGGGGGCGGTCGCCCGTGGCGAGACGCGGTGCGCTATCGTGCACAGCAGCGGTCGCGCCCGCGTCCGCACCCCGCCACTCGGAAACGTCGGCGACAGCAGCACGGCCGCGCACGGCCGATCGGACACCGCAGTCCCCGGCCGCCCGACCCGCGCGTTCGCGGGAGGGCCTGCGCCGGGCCACCCCCATGCGCGCATTCCGAGAACCGCCGAGACTACAGTGAAGGGTCATGAGCTCTCGACTCTCCTTCCGGGATGCCCTCGCTCAGCGCGTCATCGTCGCAGACGGCGCGATGGGAACCATGCTCCAGGCCCACGACCTCGGGTTGGACGACTTCCAAGGCCACGAAGGCTGCAACGAGATCCTCAACGTCACCCGCCCCGACGTGGTCCGCGCCACCCACGCCGCCTTCTTCGACGTGGGCGTCGACTGCGTTGAGACCAACACCTTCGGGGCGAACTACGGCAACCTCGGCGAGTACGACATCGTCGACCGCACCTACGAGCTCGCCGAGTCCGGGGCCCGGCTGGCCCGCGAGACCGCCGACTCCTACACCGACGGCCGCGACCGGTACGTGCTCGGCTCGGTCGGCCCTGGTACCAAGCTGCCCTCCCTCGGGCACGCCCCCTACGCCCTGCTGCGCGACTACTACGAGCAGTGCCACCGCGGCCTGATCGACGGCGGCGCCGACGCCATCCTCATCGAGACCTGCCAGGACCTGCTGCAGACCAAGGCCGCGGTGATCGCCGCCAAGCGGGCCCGGGCCGCCCTGGGCTCCGACATCCCCATCATCGCCCAGGTCACCATCGAGACCACCGGGACCATGCTGATGGGCTCGGAGATCGGCGCGGCGCTGACCGCGCTGGAGCCGCTCGGCATCGACATGATCGGGCTCAACTGCGCCACCGGGCCCGCCGAGATGAGCGAGCACCTGCGCTACCTGGCGCAGCACTCCCGGGTGCCGATCTCCTGCATGCCCAACGCGGGCCTGCCCGAGCTCGGCGCGGACGGCGCGGTCTACCCGCTGGGCCCGGGCGAGCTCGCCGACGCGCACGACACCTTCACCTCCGAGTTCGGGCTGTCCATGGTCGGGGGGTGCTGCGGCACCACCCCGGAGCACCTGCGCCGGGTCGTGGAGCGGGTGCAGGGCCGCGGCATCGCCGACCGCAGGCCGGCCAACCCGCCCTCGGCCGCCTCGCTCTACCAGAGCGTGCCGTTCCGCCAGGACGCCAGCTACCTCGCGGTCGGCGAGCGGACCAACGCCAACGGCTCCAAGAAGTTCCGCGAGGCGATGCTGGAGGAGCGCTACGACGACTGCGTGGAGATCGCCCGCGAGCAGATCAGCGACGGCGCCCACCTGCTCGACCTGAACGTCGACTACGTCGGCCGGGACGGCTCCCGGGACATGCGCGAGCTCGCCTCCCGGCTGGCCACCGCCTCCACCCTGCCGCTCATGCTGGACTCCACCGAGCCCGAGGTGCTGGAGGCCGGCCTGGAGCTGGTCGGAGGCCGCGCGGTGATCAACTCGGTCAACTACGAGGACGGCGACGGCCCCGACTCCCGGTTCGCCCGGATCATGCGCCTGGTCTCGGAGCACGGCGCCGCGGTGGTCGGGCTCTGCATCGACGAGGAGGGCCAGGCGCGCACCGCCGACTGGAAGGTGCGGGTCGCCTCCCGGCTCATCGACGAGCTCACCGGCTCCTGGGGGATGCGCACCGGCGACATCGTGATCGACTGCCTCACCTTCCCGATCACCACCGGCCAGGAGGAGACCCGGCGGGACGGCATCGAGACGCTGGAGGCCATCCGCGAGCTCAAGCGGCGCTACCCCGAGGTGCAGACCACGCTGGGCCTGTCCAACCTCTCCTTCGGCCTCAACCCGGCCGGGCGCATCGTGCTCAACTCGGTCTACCTGCACGAGGCGGTCGAGGCCGGGCTGGACTCGGCGATCGTGCACGCCTCCAAGATCCTGCCGATGAACCAGATCCCCGAGGAGCAGCGCAAGGCCGCCCTCGATCTGATCTACGACCGGCGGGAGGGCGACTTCGACCCGCTCGCCGCGTTCATGGAGCTGTTCGAGGGCGTCGACGCCAAGGCGATGAAGGCCTCCCGGGCCGAGGCGCTGGCCGCGCTGCCGCTGTGGGAGCGGCTGGAGCGGCGGATCATCGACGGCGAGCTGGTCGGCATGGAGGCCGACCTGGACGAGGCGCTGGCCGAGCGCTCCGCGCTGGCCATCGTCAACGACACCCTGCTGGCCGGGATGAAGACCGTCGGCGAGCTGTTCGGCTCCGGCCAGATGCAGCTGCCGTTCGTGCTCAAGTCGGCCGAGGTGATGAAGGCCGCGGTGGCCTACCTCGAACCGCACATGGAGAAGAGCGACGACGACGGCAAGGGCCGGATCGTGCTCGCCACCGTCAAGGGCGACGTGCACGACATCGGCAAGAACCTGGTCGACATCATCCTCTCCAACAACGGCTACGACGTGGTCAACATCGGCATCAAGCAGCCGGTGTCGGCGATCCTGGAGGCGGCCGAGGAGAACCGGGCCGACATCATCGGCATGTCCGGCCTGCTGGTGAAGTCCACGGTCATCATGAAGGAGAACCTGGAGGAGATGAACTCCCGCGGGCTCTCCGAGCGCTACCCGGTGCTGCTCGGCGGTGCCGCGCTCACCCGCTCCTACGTGGAGGAGGACCTCGCCTCGATGTTCGGCGGCGAGGTGCGCTACGCCAAGGACGCCTTCGAGGGCCTGCGGCTGATGGACGCCTTCATGGCGGTCAAGCGCGGCGAGGAGGGCGCTCAGCTGCCCGCGCTGCGCACCCGGAGGGTGAAGACCAAGGCCAAGCTGAAGGTCACCGCCCCCGAGGACATGCCGGCCCGCAGCGACGTCTCCACCGGCAACCCGGTGCCCGAGCCGCCGTTCTGGGGCGACCGGATCAGCAAGGGCGTCCCGCTCGCCGACTACACCGCCTACCTGGACGAGCGCGCCACCTTCATGGGGCAGTGGGGGCTGAAGGGCTCCCGCGGCGACGGCCCGAGCTACGAGGAGCTGGTCGAGACCGAGGGCCGGCCGCGGATGCGGATGTGGCTGGACCGGATCCAGACCGAGGGCTGGCTGGAGGCCGCGGTGGTCTACGGCTACTACCCGTGCCACAGCGACGGCGACGACCTGGTCGTGCTGGACGAGAACGGCGGGGAGCGCACCCGCTTCACCTTCCCGCGCCAGCGCCGCGACCGCCACCTCTGCCTGGCCGACTACTTCCGGCCCAAGGAGTCCGGCGAGACCGACGTGGTCGCGTTCCAGGTGGTCACGGTCGGCTCGGCGATCAGCCGGGCCACCAAGGAGCTGTTCGAGAAGAACGCCTACCGCGACTACCTGGAGCTGCACGGGCTCTCGGTGCAGCTCACCGAGGCGCTCGCGGAGTACTGGCACACCCGGGTCCGGGCCGAGCTGGGCTTCGCCGGCGACGACCCGGCGCAGATCGAGGAGTTCTTCAAGCTCGGCTACCGGGGCGCGCGGTTCTCCCTGGGCTACGGGGCCTGCCCCGACCTGGAGGACCGGGCCAAGATCATGCGGCTGCTGGAGCCGGAGCGGGTCGGGGTGACCCTCTCCGAGGAGTTCCAGCTCGTCCCGGAGCAGGCCACCGACGCCATCGTGGTGCACCACCCCGAGGCGAAGTACTTCAACGTGTGACCCCGGCCGGCGCCGCCGGGCGCCGGCACCGAACCGACACCGACGAGGAGGAAGGGGCGCCCGCCGGCACCGCCGGGGGCGCCCCACCGGAGATGACCCCACCCCGCAGCGCTTCCCTGCCCGAGGCGGTCCTGTTCGACATGGACGGCACCCTCATCGACAGCGAAGGGATGTGGGGCGAGGCCGAGGCGGAGGTCGTCGCCGGCCTCGGCGGGGTGTGGACGGCCGAGGACCACCGGCGCAACGTCGGCGGCGCGGCCGAGCAGGTGGGGCGGTACATCGCCGAGCTGACCGGGAGCGCGCTGGGCCCGCGGGAGATCATCGCCCGGATGCAGGAGGCGTTCGGCCGCCGGCTGGCCGAGGGCGCGCCCGCCCGCCCCGGCGCCAAGGAGCTGGTCACCGAGGTGGCCGCCGCCGGGGTGCCGTCCGCCCTGGTCACCTCCACCGAGCGGATGCTGGTGGAGACCGCGATCGGCGCGATCGGCCTGGAGAACTTCGATCTCTCGGTCGCCGGGGACGAGGTGGAGCGGAACAAGCCCGACCCCTGCCCCTACCTGAAGGCCGCCCGGCTGCTCGGGGTGGACCCGGCCCGCTGCGTGGCCTTCGAGGACTCGCCGACCGGGGTGGCCTCCGCGCTCGCCGCGGGCTGCCTGACCGTGGCGGTCCCGATGATGGTCCCGGTGGAGCCCGCCGATGGGCTGATCCTGCTGGACACCCTGGACGGCGTGGACCTGGCCTGGGTGCGCGCCGCCGCCGCGGAGCACTTCGGCCGCGGCTGACCCGCGGGCGCGGGAAGGCCTCTCCCCGCGCCCTTCCGGAGGCACCCTGGGTGGCGGCCGGGTGACTCCTGATCACCGACGGTGATTCGGATCATATTGGTTACCGCAACTTAGATGAATCGTGACTTAACCGGCTCTAAATTGGCCGCCACGTGCATCAGATGCGAGCCATCGACCCCATCCGTCGGGATCCCGGGGAGGGCAGGTCGGCGCCGATGATGCTTCCACCAGAAGTGCTGATGAGAGGCCGAACATTGAGAAGCTCAGCGCTGGGCGGTGCCGCGGTCGCGACCGCGGCCGTCCTCCTGCTGTCCGCCTGCGGTGGCGGTGGCGGCGGCGGTGACGCCGCGGACACCGAGTTCGACCAGGGGATCGCCGAGGTCGTCAACGCGTCTGAAGAGCAGGGCGGCACCCTCCGCTACGCCATCACGGCCAACATGGAGAGCACCGACCCGGGCAACACCTACTACGGCTACGTCTGGAACTTCAGCCGGTACTACGCCCGCACCCTCTACACCTACGACACCGCCCCGGGCGAGGACGGCCGCACCATCGTGCCGGACCTGGCCGAGGGCGAGCCCGAGGTGAGCGACGACGGCAAGACCTACACCGTCAAGCTCAAGGAGGGGCTGAAGTACGAGGACGGCTCGGAGATCGTCGCCGAGGACATCAAGTACGCCATCGCGCGGAGCAACTTCGGTCCCGACGCCCTGCCGAACGGCCCGAAGTACTACAAGGAGCACCTCGCCGACAGCGACGACTACGAGGGCCCCTACGAGGACACCGACGACCCGCTCAAGGGCTTCGACGGCATCGAGACCCCTGACGACCACACCCTGGTCTTCAAGCTCAAGGGCGCCTTCTACGACTTCCCGTACGTGCTGGTCCAGCCGCAGAGCGCCCCGGTGCCCGCGGACAAGGACAAGGGCGAGCGGTACCAGGCCCAGGTGGTCTCCTCCGGCCCGTACAAGTTCGAGGGCGAGTGGACCCCGGGCAACGGCCTGACCCTGGTCCGCAACGAGGAGTGGGACCCGGAGAGCGACCCGATCCGCAAGGCGCTCCCGGACAAGATCACCGTTGAAGAGGGCGTCGACCAGAACGAGATCGACCAGCGCCTGATGAACGGCGAGCTCGACGTCGACCTGGCCGGCACCGGCCTGGGCCCGGCGAAGAAGGGCGAGGTCCTCCAGGACGAGGACGCCAAGCGGATGCTGGACAACCCGCAGAACGGCGCGCACTACTACCTGACGGTCAACACCCAGGTGGAGCCGTTCGACAAGCTGGAGTGCCGCCAGGCCGTCCAGTACGCGCTCAACCGCGACGCGGTGCACCGCGCCTGGGGCGGCGCGGCCGGCGGCGACCCGGCCAACACCATCCTGCCCCCGGTCGTCCCGGGCCACGACGCGGAGAGCGACATCTACCCGGCCGCCGACGCGGAGAAGAACGAGGGCGACCCGGCCAAGGCCGAGGAGCTGCTCGCCGACTGCGGCGAGGAGGGCGGCGTCACCGCCAAGCTGGGCGTCCGCGCCGACCGGCCGGCCGAGGTCTCCGCGGCCGAGGCGATCCAGGAGGGCCTGGGCCGGGCCGGCATCGAGGTGCAGATCGAGCAGTTCCCCTCGGACACCTTCACCAACACCCAGGCCGGTTCGCCCGACTTCGTGCACGACAACGAGATGGCGCTGAACATCTACGGCTGGATGCCCGACTGGAACACCGGCTACGGCTACATGAGCCAGATCCTGGACGGCGACGCCATCAAGGAGGCCGGCAACTCCAACATCTCCGAGCTGGACGACAAGGAGATCAACAAGCTCTTCGACGAGGTCGTCGGGATCGAGGACGAGGAAGAGCGGAACAAGACCTACACCGAGATCGACCGGCTGGCCATGGAGGAGGCCGTGATCGTCCCGATGGTCTACCACAAGTCCGTGCTCTACCGGCCGGAGACGCTGACCAACGTCTACTTCAACCCGAGCTGGAAGATGTACGACTACATGGCGCTGGGGACCACCGCGGAGTAGCGGACTCCCAGGTCGCAGCGGCTGAATGAGCCCGGGGGCGGTGTCCTGCCGCCCCCGGGCCTCCGTGTTCCCGGGGCCTTTCGGCGCGCATTGGTTACCGGAGCTTGGACGAATCGTTACAGAACCGCTCTTAGATTGACCGCCACGTGCATCAGCGGCGAGACATCGGCCTCGATCGTCGTGACCCGGGGGGTGGCGGGGCGACGCGGGTGATGCTTCCGAGAAGTGCCGATGAGAGGGCGAACATTGAAAGGTTCAGCTCTGCGCGCCACGGCGGCCGCGACCGCGGCCGTCCTGCTGCTGTCCGCCTGCGGGGGCGGTGGCGGCGGCGGGAACGCCGACACCGAGTTCGACCAGGGGTCCACCGAAGTGGTCAACCCCTCCGAGGAGAAGGGCGGCACGCTCCGCTACGCCATCACGGCCAACATCGAGAGCACCGACCCGGGCAACACCTACTACGGCTACGTCTGGAACTTCAGCCGGTACTACGCCCGCACCCTCTACACCTACCAGGCGGCGCCCGGCGAGGAGGGCCGCGAGGTGGTCCCCGACCTGGCCGAGGGCGAGCCCGAGGTGAGCGAGGACGGCAAGACCTACACGGTCAAGCTCAAAAAGGGGCTGAAGTACGAGGACGGCTCGGAGATCGTCGCCGAGGACATCGCCTACGCCATCGCGCGGAGCAACTTCGGCCCGGACGCGATGCCGAACGGCCCGAAGTACTACAAGGAGCACCTCGCCGGCAGCGACGACTACGAGGGCCCCTACACCGGGGCCGACGACCCGCTGGAGGGCTTCGGCGGCGTCGAGACGCCCGATGACCACACCCTCGTCTTCCACCTGAAGAAGCCGTTCTACGAGTTCCCGTACGTGCTGGTCCAGCCGCAGAGCGCGCCGGTCCCGGCCGAGGCGGACAAGGGCGAGCAGTACCAGGAGAAGGTGGTCTCCTCCGGCCCGTACAAGTTCGAAGGGGAGTGGACCCCGGGCAACGGCCTGACCCTGGTCCGCAACGAGGAGTGGGACCCGGAGAGCGACCCGATCCGCAAGGCGCTGCCGGACAGGGTCACGGTCGAGGAGGGCGTGGACCAGAACGAGATCGACCAGCGGCTGATCAACGGCGAGCTCGACGTCGACCTCGGCGGCACCGGCCTGGGCCCGGCGAAGAAGGGCGAGGTCCTCCAAGACGAGGACGTCCGCCCCCTCCTGGACAACCCGCTCAACGGCGGCCACTACTTCCTCGCGGTCAACACCAAGGTGGAGCCGTTCGACGAGCTGGAGTGCAGGCAGGCGGTGCAGTACGGGCTCAACCGCGACGCGGTGCACCGCGCCTGGGGCGGCGCGGCCGGCGGCGAGCCGGCCAACACCGTCCTCCCGCTCGGCACGCCCGGCCACGACCCGGAGAGCGACGTCTACCCGGCCGCCGACCCGGAGAAGAACGAGGGCGACCCGGCCAAGGCCGAGGAACTGGTCGCCGAGTGCGGTGAAGGGGACGGCGTCACCGCCAAGCTGGGCGTCCGCGCCGACCGGCCGGCCGAGGTCTCCGCGGCCGAGGCGATCCAGGAGGCGCTGGGCCGGGCCGGCATCGAGGTGCGGATCGAGCAGTTCCCGTCGGACACCTTCACCACCACCCAGGCCGGATCGCCGAGCTTCGTGCACGAGAACAAGCTGGCGCTGATGATCTACGGCTGGCTGCCGGACTGGGACACCGGCTACGGCTACATGAGCCAGATCCTGGACGGCGACGCCATCAAGGAGGCCGGCAACTCCAACCTGGCCGAGCTGGACGACGAGGAGATCAACGAGCGCTTCGACGAGATCGTCGGGATCGAGGACGAGGCCGAGCGGACCGAGGCGGCCGCCGAGATCGACCGGCTGGTCATGGAGCAGGCCGTGATCGTGCCGATGGTGTACAGCAAGGCCGTGCTCTACCGGCCGGAGACGCTGACCAACGCCTACTTCAACCCGAGCTGGAAGATGTACGACTACATGGCGCTGGGCACCACCGCGCAGGAGTGACCCGGAGCCGGCGGAGCGGGCGGCCCGCCCGCTCCGCCCCAGGCCGATGGTCTTGACGTTGCGGCCCTATCAGAGCGCTCTGATAGGGCCGCAACGTCAAGACCATCGGGGAGGGCCGCGGCCCCGGAGCGTCCCACCTAGGGGAACGGCCGGATGTGCGCGGGCGGGCGGAATGCGAGACTGGAGGCATGCCGGAGACATTGCCGATCGCGGGTCCGATGCTTGGAGCGGCCATCACCGTCGTGGGGCTGCTGATCTCGTGGCTGGTGTGGCGCCGCCGCGGCGCCGCGGCCGGCCTGCGCGGGGTGGCCTGGTCCCTGGTCCCGCTCGCCGCGGGCCTGCTGGGGCTGATGGCCACGGTGTGGCGGGCGGTCGCCGACATCGTCGGGATCCTCGCCGGGCTGCTGTTCGACCCGATGGTCTGGGCCGGGGTCGTGGTCGCGGGCATCGCCGCGGTGCTCTTCGTGGCCTCGGGCTTCATGCGCGCCCGGGGGATGGGCGTGCGCGGCGCCAAGGCGGAGGGGAAGCCCGAGGCGGCCGGGGCCGGCCGGGCCGAGGGGATCGCGGGGCCGGCGCCGACCGCTCCGCAGCCGAAGGCGCAGCAGCCCGGGAAGGCCGGGAAGAAGGCCGGGCCCTCCGGGGGAGACGACGACCTCGGCGACATCGAGGACCTGCTCCGCAAGCACGGGATCGAGTGAGCGCCCGCCGGCTCCCCGGCCGCCCGGCGGCCCGGAGCCGGCGTGACCTGCGCAACGGACCCGGTAAGCCGGGCTGAACGGCGCTCCGCGGCCCGCCTGTCGGGCCGCGGAGCCGCTCCGCCGGAACCGCCCCTTCCCGCCCCGCGGGAAACGGGGCGTTTTTTATGTCTGAAAAGTGCTGATTTGCGGCTTTTATGTGCGTATTATGTCGGTCAAGGCGGCGGCAAGACCTTCGCAAGGCGCGCCTTGCCGGTCGGCCGCCCCTGTTCAGGCAGACTCGGTGACGATCGGTGATCGGTCGGGCGTTGTTCGTGACATGACGGATCCATCGGATAGTCGTCACGATTCAGCCACAACGTCGGGAATTGGACGTTACGACATGTGAGCTGGCGTACATTGATCGCCGTGCATACTGAGCTGCACGAATCCTGTTAGCCACGTCGAGTTTTGGTGTTAAGTCGGCTGCGCTGGCAGGTCCCGAGCCGGGGCATAACCCCGTGGACGGATCCGGCCGGTCCGAACGAGCCGGCCCACAGGCCGGTGCGGCGGAAGGCCGCCGGTCGCCGGGCCGGAGCCAGGACCGCGACACAAGCGGAGTAGTGGGGGAGTAGTGGTGCCATGAGCGCGCCTTCGCACGCACCCGACCAGGCAGAGGAAACCGGCCCTGCCAAAGAGGGATGGGTGGCCGCCGAGCGGTCGCTCCGCCAGATCGCCTGGCAGCGCTTCCGCCGGGACAAGGTCGCCATGGCCGGCGCCGTCGTGGTGGTGCTGCTCATCGCGATGGCCGTACTGGCCCCGCTGCTGACCCGCCTCTTCGGGTTCCCGCCGAACGAGTTCCACCAGGACCTGATGGACCCGCTGACCGGCGGCGCCCTGAACGACCCGGCGAACCCGACCTCCGGCATCGACCCCTGGGGCGGCATGTCCGGGACCCACCTGCTGGGCCTGGAACCGGTCACCGGGCGCGACATGTTCAGCCGCATCGTCTACGGCGCGCAGATCTCCCTGCTGGTGGCCTTCGGCGCCACCGTGCTCTGCGTGGTCATCGGCACCGTGCTCGGCATCGTCGCCGGCTACTTCGGCGGCTGGGTCGACACCGTGATCAGCCGGGCGATGGACATCTTCCTCGCCTTCCCGCTGCTGCTGTTCGCCATCGCGCTGGCCGGCGTCATCCCCGACGGCGCCTTCGGCCTCCAGGGCAACGGCCTCCGGGTGGCCCTGCTGATCTTCATCATCGGCTTCTTCAACTGGCCCTACATCGGGCGCATCGTCCGCGGGCAGACGCTCACCCTCAAGGAGCGCGAGTTCGTCGAGGCCGCTCGGAGCCTGGGCGCGGGCAACGGCCACATCCTCTTCCGGGAGCTGCTGCCGAACCTGGTCACGCCCATCCTCGTCTACTCGACGCTGCTCATCCCGACCAACATCATCTTCGAAGCCTCACTCTCCTTCCTGGGTGTCGGCATCAATCCCCCCACCCCGAGCTGGGGCGGCATGCTGTCCAACTCGCTGGACTACTACACCACGTCGCCCCATTACGTGATCATCCCCGGCCTGGCCATCTTCATCACGGTCCTGGCGTTCAACCTCTTCGGTGACGGACTGCGGGACGCCTTCGACCCCCGCTCCTCCGACTGAGCGGCGAGCTCGGTTCGGTCGCGGAGGCGTCCGGGCACGGCGATGGGCACGCGGCAACGAGAAAGGCAAGGATCTTGAGTAAACGAGCACTGGGGCTGGCGGCGCTGGGAGTCGGTTCGGCACTCTTCCTGAGCGCCTGCGGCGGGGGCGGCGGTACCGGCGGCGGGGACGCGGCCGGCACCTACGACCAGGCCACCACCGAGGTGGTCAACGCCTCGGACGAGAAGGGCGGCACGCTCCGCTACGCCATCTCGGCCAATATCGAGAGCACCGACCCGGGCAACACCTACTACGGCTACGTCTGGAACTTCAGCCGGTACTACGCCCGCACCCTGCTCACCTACAGCCCCGAGCCGGGCAAGACCACCGAGCCCGTGCCGGACATGGCCACCGAGATGCCGAAGGTCAGCGACGACGGCAAGAGCTACACGCTGACCCTGCGCGACGGCCTCACCTACGAGGACGGCTCGCCGATCGTCGCCGAGGACATCAAGTACGGCATCGCGCGCAGCAACTACGGCGACGACGCGCTGCCCAACGGGCCGCGCTACTTCAAGGAGCTGCTCGCCGACAGCGACGACTACGAGGGCGTCAACGCCGACCCCTCGGACCCGCTGGCCGGCTTCGGCGGCATCGAGACGCCGGACGACAAGACGATCGTGTTCCACCTCAAGGAGCCGTTCGCCGACTTCCCCTACGTGCTGGTGCAGCCGCAGACCGCCCCGGTCCCGGCCGAGGCGGACAAGGGCCAGCAGTACCAGGAGAACGTGGTCTCCTCCGGCCCGTACAAGTTCGAGGGCGGGTGGACCCCGGGCAACGGCCTGACCCTGGTCCGCAACGAGGAGTGGAACGCCGACTCCGACCCGATCCGCACCGCGCTGCCGGACCAGATCACGGTCCAGGAGGGCGTGGACCAGAACGAGATCGACCAGCGGCTGATCAACGGCGAGCTCGACGTCGACCTCGGCGGCACCGGCCTGGGCCCGGCGAAGAAGGGCGAGGTCCTCAGCGGCGAGGACGAGAAGGCCCGCCTGGACAACCCGGAGAACGGGTCGCTGCGGTACGTGGCCGTCAACACCGTGGTCGAGCCGCTGGACGACGAGGCCTGCCGGCAGGCGATCATGTACGCCGCCGACCACGACTCGATGCAGCGCGCCTGGGGCGGCGCCGCCGGCGGCGAGATCCCCAACGACGTCATCCCGCCGCAGATCGCCGGGCACGACCCGGACCTCGACCTGTACCCGTCCAAGGACGACAAGGGCGACCTGGACAAGGCCGAGGAGAAGCTGAAGGAGTGCGGCGAGGAGGACGGCTTCAGCACCAACCTCGGCGTCCGCGCCGACCGTCCGACCGAGGTCGCCGCCGCCGAGGCCGTCCAGCAGAGCCTGGGCCGGGTCGGCATCGACGTCGAGATCAAGCAGTTCCCGTCGGACACCTTCACCAACACCCAGGCCGGCTCCCCTGACTTCGTGCACGAGAACGAGCTGGGCCTGAACATCTACGGGTGGATCCCGGACTGGCCGACCGGCTACGGCTTCCTCAGCTACATCGCGCACGGCGACAACATCAAGAAGGCGGGCAACTCCAACATCTCCGAGCTGGACGACAAGGAGATCAACGAGATGCTCGACGAGGCCGTCCGCACCGAGGACGCCGACGAGCAGGCCCGCCTCTACTCCGACATCGACCGCCGGATCATGGAGACCGGCGCGATCCTGCCCATCGTCTTCGAGAAGTCCGTGCTGTACCGCCCGGACAACCTGACGAACGTCCACTTCAGCCAGGGCTACTCGATGTACGACTACATGACGCTGGGGACCACCGGATCCTGACGGTGGCGGACCCCCTGACCCTTCGAGCCGAGAGTTAGGCAGGTGAAGGCCGCGGGGGCGGCCGGGCCCGGATCGGGCCCGGCCGGCCTCCACGGCCGGACACGTTGGTCACATACATTCTTCGTCGCCTGGGCGCCGGCGTCCTCCTGCTGGCCATCGTGACCCTGGTGACCTTCATGATCTTCTACGTGGTCCCCCGGATGGCGGGCCAGACCGTGCAGCAGCTGGCGACCATGTACGTCGGCAAGGCGCCCACCGCGGAGGCCATCGAGGCCACCATCGACCGGCTGAACCTCGACCAACCGGTCGCGCTGCAGTTCTGGGAGTTCGTCAAGGGGATCTTCGTCGGGGCGACCTACAGCTTCGGCGGCCGCGAGGTCGTCTGCTCCGCCCCCTGCTTCGGGTACTCCTTCCAGAACTACACCGAGGTCTTCCCGGAGCTCATGGCCCGGCTCCCGATCACCTTCTCGCTGGGCCTCGGCGCCGGCGTGATCTGGCTGATCGGCGGCGTCGCGGTCGGCGTGATCTCCGCGATCAAGAAGGGCAGCATCTTCGACCGCCTGGCGATGGGCGTCGCCCTGGCCGGCGTCTCCCTCCCGGTCTTCTTCACCGGCCTGCTCATGCTGGCCTTCCTGGTGCACGCCTGGGACATCTTCGAGACCCCGCGGTACACCCCGCTGGCCGAGGACCCGGTCGCCTGGATGACCGGGATGATCCTGCCCTGGCTCACCCTGGCCTTCCTGCACGCCGCACAGTACGCGCGGCAGACCCGCGCGGGCATGCTGGAGACCATGGGCGAGGACTACATCCGCACCGCCCGGGCCAAGGGGCTGCCGGAGCGCAAGGTCATCCTCAAGCACGGCCTGCGCCCCACGCTCACCCCCATCGTCACCATCTTCGGCCTGGACATCGGCCTGGTGCTGGGCGGCGCGGTCCTCACCGAGCAGGTCTACTCGCTCAACGGCATCGGCCGCTACGCGGTGCAGGCCATCATCTCCCAGGACCTCCCGGTGATCCTCGGCGTCACCCTCCTCGGCGCCTTCTTCGTGGTGGTCTGCAACCTCATCGTCGACTTGCTCTACGCCTGGGTCGACCCCCGGGTGCGGGTGGCCGGCTGACCGGGCCCGGCCGCCCCGGGCGGGGCGGCCGGCCCATCCGCCAACGAGCAGTTCTCCCGCTCCCCGAGCCGCGGCAGGCGGCCGGGGGCCCGAGCCGAAGGAAGAACCGGTAATGACGACCCCCGGAAACGGGCAGGGCTCCGCCGACGCGGCGGTCCGTGTCCAGGACCTCTGCATCACCTTTCCGACACTGGACGGCGACGTCCACGCCGTCGACGGGCTCTCCTTCGAGGTGGCCCGCGGGGGCGCCCTGGGCATCGTCGGCGAGTCCGGGTCCGGCAAGAGCGCGACCTCGCTGGCGCTGATGGGCCTGCACCGCGGCACCAAGGCCAAGATCACCGGCGAGATCTCGGTGGCCGGCACCGACATCGTCACCGCGTCCAACGACCGGATCCGGCAGATGCGCGGCAACGAGATCGCCATGGTCTTCCAGGACCCGATGTCCTCGCTGCACCCGCAGTACACCATCGGCGACCAGCTCATCGAGGCCTACCGGACGCACAACCCCAAGGCCGCCAAGGCCGAGGCGAAGAAGCGCGCCATCGAGTCGCTGGACCGGGTGGGCATCCCCGAGCCGGCCCGCCGGATCAACTCCTACCCGCACGAGTTCTCCGGCGGCATGCGCCAGCGCGTGGTCATCGCGATGGCGCTGATGTGCGACCCGACGGTGCTGCTGGCCGACGAGCCGACCACCGCCCTGGACGTCACCGTGCAGGCGCAGATCCTCGACCTCCTCGACGACCTCCGCCGCGACCTGAACATGTCGCTCATCCTGGTCAGCCACGACCTCGCGGTGGTGGCCGGCTCGGTCGACGAGGTCCTGGTGATGCAGAAGGGCAAGGCGGTCGAGCACGGCGACGTCCGCCAGGTGCTCTCCGAGCCCGAGCACCCCTACACCCGGGCGCTGCTCGCCGCGGTGCCCCGGGTCGAGGTCTCGCGCGCCCAGCGCCGCGCCGAGGTCCGCGCCGATCGGGCCAAGGCCGAGGGGCGGGAGCTCCCGGCCGAGGACGCGGAGAAGAAGGAGCAGGAGAAGGCGGCCGAGGCCCCGGCGGGCACCGGGACCGCGGCGAGCCCGGCGGGCGACGGCGCCTGGACCCCGGACCAGCCGCTGCTCAAGGCCGAGGACCTGGTGATGAAGTTCAAGGTCCGCGGCGGCGCCTTCGGCCGCTCCTCGGACTTCTTCGCGGTCAAGAACGCCTCCTTCGAGCTGTACAAGGGCGAGACGCTCGGCATCGTGGGCGAGTCCGGGTCGGGCAAGTCCACCCTGTCCCGGATGGTCATGCGGCTGCTCCAGCCCACCTCGGGCAAGGTCGTCTTCGAGGGCCGCGACATCACCCGGATCTCCGAGCGGCAGCTCCGGCCGCTCCGCCGGGACGTGCAGATGGTCTTCCAGAACCCCTACTCCTCGCTCAACCCCCGGGTCACCATCGGCGACTCGATCGGCACCGCGCTGCGGGTGCAGGGCGAGAAGGACACCAAGCAGATCAAGCAGCGGGTGCAGGAGCTGCTGGAGCGGGTCGGGCTGGAGCCGCGGCACTACAACCGCTTCCCGCACGCCTTCTCCGGCGGCCAGCGCCAGCGCATCGCGATCGCCCGCGCGCTGATCCTCCGCCCCAAGCTGGTCATCTGCGACGAGCCGGTCTCCGCGCTGGACGTCTCCACCCAGGACCAGGTGCTGCGCCTGCTGTCGGAGCTGCAGGACGACTTCGACCTCACCTACATCTTCGTCGCCCACGACCTCGCGGTGGTCCGCCAGGTCAGCGACCGGGTCGCGGTGATGCGCAAGGGCGAGATCGTGGAGATGAGCGACAGCGACAGCGTGTACGAGTCCCCGCAGGACGAGTACACCCGCTCGCTGCTGAACGCGGCGCCGGTGCTCGACCCCGACGAGGCGCGGGCCCACCGCGCGGAGCGGATCCGGCTCCGGGCCGAGAAGTCCACGGCGGCCTGACCGGCACCGGGGAGGAGCGGCCGCGGAGAAGCGCGCGGAACCGCGGAGAACGGGAGAGCGAGAGAGGGGCGCCGCGCGGACCGGTCCGCGCGGCGCCCCTCTCTCCTTCCGAGGGCCCCGGGTCAGTTCGCCCGGCGGCCGGTCAGCCCCCAGGCGAGCAGCGCCGCCCCGACGCCGGCCTGGACCAGCTGGAACGCCCGGGGCGGGTCGAACGCCGCGGCGGTGAACAGCGCGGGCAGGTACTGCGCGCCGAGGGAGAGGACGGCGACGGTGAGCAGCACGCCCCCCGCCCACAGCGCCGTGGTCGACCCCCGGCGCCCGGCACCGCGCTCGGGGGCGCCGTTCCCGGGGGCGCCGGGACGGGCCGCGGCCGGTTCCGCCGCCGGCGCCCCGGGGCCCGCGGGGGCCGCCGCCGCGGAGACCGGCACCGGCCGCTCCCGGGCCTCCTCCCCGTCCCCGCCGGTCAGGGCGGACAGGATCCCCCACGCCGCGATCACCGTGTTCCAGAACATGACGATCCCCAGCGGGGTGAAGTAGCCGTTCAGCACGGCGGTGCGCTCCGGGTCCCCGGTGAACAGGATGAGCCCGACCAGCACGGCGGCGCCGATGGCGCAGGCCAGGGTGGTCTGCAGCCAGCCGAGCGCCTCGCGGCGGATCGCGGGGGCGCCCTTCCTCGGCGGCCGGGCCGGCGGCGGGCCGCCCGCGAAGCGGTGCGCGAACCGGACGTCCGCCCAGCGGATGACGGTGTGGCCGAAGGCCACGGTGAAGCCGAGGTACAGGGCGCCCAGCCCGTGGCCGAGCTCGGCGGTTCCGCCGCCGGCCAGGTGCAGGGCGATCGCGCCCAGCAGCACCACGTCCAGCACCGGGACCGAGAGCAGCAGCGCGGTGCTGGTCCTGGGCATCCGCAGCAGGTAGCGGACGGCCAGCCCGCCCAGCACCAGGACCCAGAACAGGACCTCGCAGGCCAGGATGAAGGCCACGATCATCGGGAAGCGCCTCCTGCACGTCTCTCGCCAAGGACCCGGGGACCGGATCACCGCGATCCTCCCGCGCGGGCCCGGCGCGGTCATCGGCGGAGGCGAGGAGATCGCCGTACGACCTTCGGAGTACGCGTCGGCCGTGCGGACATGCTGGGATGGACCCCGTGAGAACGATCCGCGGCCCCCTGGACCCCGACCGCCGGCTGCTCGGCGGCCGGCTCTACCTCGGCAGCCTGCTCTGGGCGTGCGGCCAGTTCGCCCTGGGGCTGCTGCTCCTCCGGGTGGGCCTCTACATCCAGCACTCCAACACCGAGCCCGCCGTCCTGCTCTGCACGCTCACCGCGATCTGCCTGCTGGTCCTGGTGCGCCGGACCCGGCCCGGCGCGGCCCTGGTCGCCGGGTTCGCGGTGCTCGCGGTGGACATGTGGTTCGGCCCCTCCAGCGGGGTGCTGCTGAGCTTCGGCGACCTGCTCTACGCCGCGTGCGCACTGGGCGGCCGGCGCACCATGTGGACCGCCGCGGTGGGCGTCGGACTGCTCTCCGCCACCGCCGCGGTGCTGCTCGTCTGGGTGATGTTCTTCCGCACCGAGGGCGGCCTGGCCGGCTTCCTCCAGGGGGTCGGCCTGTTCGCGCTGCTCTTCGTCACCCCGATGATCACCGGGCTGACCGTGCGCGAGCACCGGGAGCGGGCCGAGCTCCTCCGCCGCCAGGCCGAGCAGCGGGTGCGCCTGGCCGAGCTGGACCGCGCCGGCGCGATCACCGAGGAGCGCGGCCGGGTCGCCCGGGAGCTGCACGACGTCATCGCCAACCACCTCAGCGCCGTCGCGGTGCAGTCCACCGCGGCGCTCTCCCGCCGCGACCTCGACCCCGAGCGGACCCGCCGGGTGCTGGAGATCGTCCGGGACAACAGCGTGCAGGGGCTGGAGGAGATGCGCCGGATGATCGGCGTGCTGCGGGCCGGAAACGGCGAGGCCGACCCTGCGGCGCCCCGGCTCAGCGAGACCGACCTGCTGGTGCGCACCGCGCGCGAGGCGGGCCTGGAGGTGGAGGCGGAGGTGCGCGGCACCCCCCGTGCCCTCCCGGCCCAGGTCGAGGCGGCCGCCTACCGGGTCGTCCAGGAGGCGCTCACCAACGCGCTGCGCTACGCCGAACCGGCCCGGGCCGGGGTGGCGGTGGAGTACCCTCCGGCGCCGGGCGCGGCCCCGGACCGGCTGGTGGTGCAGGTGGACAACCCGGTCGGCGGGGAGCCGGGGGAGCGGTGGGACGGCGGCGGCGCCGGGGTCGGCCTGGTCGGCATGCGCGAGCGCGCCGTGCTGCTGGGCGGCGACTTCTCCGCCGGACCGGTGGGCGACGGGACCTGGCGGGTGCGGGTCGAGCTGCCGTGCGGCGGGGAGAGCGGCGGCGGGACCGGCGGGACCGGCGGGACCGGCGGGACCGGCGGGCGGAGCGGCGAGGGCGGCGGAGCGGAGGCGGGCCGATGATCAGGGTCGTGGTGGCGGAGGACCAGTGGGCGGTCCGCTCGGGGCTGGTGATGATCCTCGAAGGCGCCCCCGACATCGAGGTGGTGGCCGAGGCCGGGGACGGCGAGGAGGCGGTCGCGGCGGTCCGCCGCACCGGCCCCGACGTGGTGCTGATGGACGTGCGGATGCCGCGCAAGGACGGCATCGCCGCGGCCCGCGAGCTGGCCGGCACCTCCACCGACGTCCTCGTGCTGACCACCTTCGACCTGGACGAGTACGTGTTCGGCGCACTGCGCGCCGGGGCCGCCGGGTTCCTGCTGAAGAACATCGAGGCCGACGCGCTGATCGAGGCGGTCCGGGTGGTCGCCCGGGGCGACGGGATGATCGCCCCGGCGGTGACCAGGCGGCTCATCGCCGAGTTCGCCGGCCCCGGGCCCGGGGCCGCGCCGGAGCGGCCCCGGGTGGCCCCGGAGGCCCTCGCCGACCTCACCGCCCGCGAGCGCGAGGTGCTGGCCTGCATCGGCGAGGGCCTGTCCAACCGGCAGATCGCGCGCAGGCTCGGAATCACCGAGACCACCACCAAGACCCACGTCAGCCGGATCCTCACCAAGCTGGACCTGCGCAGCCGGGTGCAGGCCGCGATCGTCGCCCAGGAGAGCCCCGGCCTGCACGGCGGCCCCCCTGGGCGATGATCCCGGCGTCGCCGCCGCCCCGAAGCCGGTCGGGGCGGCGACGGCGCCGGGACCGGCGGGAGGGAGCGGCCGGCGGGGCGCCGTTCCGGGGCCGGCCGCCCTTCCCCCGCCGGCTAGGCGCGGACCGGGACCAGGGCGGCGATCAGCGCCTCCACCCCTTCGCCGAACTGGCGGGCGTGGTCGACGGGGACGTCGCGGAGCGCGGTGACGGTGGGGAACCGGCCGTCCAGGGCGGCGGGCGACGGGCTCTCCAGGCCCCGGGAGCGGACCTCGCGGACCACCGCGCCGGTGACGTAGGACTCGAAGGCCGCGGCGGCGGAGACCACCGCGCCGCCGTCCAGGCCCGCCTCGGCGAAGGCGCCGTAGAGCAGCTCGGTGGAGCGCAGCGCGGGTACGGTGTCCGGCTGCCGGTTGATCAGCAGCTGCAGCGCGCCGGCGTGGCGGAGCAGGGCGGAGCGGTAGCGGTGCGCCCAGACCCGGAGCCGCTCGTCCCAGGGGATGTCCTCCGGCTCCTCCGCGCGCTCCTCCGGTTCCTCCGGGTCCCCCTCCCCGTCCCGCTCCGCGGCGGCCTCCTCCTCGGGGTCGGGGCGGTCCAGGTCGATGATGTAGGCGGCGATCGCATCGAAGAGCTGCTCCTTGCCGAGCGGGAAGTGGTGGTAGACCGCCATCGCCTCCACCTCCAGCGCGTCGCCGAGGCGGCGCATGGTCAGGCGGCGCAGCCCCTGGCCGTCGATGATGCGGAGGGCCTCGATGATGATCCGGTCGGTGCTCAGACCTGCGTTGTTACGGCTCACAAGCGATCAGCCTAGGCATACGCCGTAAAGTCCGCCACCGGTTCCGGATGACGGCACGCCCTACCCGAAGTGACGCCGGGCACACTATGGTTGATGCGCCCGCCGTCCGGGAACGCCGCGGAGGCGCGGCGGGCGCGTCGACCGCGAACGAGAGTGAGGAGCCTCGGAGTGGGTTGGGGACCGATCGGCCGCAAGGGCGATGAGAACCTGCGGCGCCGCCGCGAGGAGGACGAGCGCAGCGCCGGGCGCCTGCCCGGGCTGCTGGCGGAGGTGTCCGAAGCCGAGCGGGCGCTGGTCGCCGCGCAGGACGCGGGGGCGGGCGCCGAGGAGATGAACCGGCTCGGCACGGCGCTGGACGCGGCGCTCACCGCGGCGATGCGCGCCGCCTACGCCGAGGAGCGTCTGCTGGTCGGGGCGCGCGGCTACACCGACCGGATCTACCGGCGCAAGCGCCTGGCCCGCCCGGACGTGCGCGCCGCCACCGAGCGCGCCGAGCTGCTGCTCACCGCCAGGGAGACGCACCGCCTGCACGGCGTGCAGCGGATTCCGCGCCGCCCCGCCGGGGTCTGAGGATGCGCGCCCCTCCCCGCGATGGCAGGATCTAGGGGAGGGGTCGGCCCGGTGCCGCGCCCCGGCCGGACCGCCCGCACCCGGCGGCCGGCCGCGCAAGCCCCGCGGACGCGCGGGGGCGGACGACGACGGCAGGACCGACAGTGGCGACCGACGGGCCCGATTTCATCCGCATCGACCCAGAGTCCAAGGTGCCCCCCTACGAGCAGATCCGCTCCGCGGTCGCCAACGCCGCGGCCGAGGGGGAGATCCCGGTCGGCTACAAGCTGCCCACCGTGCGCGCCCTGGCCGGGCACCTGTCGGTCGCGGTGAACACCGTGGCCCGGGCCTACCGGGAGCTGGAGCAGGCCGGCGTACTGGAGACCCGGGGCCGCTCCGGCACCTTCGTCGCCGCCGGCGGCGACGACCAGCGCGCGGAGGCGGTCACCGCGGCCCGCGCCTACGCCGACGTCGTCTCCCGGCTGGGCCTGCAGCGCAAGGAGGCGCTGGACATCGTGGCCGCGGCCCTGCTCCAGTCCGGCGGCGTCCCGGACCCGGACCGCCGCACCCCCGCCGCGGACCGCTGACCGCCCCGCGCCCCTTCCCCGCCCCGAAGGCCGCCGACGGGAGAAGCCCGGCGTGCGCGGGAGAACACCCGATCCCCTCCCCGACGGCTCCGCGGCGCGGCCCCGGCACCGCCGCCAGGCGGCGCGCTCCATCGGGGCCGATCGCCGGCCCCTCCTCTCCGCGCCCGGGAGGGTCCCGGGCGGCGCCGGCGGCCCGGCCGCCGACGCGGGGCCCTGAGGGCAGGGCGCGGTGACGGCGGAGCAGGCCGGGTGCCGAGGCGGGCGCCGGGGCGCGGTTCCGGGTCAGTCTCCGGGCGGGCCGTCGTCGAGCAGGCGCGGCGCCACCTCGGCGATGGTGCGCTCCAGGTCCTCCAGTGTGGTCGACCCGTGCAGCAGCAGGACCAGCTCCTGGGTCCAGACCTCGTGCAGGGCGCGGGCGAGCAGCCGGGCCCGCTCCGAGGGGGACTCGGCGGTCTCCGGCCCGTAGGCGCTGTACAGCACGACCGAGGTGAGCCGGTCCTGGACGGCCGAGCGCCAGTCCACCACCGAGGCGTCGGCCGAGTTCGCGGCGCGCAGCATCGCGTCGGCGAGTTCGGGCTCGCGCAGGATCCAGCGGGCGGTGCGGACCAGTACGCCCGCGGCGCGCTCCCCGGGGCTCTCCCCGAGCAGCGGCCGCCGCCGGATCGAGGCGTCCAGGGAGGCGATCTCCCCGGCCAGCACCGCGACCATCAGGTGCGTCTTGGACGGGTAGTAGCGGTACAGCGTGGCCAGCGCGACGTCGGCCCGCTCGGCCACGTCGCGCATGTGCACGCTCTCCAGGCCGCCGCGGGCGGCGAGCGCGGCCGCGGCCCGGGTGATCCGCTCGCGCCGCCGCCGCTCGTTGCGCTCCCTGGCGGTGAGGTGCTGCTCGGCGTGGTGCGCGCTCACGTTCTCCCCGGGTCTGCGAAGGGGCTGCGGGTGGGCCCCGGTGCGTCGCGGCAGGCCTCCGCCGCGGTGCCGCGGAAGGCCGGCGCGGGGGGCGGTCGGCCCCCGGCTGGATCGGCGTCCGCTACGTTAGCGCAGCCGCCCCCGGAGCGCCGCCTCCGCGCCCCCGCCGCGGTTTCGCGGCGCGATCCCGCGGCGGTGCCGAGGCGGGTCCGCGGGCCCTGCACCGCGGTCGTGCGCCGCGCCGGGGCGGGCGGGGGAGGGGCCTCGGCGGGGAGGTCAGCGGCGGCCCAGGCCGACCACGGCGATCAGATAGAGCATGAGCATGCCGAGCCAGGAGAGCAGTACCCCGGCGGGCCCCAGCAGCCCTCCGGAGACCGCGGTCAGCGGGATGGACAGCACCATCGCGATCAGCCCGAGGATGAGGCGGGGGCTCTTCCACTGCTCGTCGTAGCTCACCCGCTGCTTCGGCTCCCTCCCGCCCAGCCGGCCCGCCAGGTGGGCGTCGACGCGCGCCTCAACGGCGGAGTCGATCCGCTCGACGAGCGAGGCGGCGATCGCGTCGTCGTAGTCGGGGCCGAGCTCCCGGCTGGTCTGCAGGGCGGCCGCCACCTCGTCGCGAGGGGCCTTCGGCGGGGTCTGTCGCTCCATGCCGCCATTGTCCACCCGGGCGGGCCCCGGTACCCGCCGGCTCAGGGGACGACCAGGGAAGAATCAGGGTTCCCCGATCCCGGGCCCTGCCCCTCCCCGGTCACCGCGGAAGGGCGGCGCGGAAAAGGCCCCGCGCCCGCCGGGGGCGGGCGCGGGGCCTAAGGAGTGTTCGGTTGTGCCGCCTCCGGCGGGGTCAGCTGGCGAAGTCCAGCAGCTGCCGGGCCCGGCTGGGGTGGCGGAGCTTGGACAGCGACTGCTTCTCCAGCTGGCGGATGCGCTCCCGGGTCAGCCCGAGGTGCTTGCCGATCTCGTCGAGGGTCCGCGGGCGGCCGTCCATCAGGCCGAACCGCAGCGACATGATGGTCGCCTCGCGCGGCTCCAGGTCCTCCAGGGCCCGGCGCAGCTGGTCGGCCATGAGCTGGCGGTCGACCACCTCGGAGGCCTCGGAGGCGTCGATGTCCTCGATGAGGTCGCCGATCCGGGTCTCGCCGTCCTCGCCGATGGTGGAGTCGAGGCTGATCGGCTGGCGGGTGACGCGCAGCAGCTCCTCGATCTGGGCCGGGGTCTTGTCCAGCTCGTGGGCGAGCTCCTCGGGGGAGGGTTCGCGCCCCAGGGTCTGGTGCATCTCCCGCTCCAGCCTGCTCACCTTGCTGAGCAGTTCGAGCACGTGCACCGGGAGCCGGATGGTGCGGGCGGAGTCGGCGAAGCCGCGCTGTATGGCCTGCCGGATCCACCACATGGCGTAGGTGGAGAACTTGTAGCCCTTGGCGTAGTCGAACTTCTCCACCGCGCGGATCAGCCCGAGGTTGCCCTCCTGGACCACGTCCAGCAGGGACATGCCGCGGTCGCTGTACTTCTTGGCGACCGAGACCACCAGCCGCAGGTTGGCCTCCAGCATGTGCTGCTTGGCCTGGCGGCCGTCCTCGGCGATCGACTCCAGGTCGGCCCGCTCGGCGTCGCCGAGCGCCTCGGGGGCCGGCGAACCGGGGAGGTTGCCCAGCAGGTGGTCGGCGTACAGGCCGGCCTCGATCCGCTTGGACAGGTCCACCTCCTGCTCGGCGGTGAGCAGCTGGCGGCGGCCGATCGCCTTCAGGTAGGTGTGGACGGAGTCGCCCATGGCGGGGGACTGGTCGTCGAGGTCGGCCTCGACCTCGCCGCCGGAGGCCTTGGCGCCCTTGCCGCGCGCGGCGGGGGCCTTCACCATGTCCAGTGCCTCTTCGAGGGCCTCGTCCTCGGTGTCGGCGTCCACCGACTCCACTCCGGAGGCGTCCTCGCCGTTGGCGAGCCGCACCCCGGCGTCGGTGAGCTCACGCAGGATGGAGCGGCCGTCGGACGGGCTGATGCCCGCTGCGGAGAACGCGCCCCGGAGCTCCGCCAGGGACAGGTGTCCCTGCGAGCGCCCCCGGGTGATCAGCTCGTTGAGAGCCGCCGATGCGGCGTCCCCGGTCTCCGTGATCGCAGGAGAAGTGGCTAGGGCAGTGCGCGTCATGAAGGCACCTCCCTCCCTTCCAAGACGTGAGGCGCGCGGCGACCTCTGGAACCGCCGACTCGGCGCGCCATTATGTCTAACGTGTCAGAGAGTCAAATGTTCCCGGTCTCGATTGGATATCGTCCGCCGTGGAACACATCACGGTCGCGGGTGTTCCGACCGGTCCGCAGAGCAGGTAGGGCGCTGCCTCGCGCATCGGCGGGGGAACCCGGGGTTCGCACCACCGACCTCCTGGGGGCGACTCAGGGACTGGGTGTCCTGATAGACGCCTCCGGCGCGCCGGAAGTTCCCTCGATCCGCCGATTCGGTGGATTCCCCCCGGTTCGCCCCGGGGATCCGGGGCCGGTTCAGCCCTCGGCCGCGGGCTCCGCGGGGGCGGCCGCCCGCAGCGCGGCCAGGTCGGGCTTGCCCGAGGCCAGCAGCGGGAGCCGGGGGCGCAGCTCCAGCTCGCGCGGGGCCGCGTAGCGGGGCAGCCGGGCGCGCACCGCGGCGCGGAGCTCCTCCAGCGCAGGCGGGCGGTCCGGGTCGGCGGGGACCACCACCGCGGCGACCCGCTCGCCCCACTCCGGGTCGGGCCGGCCCACCACCGCGGCCTCGGCGACCCCGGGCAGGTCCGCCAGGACCCCGGCGACCTCCCCGGCGACCACCTTGTGCCCGCCGGTGTTGATCACGTCGTCGATCCGGCCGCGGATCCGCAGCCGGCCGCCGGCGTCCAGCTCCCCCAGGTCGCCGGTGCGGAACCGGATCCGGCCCCCGGCGTCGGCCACCAGGTGCTCGGCGGTGGCCCCGGGCGCGAGCCGGTACCCGGAGAACAGCACCGGCCCGGAGAGCAGCACCCGCCCGGTGCCGTCCGTCTCGGCGCGCACCCCGTCCAGCGGGACCCCGTCGTAGACGCAGCCGCCGCAGGTCTCGCTCATCCCGTAGGTGGTGGCCACCCGGCCGCCGGCCGCGCGGGCCGCCTCCAGCAGCGGGGCCTCGGCCGCCGCCCCGCCCAGCAGGATCGAACCGAACAGCGACAGGTCGGCGCCGTGCGCCAGCAGCCGGCGCAGCTGGGTGGGGACCAGCGACACGTGCGGGCGGCGGTACCCGGCCGCCGCCTCCGCCAGCGCGGCCGGGTCGAACGGGACGTGCACCGCCTCGGTGCCGCCGACCAGCGCCCGCAGCACCACCTGGAGCCCGGAGATGTGCGCGGTGGGCAGGGTGCACAGCCAGGTGTCGCCGGGGCGCGCGCCCACCCGCGCGCTGGAGGCGCGCGCCGAGTGCAGCAGCGCGGAGGCGGGCAGCACCGCGCCCTTCGGCGTCCCGGTGGAGCCGGAGGTCGCGATGGTCAGGGCGGTGCCGCCGGCGACCGGCTCGCCGCCGGGCAGCTCCCGCACGCCGTCCGGGGTGCGCAGGGAGGAGGGGCGCATCGCCTCCAGCAGGGTGCGCAGCCGGGGCTCGGGAAGGGAGGCGTCGAGCGGCAGCAGTGCCGGACCGGACCCGTCGAGCGCGGCGGAGAGGAGTTCGGTGAGCTGCCCTGGGGCCAGGCCCATGACGGCCTGGAGTGGTCGTTCCTGCACGGCCCCCAAGGGTATCGGGCCGCTCGCGGGCCTGCGCCGCGGCCCGGACGCGCGGGTCCGGCCGCCGGGGCTGCGTACGGTTCCGCAGCTCGGGACTACTAAGGTTGACGTGATTCGACCGCCCGGTGTCCGGCCCTCGGAGCGGCCCGGATGCGCGGCGGACGCGTGAGTTCCAGTGAGGAGATGACGAAGATCGTGAGTGGCGTCGATTGGAAGCGGTCGGGCGAGTACACCGACATCGTTTACGAGACCGCCGAGGGCATCGCCAAGATCACGATCAACCGGCCCGAGGTGCACAACGCCTTCCGCCCGCAGACCCTGTTCGAGCTGCAGCAGGCCTTCAACATCGCGCGGGACGACTCCGAGGTCGGGGTGATCATCTTCACCGGGGCCGGGGATCAGGCGTTCTGCTCGGGCGGGGACCAGAAGATCCGCGGCGAGGACGGCTACCTGGGCGATGACGCGGTGGCCCGCCAGGGCATCGGCCGGCTCAACGTGCTGGACCTGCAGGTGCAGATCCGGCGGCTGCCCAAGCCGGTGATCTGCATGGTGGCCGGGTGGTCCATCGGCGGCGGCAACGTGCTGCAGGTCTGCTGCGACCTGACCATCGCCGCCGACAACGCGAAGTTCGGCCAGACCGGGCCGAAGGTGGGCTCCTTCGACGGCGGGTACGGGTCCTGGCTGCTGGCCCAGACGGTGGGGCTGAAGAAGGCGCGCGAGATCTGGTACCTGTGCCGCCAGTACAGCGCCCAGGAGGCCCTGGACATGGGCATGGTCAACACCGTGGTGCCGCTGGAGCGCCTCGAAGAGGAGACCGTGGCCTGGGCGCGGGAGATGCTGGAGAAGTCCCCGCTGGCGCTGCGGATGGTCAAGGGCGCGATCAACGCGGTCAGCGACGGTGCGGCGGGGATGCAGCAGTTCGCCGGGGACGCGACGATGCTCTACTACATGAGCGAGGAGGCCCAGGAGGGCCGGGACGCGTTCAAAGAGAAGCGGCGTCCGGAGTTCGACCGCTTCCCCCGCAGGCCCTAGCAGAACCCGGCCCCGGCCCCGCGCGGGCCGGGGCGGCCGCGCCCCCGACCGCGGCCGAGAGCTGACGATGGGAGGCGGCCGGGATGACCGGTGCCGACGCGCTGGGCCGCGCGTTCTCCGTCCCGATGCGGACCCGGTTCCGCGGGGTGGAGGTGCGCGAGGGACTGCTGGTGCGCGGCCCCGCGGGGTGGGGCGAGTTCTCGCCGTTCCCCGAGTACGGGCCCCAGGAGTGCGCCCGCTGGTGGGCCGCCTGCGACGAGGCGGCCCGGGTCGGCTGGCCGGAGCCGGTACGCGACCGGGTCCCGGTGAACGTCACCGTCCCCGCGGTCGGCCCGGAGCAGGCGGCCCGGATCGTCGCCGCGGGCGGCTGCCGCACCGCCAAGGTGAAGGTCGCCGAGACCGGCCAGGACCCGGCCGAGGACATCGACCGGGTCGAGGCGGTGCGCGACGCGATCGGCCCCTCCGGCCGGATCCGGGTGGACGCCAACGGCGGCTGGGACGCCGAAACCGCGGTCCGCATGGTCCGCGAGCTGGACCGCTTCGGCCTGGAGTACGTCGAGCAGCCCTGCCGCACCCTGGAAGAACTGGGCGAGGTGCGCCGCCGCACCTCGGTCCCGGTCGCCGCGGACGAGTCGATCCGCAAGGCGGCCGACCCGCTCCGGGTCCGCGCCGCCGAGGCGGCCGACATCGTGGTGCTCAAGGTCCAGCCGCTGGGCGGGGTGCGCCCCGCACTGCGGGTGGCCGAGGCGTGCGGGCTGCCGGTGGTGGTCTCCAGCGCCGTCGAGACGTCGGTGGGCCTCGCCGCCGGCGTCGCCCTGGCCGCCGCCCTGCCCGAGCTGCCCTACGCCTGCGGGCTGGCCACCCTGCAGCTGCTGGAGCGGGACGTGGCCGACCGGCCGCTGCTGCCCGAGGACGGGTACCTCCCGGTCCGCCGCCCCCGGGTCGACCCCGGTCGGCTGGCCGAGGTGGAGGCCGACCCGGGCCCGTGGCGGTCCCGGATGGCCGCGGCGCGGGAGGCGGCCGCCGGCTGAGTGGGAGCCGTCGCACACGCCCAGCGGGTACGGTCGGCTCGGCGAGAAGCGTTGTCCAAGGTGGCCGTTGTCCAGGATGAAGGGGTGCGGGCACCCTCCGATACCCGCCCCGTACCCGACGATTTGAGAGCAGTGCTGGATGAATCCGTCAACCGCCTTGGCGCGCGTCTTCGTCGATGAGCTGGCCCGGTGCGGGCTGGCCGAGGCGGTCATCGCGCCGGGGTCGCGCTCCACACCGCTGGCGCTGGCCCTGGTCGCCCACCCCGGGATCCGGGTGCACGTCCGCATCGACGAGCGCTCCGCCGGGTTCTGCGCGCTCGGCCTGGCGCGCGCCTCGCGCCGCCCGGTCGTGCTGGTCTGCACCTCCGGGACCGCGGCCGCGAACTTCCACCCCGCGGTGATGGAGGCCGACCACGGCGGGGTCCCGCTGCTGGTGCTCACCGCCGACCGGCCCCCCGAGCTGCGCGACACCGGCGCCAACCAGACCGTGGACCAGATCCGCCTCTTCGGCACCGCGGTCCGCTTCTTCGCCGAGGTCGGCGTCGCCGAGGCGGTGCCCGGGATGACGGCCTACTGGCGCTCGCTGGCCTGCCGGGCCTGGGCCGAGACCGGGAGCGGCCGCCCCGGGCCGGTCCACCTCAACATGGCGTTCCGCGAGCCGCTGGTGCCCGGGGCGGACTGCACCCCGGACTGGCCCGAACCGCTGGACGGCCGCCCCGGCGGCGCCCCCTGGACCTCGGCCGGCCCCGTCCCGGGCGAGCCGGCCCCGGTGCCGCTGCCCGCGGTGGAGCGCGGCGCGATCGTGTGCGGCGACGGCGACTACGACCCCGTCCCCTACCTCGCGCTCTCCGCGGCCACCGGGTGGCCGCTGCTGGCGGAGCCGACCTCCAACGCGCGCCGGTCCGATGCGCTCTCCGCCTACCGGCAGCTGCTCGCCGCCCCGGCCTTCGCCGCCGGGCACGCGCCCGACCTGGTCGTCACGGTCGGCCGCCCCGGCCTCTCCCGCCAGCTGATGTCCTTCCTGCGCTCCGCCCGGCGGCACATCGCGGTCGGCGACCCGCGGTACTTCGCCGACCCGGTGCGCACCGCCTGCGAGGCGGTGCCCGCGGTGGCGCCCCCGCCCGGCGCCGCGCCGGACACCGCCTGGGCGGCGTCCTGGCGGGCCGCCGAGGAGGCGGCGCGCACCGCGATGGACGCGCTGCTCGACGCGGAGGAGGCGCTGAGCGAGCCGCGGCTGGCCCGGGACCTGGCCGCGCGGCTGCCCGCCGGGTCGCTGCTGTTCGCCGGCTCCAGCATGCCGGTGCGCGACCTGGACGCGGCGATGGCGCCCCGGTGCGGGCTGCGGATCATCGGCAACCGCGGCGTCAGCGGCATCGACGGGACCGTGTCCACCGCCGTCGGCGCGGCCCTGGCGCACCAGGGCGAGGGCGGCGGCCGCGGCTACGCCCTCCTCGGCGACCTGGCCCTGCTGCACGACCAGAACGGCCTGGTCATCGGCCCCGGCGAGCCCCGGCCGGAGCTGAGCGTGGTGGTGGTCAACAACAACGGCGGCGGCATCTTCTCCGGGCTGGAGCAGGCCGGCCACCCCGACTTCGAGCGGGTCTTCGGCACCCCGCACGGGGTGTCCATGGAGCGGGTGGCGGCCATGGCGGACATCCCCTACACCCGGCTGGAGTGGGCGAGCGACCTGCCCAAGGCGCTGCTCGGCGACGGGCTGCGGATGATCGAGGTGCGCACCGGCCGGAGCGACTCCGCGGAGCTGCGCGCCCGCATGCAGGAGGCGGTGGAGCGGGCCCTGGCCGGCTGACCCGTCCGACCTGTCCCCGCCGCCCCGACCACGGGGGGGGAGGGCGCCGAACGGGCAGGCGAGCGGACCGGCCGCGGGCGGCCCGCCCGTCTCCGGACGCCTCCTCGCGCCCGGCCGGCCGCCCCGGTGCTCCCGCCGAGCCCCGGCCCGTTTCCGGCCGGGGAGGGGCGACCGGCCGCCGGGGTCGGAGACGGCCGGTCCGGATCACCGGCTCAGAGGTTGATCATGTGCCCGGCCAGGCCGTGCACCGCCTCCTTGACCGCCTCGCTGAGCGAGGGGTGCGCGTGCACGTTGCGGGCCACCTCGTGCACGGTCAGGTCCCACTGCTGGGCCAGGGTGAGCTCGGGCAGCAGCTCGGTGACCTCCGGGCCGATCATGTGCGCGCCGAGCAGCTCGCCGTACTTGCCGTCGGAGAGCACCTTGACGAACCCGCGGGTGTCGCCGAGGCCGTGCGCCTTGCCGTTGGCCATGATCGGGAACTTCGCCACCTGCACGTCGAACCCGGCCTCGCGGGCCTGGGCCTCGGTGTAGCCGAACGAGGCGATCTGCGGCTGGCAGTAGGTGGCCCGGGGGATCATCCGGAAGTCGATCTCCTGGGTCTCCGCCCCGGCGATGGTCTCCGCGGCGATGATGCCCATCGCCTCGGCGGTGTGCGCCAGCATGAGCTTGGCGGTGACGTCGCCGATGGCGTAGATCCCGGAGGTGCTGGTGCGGCCGCGCGCGTCGACGTCGATCGCGCCGCGCTCGGTCAGCTTGACCCCGGCGGCCTCCAGGCCGTACCCCTCGGTGTTCGGCGCGAAGCCGATGGCCTGCAGCAGCCGGTCGGCCTCCAGGGTGCGCGAGGCGCCGTCCGGGCCGGTGACGGTGGCGCGGACCCGGCCGCCGTCCTCCTCCACCGACTCGACCCGGGTCGAGGTGAGCACCTCCACGCCGAGCCGCTTGTAGTGCCGGGCCAGCTCCTTGGAGACCTCCTCGTCCTCGGTGGGCACCATCCGGTCGAGGAACTCCACGATGGTGACCTTCGCGCCGTAGTTGGCCAGCACGTAGGCGAACTCCACGCCGATCGCGCCGGCGCCGGCGATGATGATGCTCTCCGGGACCTCGTCGCTGAGGATCTGCTCCTCGTAGGTGACCACGCGCTCGGAGAGCGAGGTGCCGGGGAGCAGCCGCGGCGAGGCGCCGGCCGCGATGATCGCGTTGTCGAAGGAGACCTCGGTCTCCGAGCCGTCCTCGGCGCGCACCCGCAGGCTCCGGTCGCCGGTGAACGTCCCGCGCCCGTGCAGCTCGGTGATGCCGTTCTTCTTCATCAGGAAGTGGACGCCCTTGACCCGGCCGTCGGCCACGTCGCGGCTGCGCGAGTGGGCCTTGCCGTAGTCGAAGCTGACGCCGTCCCCGAACGAGATGCCGAAGGCGTCGGCCTCCCGGTTGAGGATGTAGGCCAGCTCGGCGTTGCGCAGCAGCGCCTTGGAGGGGATGCAGCCCACGTTGAGGCAGACGCCGCCCCAGTATTTCTCCTCGACGACCGCGGTGGACAGCCCGAGCTGCGCGGCGCGGATCGCGGCGACGTAGCCGCCCGGTCCTGCGCCGAGGACGACCACGTCGAAGTGCTGTGCCATGTCGGCTCTCCTCATCGGGCGCCCGGGGCGCCCGTCCGTGCGGGGTGGCTGTGCGGCGAAAGGTCCGACCAATCGCCGTTGACGGCAGGCTATTCCCGTCCTCGGCCGGGAGTGAAGCACGACCGCCCTCCGGTGTCGAGCATCACAGACCGGGGCCCGGCGCTGGTATACCGTCGTCGGCATGGCCCATGTGCTGCACATGACCGAACTCGAACGCTGGACGGCCGGCGGCGACGTCGAAGCCGAGTCCCTGCGCACCCAGGGGTTCGTGCACGCCTCCCCGGACGAGCCGACGCTGCTGGCGGTCGCCAACACCCTCTACACCGGGGCGGCGGGGCAGCTCGTCGCGCTCGTCGTGGACACCGCCGCGCTGGACGCCGAGGTCCGCTGGGAGGCCGCCGACCCGGCGCCGCCGCCCGGCGTCCCGGACGGCGTGCTCTTCCCGCACGTCTACGGCCCGATCCGGCGGAGCGCCGTGACCGGGGTGCGCTACCTGCGCCGCGGCCCGTGGGGCGAGTACACCGCGGCGGAGGAGCGCTCGCCCACCGCCGAGGCCCTGGACCTGCTGCCGCACCCGGAGGGCGGCTGGTACCGGCAGACCTGGTGCGCCGCCCCGAAGGTCCGGCCGGAGGGCTACCCGGGGTCCCGGCCCACCGCCACCGGCATCCACTTCCTGCTCCACCCGGGGGAGGAGTCCCGCTGGCACCGGGTCCGCTCCGACGAGGTGTGGGTGTTCAACCGGGGCGGGCCGCTCCGGATCGACTTCGGCGGCGCCGGGAGGGCCCCGGAGCCGGCCGGATCCGCGGTGCTGGGCCCGGCGGTCGAGGACGGCGAGCTGCTCCAGGTCCTCGTCCCGGCCGGCACCTGGCAGGCCGCCCGGCCGGTCTCCGATCGGGAGACCGTGGTCAGCTGCTTCGTCTCCCCGGGCTTCGACTTCGCCGACTTCCAGGCGGTCCCGGACTGACCCGGCGAACGCCCCCGGATCCCCGGCGATCTCGACGCGGCGGCTTCGTCGACGCGGTTCGCCGGGGCCGCAGCGTCGAGATCGCGGGGGAAGGCGCGGCGGTCAGTCGGTGAGGGCCTCGCGCATCACGCGGAACTTGGAGTCGGCCTCGGCGGTCTCGGCCGCCGGGTCGGAGTCGGCCACGATGCCGCAGCCGGCGAAGAGCCGGGCGCGGGAGCCGGAGACCTCCGCGCAGCGCAGCGCGATGCCCCACTCCCCGCGGTCCCGGCCGTCGACCCAGCCGACGGGGCCGGCGTAGCGGGCGCGGTCCATCCGCTCCAGTTCCCGGATGGCCTCGACCGCCTCGGCGGTGGGCGTCCCGCCGACGGCCGCGGTCGGGTGCAGGGCGGCCACCGCGTCCAGGGAGGAGACGCCCGAGCGCAGCTCGGCCGAGGCGGGGGAGGCCAGGTGCTGGACGTTGGCCAGCCGCAGCAGGCCGGGGCGCTCGGGGGCCTCCACCCGCTCCGCGATCGGGGCGAGCGTGCGGCGCAGCGAGTCGATGGCGTAGGCGTGCTCCTCCAGGTCCTTGGCGGAGCCCTGGAGGTCGGCGGCGAGCCGGGCGTCCTCGGCGGGGTCGGCGCCGCGCGGCCGGGTGCCGGCCAGCACCAGCGAGCTCAGCCGCTCGTCGTACCGGCGCAGCAGCAGCTCCGGGGTGGCCCCCAGGATGCCGTCGATGGAGAAGGTGAAGCAGTCCGGGTACCGCTCGGAGAGCCGCTCCAGCAGGGTGCGCGGGTCGATGCCGCGCTCGGCGTCGGCGACCAGGTCGCGGGCGAGCACGGCCTTGCGCAGGGCGCCGCCGCGGATCCGGCGCACCGCCTCGGCCACCGCGCCGCCCCAGGCATCCGCGGACAGCGCCCCCTCGCCCCAGGTGACCGGGCCGACCGGGCGGGGCGGGGTGCGCGGCGCGGACAGCTCCGCCGGGTGCGCGCCGGCCCGGTGCCCGCCGATCGTGGTCAGCCAGGTGCGGCCGTCCCGCCGCCCCACCACCACGCTCGGTACCACCAGGGCCGACCCGCTCGACCGCGGGTCGAAGGTGAACGCGCCGAACGCCACCGGCCCGGTGCCCGGCAGGTCGACCGGGTCGTCCACGGCCGCGCCGTCGAACAGCTCGGCCAGCCTCCGCGCGCCCTCGGTGAACCGGGAGGTGCCCTGCGGGTCCTCCTCGGCCGGGAGGTCGATCCGCGCGGCCCGGCCCCAGCCCACCAGCCCCTCACCGGAGCGCAGCCAGCACAGCGGCGCGGAGGCGGGCAGGTGGTTCAGCAGCCCGCGCCGGTCGCGCAGCTCGACGGTGCGCACGGTCAGGCGGGGCGGGGAATCGAAGGCGGCGTCCACGCACCAGAGTCTAGAAGCAGCCGGGGGCAATCGGGTCGAATCGGCGCGTTCCGCCGTGGTCCGGGTGCTCCCCGGCCGCGGCTACCCTGTCCCGGGGACCGCCGGAGAACGGGGGATGCGGAGTGCGGAAGACGGGCAGGCGGAGATGGGCGCGGTGGGCCGCGCCCGCCGTCGCCGCAGGGCTGCTCGCGGGCTGCACCGCCCCGCCGGCCGGCGGCGGCCGCACCGGGGAGGAGGCGGACGCCGCCGCGCCGGAGCCGATCCCCGCCGAGTGCGAGGAGGCCGCCGAGCACCCCAAGCGGCAGATGCGCGGCGCCTGGCTGACCACGGTGCGCAACCTCGACTGGCCCTCCGCCGACGACCTGAGCGCCGAGGAGCAGAAGGAGGAGCTGCGCGAGCGCCTCGACGGCGCCGCCGCGCTCGGCCTGAACACCGTCTTCTTCCAGGCCCGCCCGACCGCGGACGCGGTGTACGAGTCGGAGAAGGAGCCCTGGGCCCGCTACCTCACCGGGAAGCAGGGCGGCGACCCCGGCTACGACCCGCTGGAGTTCGCCGTCGAGGAGGCGCACGCCCGCGGCCTGGAACTGCACGCCTGGTTCAACCCCTACCGGGTCGGCTGGAAGGACCCCGACCTGGAGGGCCTGGCAGACGACCACCCGGCGAAGGAGCACCCGGACTGGCTCGTCACCTACGACGACCAGGGGTGGCTCGACCCGGGCGACCCCGAGGTCCAGGAGTGGGTCTCCGACGTGGTGCTCGACGTGGTGGACCGCTACGACGTCGACGGCGTCCACTTCGACGACTACTTCTACCCCTACCCGGCCGAAGGGGAGGACGACTTCGACGACGACGCCAGCTGGGAGGCGCACGGCGACGGCTTCGACGACCGGGCCGACTGGCGCCGGGCCAACGTGGACGCGCTGCTCGCCGACATCCACGGCCGGATCGGCGAGACCAAGCCGTGGGTCCGCTTCGGGGTGAGCCCCTTCGGGATCTACCGCAACGCCGCCAGCGACCCCACCGGCTCCGACACCAAGGGCCTGGAGTCCTACTCCGCCCAGTACGCCGACACCCGGTCCTGGATCGAGCAGGGCAGCGTCGACTACCTCGTGCCGCAGATCTACTGGGAGCGCGGCTTCGGCACCGCCGACTACGAGGAGCTCGTCCCGTGGTGGGCCGAAGAGGTCGAGGGGACCGGCGTGGACCTCTACATCGGCCAGGCCGCCTACCGGGTCGGCGAGGACGGCTGGAAGGGCGACGACGCGCTCGCCCGCCAGCTCGACTTCAACCTGGAGCACCCCCAGGTCGGCGGGGACGTCTACTACGGGATGCGCGACGTGCTGGGCAAGGCCGAGAAGGCGATGGAGCGCCTCGGCGAGGACCACTACGCCGCCCCCGCGCTGCCCCCGGAGGCCGGCGGGGGCGACGGGCGCCCGGAGGCGCCCGCCGGGCTCAGCGCCGAGCGGAACGGCTCCGGCGGGGTCGCACTGGACTGGGAGCCGGTGGAGGGCGCCCGGAGCTACGCGGTCTACCGGCTGCCCGCGGACGCCCCCGACGACCCCTGCGAACTGGCCGGACGGGACCGGCTCATCGGGGTGGCCGGCTCGCCCGGCTTCACCGACGAGGAGGCCGGTTCCGGGGCGTACCGGTACCACGTGACGGCGCTGGACCGCTACCGGGCGGAGAGCGCCCCCGGCGGCGGCGCCGAGGTCCCCGCGTCCGGGGACCGGGCCGCAGAGGACTGACCCCGGCCCCCGGCCCCTCCGGAAGCGGGCCGCCGGGTGACCGAGATGCCACCCCGGGGTGAGGCCGGCCCTTTCCGAGGCCGCCCCCGGCCCCCCGGAGGGCGGGACACCGCTCCGCCGCCTCCGCCCGGCCGGGCGCGCCGGGCGTCCGGCCGCGCCTCCGGCGGCCTCCGCGGCGCCGGGACCGCCGGCCGTGCGGGCCCGGTTCCCCCCCCGGGATCCCTCTTTCCTGGAAAGCGATGGGACAACGCCCCCTCCGGTGGATAGAACAATTACTAGGCGGGGCGGGACGCACTCCCGCCGGACGGGGGTCCCGCTCCTGGTTCACCGGAGGTGCTGTGATGGGCCTGCGCAGGAAGGAAGAGCGGATCCTGGCCGAGATCGAGCGGCGCCTCGAAGAGGACGACCCGGACCTGGCAGGCCGGCTGAGCTCCTTCGGCACCGACGATCCCGCGTTCGCCTTCGTCGAGAGCGCCTCGGCGCGCCTGGTGTGGATCGTCAGCATCTCGGTGCTGGTGGTGGTCGTCGGCCTGCTGGTGGTGCTCCTCGTGCTGACGCCCGGGGCCTCGGCCCCCGAGCCCGCCGGCGGATCCGGCGGCTCCGGGGTGGAGACCTCGCAGGCGCAGGAGGGGTAGCCGAGGCCGCCGTCCGCGCCCGCCCGCGGGCCCGCGGGACGGGAGCGTGTCGGGGCGGGGAGGGTCCTGCCCGCCCCGGCGCCCGGGCGCGGCGGCGCGCCGGGACACGGGCGCGGCCCGGCCCCGCTCGGGGGACCGGGCCGCGGACCTGCGCGTTCGCCTCCGGATCAGAAGGTGTTGGTGAACTTCGCGCCCACCGGGCCGGCCACCGAGCCGCCCCCGCCGCCGCCCTCGACCACCACGGCGAAGGCGATGTCGCCCTTGTAGCCGACCATCCAGGCGTGCGTCGCCAGCTCGTCGTCCTCACCGGTGGCGGTGCCGAACTCCGCGGAGCCGGTCTTGCCGTACACCTCGCCCTGGAACCCGGCCTTCTTCGCGGTCCCCTCGGTGACCACGGCGCGCATCATCGGCCGCAGCGCCTCGGCGTGCGGGATGGCCGCGGGCTTCGGCTTGTCGGGCAGCTCCGGGTCGGTGACCAGGGCCGGGGAGCGCCACGAACCGTCGGCGATGGCCGCGGGAACGGTGGCCATGTGCAGCGGGGTGCTGATGATCTGCCCCTGGCCGATGCTCTGCGCGGCGAGCAGCCCGGAGTCGCCGGCCGGGTCGGGGAAGGACGGCTCGCGGGTGGGCACGCCGATGTTCAGGTCGGCGTTCATCCCGAACAGCTCGGCGGTCGCGGTCAGGTCCGCGCCGCTGATCCGGTTCACCACGTCCTGCACCAGGGCGGTGTTGCAGGAGGTCGCGAAGGCCTCGGTGACGCTCTGCTCCCCGTACGCGGCGTCCCCGGCGTTCTTGAAGCCCAGGGCCTCCTTGGGGCAGCTCATCGTGTCCGAGGGGCTCAGCCCCTTCTCCAGCAGCGACTCGTAGGTGACGATCTTGAACGACGACCCCGGGGCGTACTGGCCGTCGAAGGCCCGGTTGAAGTCGGCGGAGTTGTTGGCGACGGCCACCACCTCGCCGGTGGAGGCGCGCACCGCGACCAGCGCGGTCGGCTTGCCCCCGGTGCTCACCGCCGCCGCGGCGGCGCTCTGCAGCTCGGGGTCGATGGCGGTGGTCACGTCCTTGCCCGGCCGGCCCTTGACGGTGCCCACCACGGGGGCGTCCGGGTCGGCCGCGGCCTCCTCCTCGGAGCCGGTCTCGGCCACCCGGATCGAGGTGGACACCTCGCCGGCCAGCCGCTCCTCGTACTGCTGCTGGATGCCGCCCAGACCGGTCGGGTCGCCCTCCTTGTAGGCGGGGCCGAGCCGCTCCAGGTCCTCGGCGGTGGCCGCGCCGACCTGCCCGGTCAGCATCTGGACGGAGCCCGAGGCGTCCTCGGTGTCCAGCCTGCTGCCGTCGGCGGCCAGGATGTGCCCGCGCTCGCCCCACACGTTGGCGCGCACCAGGGTGGTGCCCTCGGTGAGGTCGGGGTGGACCGAGGACGGCTCGAAGTCGACCTTCCACTCCGCGCCGTCGCGGATCAGGGAGAAGGAGCCCTCGTAGGTCCAGTCGCCGGCGTTGCTCAGCGAGAGGGTGGCGGTGAACGGGGCCTCGGCGGCGTCGTCGCCCTCCTCCACGACCTCGCCGACCTCGATGGAGCTCTTCTCCACGCCGAGGTTCTCCTGCAGCGGGCCGAGGACGTCCTGCACGCCGCCGCCGGCGGTCAGCGCGGACATGGCCTTGTAGTCCTGCTCGGACCAGGCGCCGGCGTAGGAGGCCGCGGCCTGCTCCGGGCCGGACGGGCGGGCGAGCACGTACCAGCCGGTGACCCCGCCGGCCAGGGCGAGGACCAGGACTCCGGCGCCGATGCCGATCAGCAGCCCCTTGCGGGAGCGCTTCTTCTCCTCGGGGCCCTCGGGGGCCTGGGGGGCCGGGGCGGGGACGCCCTCGCCGCGGTGCGGGCCGCCGGGCCCGGGCGGGGCGGGCGGAGGCGGGAAGGCGCGGCCGTCCCCGGAGAGGGAGCCGTGCGGACCGCTGTCCGGGCCGCCGGCGGGAGCACCGGAGGCGGCCCCGCCGGCCGCCCCGAAGGGGGCCGAACCGAAGGGCGGGGTGCCGTTCGGCGGGGCGCCGCCGGCCGGGGGCCCGCCCGGCGGCGGGAAGGCCGGGTTCGACGTCTCGTCGAGGTAGCCCGGCTCCTCGTAGGGGGCGGAGGGGGCGCCGGCCGGCGCCGCGGTGTCGGCGGCCGCGCGCGCGGAGGCGGGCTCGTACGCCTGCTCGTAGGCGGGCTCATGGACCGGCTCGGAGGTCGCCCGGTGGGCGAAGGCGTCCGCGGCGGAGGGGCCGCCGCTCCCGGGGGCCGCACCGCCGACCGGCATGGTGGCCTCGGGGTCCCCCTGCCCGGTCGGGGCGTGGGCGGTGGGGGGCTCGGGTGGGGTGGTGGCGCCGGGGACGGAGGGCCAGGGGTCGTCGGCCCAGGGGGTCGCGGGGCCGGCGGCGGGCTCGGGGGTGCGCCCGCTCGCGGGCATGGTGGCCTCGGGGTCGGCCGGGGCCGGCTCGTTGGCGGGGGGCTCGGGTGGGGTGGTGGCGCCGGGGACGGAGGGCCAGGGGTCGTCGGCCCAGGGGGTTGCGGGGCCGGCGGCGGGCTCGGGGGCGCGCCCGCTCGCGGGCATGGTGGCCTCGGGGTCGGCCGGAGCCGGCTCGTTGGCGGGCGGCTCGGCGGCGGCGCCGGGCCCCTGCGGGGCGGGGGAGAGCCAGGAGAACCCCTCGTCCCGGGCGGGCGCCTCCGGAGCGGAGGGCGCGCCGTGCCCCCCTGCGGCGGGCGCCGCACCCGCGTCTTCGGCCGGGGCGGCCGCCGCGTCCTCGGAAGGCGCCGCCCCCGCGCTTCCGGGGAACACCGCCGCGCCCGCGGGGGGCGCCTCCTCCGGGGCGGAGGGGGCGGGCCGGCCGTCCGGGGCGACCGCGGGCTCCTGCGGCGGCCAGGGGCCGGCCGGCGGGGTGTAGGGCCGCTCGGCGGCGGGCTTCTGCGCGTCCGCCGACGGGATGACGTAGGGGTTGCGGCGGGGTGCGGGGGAGTCCTGGGGCCCTTCGGGAGGGGCGGGGCGCGCTCCGTCGCCTTCACCGGCCCCCCGGTCGTGCGGAGAGGGCCGGGAGGCGCCCTCGTCCGGTGTCCACCTGTCGTCCACGCGTGTACGTCCTTCCGCTGCTTCGCCCGAGGCGACACCGCCCCGCGCCCTCGGGGGAGGGCGCGGGGCGGGAACGTTATCGGTGGCCGGCGCTGCGATCGCCTTTCGGTGCGGGGCACGGCACGGCCCGCGCGGAACCCGCTCTCGGGGCGGCGGTGCGCGGTCTTGCGCGAAGGCGGTTTTCGCGACCCAGGGGGGACATTTGCCACCGCACCGGCCACCAGTGACTCTAACCCATAGGGCGGGGGAGGTGCCCCCCGTCCGGGGACGAGGGGCCGGGTGGCCCGGGTCACACCGGGCGGGGGTCGGGGTCAGTCCTCGCCGCGGGCGATCCGGGTCATCTCCTCGCGGGAGCGGACCTTGACCCGCTTGCGGCCCTGCTGCTCGCCGAGGGCCTCCTCGTGGGCCTCCAGCCGCTGCCAGTCCTCCCACAGGGTGAACGGGACGCCGCGCTCGGAGAGCAGCGCGGTGAAGGCCTCCGGCTCCGGGGCCTCGGCCGGGGCGAAGGAGTCGCGGTCGGCGACGAGGTTGGTCACCGTCTCCAGGGCGTCGCCCTTGGTGTGGCCGATCAGGCCGACCGGGCCGCGCTTGATCCAGCCGGTGGCGTAGACGCCGGGGATCGGGCGGTCGTCCATGTCCAGCACCCGGCCGCCGTCGTTGGGGATGACCCCGCGCTCCTCGTCGAAGGGCAGGTCGGCGACGGGGGAGCCGAGGTAGCCGATGGCCCGGTAGACGGCCTGCACCTCGTGGTCGACGAACTCGCCGGTGCCGCGCACGCCGCCGTCGCCGGTCAGCTCCATCCGCTCGGTGCGCAGGCCGGCGACCCGGTCGGTGCCCAGCACCTCCACCGGGCGGTGCAGGAAGTGCAGGTGCAGCCGGCGCTCCGCGCCGCGCGGGTCCCGGATCGCCCAGTTCTGCAGGACCTTGACGTTCGTCTTGACCTGGTTGGACTCCTCGGCGGCGGCGAGGCTGGCCTCGCACATCTCGAAGTCCTCGGGGTAGACGATCACCTCGACGCCGGGCTGCTTGTCCAGCTCGCGCAGCTCCATCGGGGTGAACTTGCCCTGGGCGATGCCGCGCCGGGCGAAGACGTGCACGTCGGTGATGCCCTTGGCCTTGAGGCCCTGGTGCACGTTGTCGGTGATGTCGGTGCTGAGCAGGTCGTCGGCGCTCTTGGCGAGGATGCGGGCCACGTCGACGGCGACGTTGCCGGCGCCCAGCACCGCGACGCTGGTGCCCTCGACCTTCCACTCGGGGGAGACGTCGGGGTGGCTGTCGTACCAGAAGACGAAGTCGGCGGCGCCGTGGCTGCCGGGCAGGTCGATGCCGGGGATGTCCAGCGGCCGGTCCCGGTCGGAGCCGGTGGAGAAGACGACCGCGTCGTAGTGCCGGCGCAGGTCCTCCAGCTTGAGGTCGACGCCGTACTCGACGTTGCCGATGAAGCGGATCTCCGGCTTGTCCAGGATCTTGTGCAGGGCGCCCTGGATCTGCTTGATCCGCGGGTGGTCGGGGGCGACGCCGTAGCGGACCAGGCCGTAGGGGGAGGGGAGCTTGTCGAGGACGTCGATGCTCAGCCGCGTCCCGTCCGCGGCGAGGGTCTCGTCCTTGGTCAGCAGGTCGGCCGCGTAGATCCCCGCGGGGCCCGCCCCCACGATTCCCACACGAAGAGGTCGCGTCATCTGTCGTCTCCATTCGTCGCGCCAGGTTCCAGCGGCGCGCGGCGGTGCCGCGCGCGGCCCACGCCGCCCTGGGCGCGGTGAATTCAGGCTAGGCTAACCTAATCTATCCGAGGCGGGATTCCCGATCCAACCGACCACTAAGATAGACAATGCTCTCCCTGTGCGGTCGCCCGGGGTCCGGCGGTCGCGGCCCGGGAAGTCCGGGCACGTCAAAGCCGGTGTACAGCGGCTTCTAGGTCAGGGAACGCACGGCCGGGCCGGAGTCAGCCCCGAATCGGGTGTGGGGTACCTCACCGTCTGCGCCGGTCGCGGATCTCCTCCTTGACCGACGCGGCGAACCGCGGCACCTGCTCCTGGCCGGACAGCCGCCGGATCTCCGCCATGATCGCATCGGTCGCGGCCCGGCGGGAGCGGTTCTTGCCGGCCTCCCCCTTCCACGGGGACAGGTCGACCGGCGGGCCGACGCGCAGCCCCACCCGGCGCAGCACCGGGACCTTCCGCCCCTCGGGCAGGATCCGGTCGGTCCCGCACAGCGCCATCGGGACCACCGGGGCCTCGGAGCTGAGCGCCAGCCAGGCCAGGCCGGTCTGCCCGCGGTACAGCCGGCCGTCGGGGGAGCGGGTGCCCTCCGGGAAGATGCCGAACACCCGGCCCTCGCGCAGCACGTCCAGGCTCTCCTCCATCGCCTCGCGCGAGCTCTGCCCCGGCCTGCGGTCCACCGACAGCTGGCCGATCGAGCGGAGCGCCCAGGTGAAGGCCCGCTGGGCGGCGTTGCCCTCGGCGAACAGCTCCTCCTTGGCGATGAAGACCACCGGCCGGGGAACCGCGACCCCGATGAACAGCGGGTCGATGTTGGACAGGTGGTTGCACGCGAGGATCACCGGGCCCCGGGCGGGGATGTGGTGCAGTCCTTCGGTCTCCAGCGGCCAGGCGGCTCGCGTGGTGGGGGAGATGACCGCCTTGGCGGCCCCGTACAGCGACACTGCGGCTGTCCCTTCCTCTTCATCGGTGGGCGTCGCGGCGGCGTTGCGGGCGCAGGGCGGCGTGCGGTGCGGCGCCTCACTAGACCATAGCGCCGCCCCGGAGCCTCCCGCGTCATCGCCTGCCGCGGCGGGGGCCGGCGCGCTATGTTGGTCTAGACCTGTGAGTCGGGCCGGCGGCCGCGGGGCAGGTGCACCGTGGACCCGCCGTCCGGCGCGGGTCGCCAACCGCACTGGGACGCGCAGGGAAGAGGGTCGCCAATGACACGGTTCATCGACGTCAGCCACCAGATCGTGGCGGGGATGACGACCTACCCCGGGCTCCCCGGCCCGGTGATCGACGACCACGTCTCCTTCGAGGCGTCGCAGCGCACCTACGCCCCGGGGACCGAGTTCAACATCACCCGCATCTCGATGGTCGCCAACACCGGCACCTACCTGGACATGCCCTCGCACCGCTACCGGGACGGCGCCGACCTGTCCGACCTGGAACTGGAGAAGGTCGCCGACGTCCCCGGCGTGGTCGTCCAGGCGCCCGGCCGGGAGGTCGGCCCGGAGGCGTTCGACGGGATCGACGTCGCCGGCCGCGCCGTGCTGGTGCGCACCGGGTGGGACCGGCACTGGCGGACCGAGGCCTACGGCTCCCCCGAGCACCCCTTCCTCACCGAGGCCGCGGCCCGGCTGCTGGCCGAATCCGGGGCCCGGCTGGTCGGCATCGACTCGGCCAACATCGACGACACCTCCGAGGACGCCAAGGGCGCCCGCCCGGTCCACTCGGTGCTGCTCGCCGCGGGCATCCCGGTGATCGAGCACCTGTGCCTGCTGGAGCTGCTGCCCGCCGACGGGTTCCGGTTCTTCGCCGTCCCGGTGAAGGTGCAGGGCATGGGGACCTTCCCGGTGCGCGCCTTCGCCGTCACCGAGGGGTGACCCCGGCCGGGCGGCGGGGCCGGCCGGCCCCGCCGCCCGGTCACAGGTCGGCGTCGGCCTCCTCGCGGGCCCGGCGCTGCTCGCGCTGGGCCCGGCGCTCCTGCTCCAGCGCGGCGGTGCGCTCGTCCTCGGCCACCGCGGTCCGCATCGACGAGGAGAGCACCCGCAGCTCCATGTTGATCCTGGGGTAGTCGACCAGCCGCGGCAGCGCGCCCAGCCGGGGCGTGCGGCGCTCCCGCATCGCCGCCATCAGCTCGGTGAACGCCAGGTCCAGCCGCTGCAGGGTGATCTGCGAGGCGGTCGGCGGGTCCTCCAGGGCCAGGGTGGACAGCGCCAGGTAGCCGGCCCGCTGGGCGGCCACCACCACCGGCCACAGCGGCTGGGTGGTGTCGGCCCGCGGCACGTCCCCGATGGCGCTGTCGTAGACCGCGCGCAGGCTGATCAGCGCGGCCCGCAGGTCGCGGCGGAGCACGTAGCGGCGCTCCGGGGTGATCCGGGTGTCGGGATCCAGGACCGCCAGCACCGAGGCCCGGGTCCGGTCCAGCACCCCGACGATGAGCTGGGGCAGCCGGGAGGCCGACGCGCGGCGCCAGAGCAGCAGCGCCCCCGCCATGCCCACCACCGCCCCGAGCACGGTGTCCAGCACCCGGGACTCGGCCAGCGCCTCCACCGGGTAGGGGGCGGCGATGCTCGCGGTGAGCAGCGCCATCGGCGTCATCAGGATGCTGGCGTAGAAGAAGTTGCGCGCCACCACCAGCTGGGTCAGGCCCTGGAACAGCGCCGCGCAGACGATGACCGCGGCCAGCGGCGGCTGCAGCATCAGGATCCCGGCGCCCAGCACCACGCCGATCAGGGTGCCCAGGGCGCGCTGCGCGGAGCGGTTCACGGTGAGCACCACGTTGCCCGCCTGCAGCACCGAGGTCGCGCTGATCGACACCCAGTAGAACCGGTCGAAGCCGAGGGCCAGGGCGAGCAGGCCGGCCATCGCGACGCTGATGCCCATCCGCAGCGCGGTCGGCCGGACCAGCGAGTCCCGGCTCAGGCTGGACCGGAGCGCGTCGCCGAGCGAGGGGTGGCGCTGGTCGTACAGCTCCAGGCCGCGGCTCTCGTCGGCGTGCGTCGGCTTGCGGGCCGCCTGCGCGGCCCGGGAGAGCCGGGAGTACAGCCGGGCCTCCAGGGAGCGCGGCCGCAGGCCCCTGCGGACCGGGTCGAGCCGGGCCGGGTCCGGGCAGCGCTCCGGCCTGGCCACCGCGACCGCCAGCTCGTCGGCGAACGCCGCCGCCTCCTCGGGCAGCGGGGTCCGCCGGGCCAGCGACACGTCGGTCGCGGCCAGGTGGATGTCGGAGACCCAGCGCAGCAGCGCGCGCATCCGCGCGGCCTGCGCGGTGTCCCGGTACCCGCGGGTCTGGCCGAGCAGCACCAGCCGCCAGGCCTCGGCCACCGCGAGCGAGGCCTCGTGCTGCACGTGGTCCAGGTCGGGGGTGCCGACCGCGCGGAGCAGCTCGGCCAGCTTGCGGAACGCGTCGGCCAGCGCCCGGTTCTCCGGGTGCCGGCTGCGCATCGGCGCCCCGGACATGGAGACCGCCCAGCCCACCGCGGCGCCCAGCGCGGCGACGCCGGCGTGCAGCGGGACCGCCGCGATGCCGCCCGGGGCGATGCTGGAGATCGCGCAGACCATGACGAAGAAGAGCGGCCCGGGCTTGTCCGCGCGCAGCGCCTGGCAGAGCCAGGTGGCGATGCCGGCCACGGCGCCGATGGCGACCGCCGCGGCCCACGGGTTCAGCGAGGCCAGCGAGCCCACCGCGACACTGGCCACGAAGCCGAGCCCGACCACGGCCAGCGCCACCGCGCGGTAGGCGTAGGGGGTGTTCTTCTCGTAGAGGACGGTCATCGACCCCAGGGCGGCCAGCGCCCCGGCGGGCGCGCCGAACAGCAGCGCCGCCAGGGTGAACGAGGTGCCCATGGCGATGGACGCCTTGGCGGCCGTGGTCCACGCCCATCCGCCGGACGCCAGCCCGAACAGGGCCTTGAGGTCCACTCTGTGCCGCGGCCGGTCGGCGACCTCGGCCCGCATCCGGGTCGGCGGGTTCCACTCGGGAACGCCGGCCGCCGGGTCCGGTTCCGGGTCCGCCTTGCCGCTCTCCGTCGTCCCCTGATCCGTCACGCCCCCAATGTTAGGAGTGTTCCGCGGGCGTTTCGCCTGCGAGCCCGCCCCAGCGGCACGGCTCGGACGCAACCGCCCCCGCGCACACCGCCCGCCGGGGCCCGCCTCACCCGCCTCTCCGGCCCCGCAACAGCGACCCACCGGAGCGGCGGCATCTCACGGGACCAGGGCTTCAGGCCGGCGGCGACGGCAGAGGAAGGGGCGGGGTCGGGCAGCCCCGGCCGGGTGGGACGTGTGGCCGGTCCCTCCTTTGCCGTCGCTGCGTTTGAGCTCCGGCCCTGTGAGGCGCTGTGCCCGACCGAGGGCGCCGTCTGTCTCCTCCTCCGCTGCCGCCGTTGCCACTGCGGCCTGCCTGAACTCCCGCTCCGCGAGGTGCCGCCGCGCCCGGTCGGGGGGCCTGGTGCTCCCTGCCTCTTCCTACCTCCACCGTCGCCGCCCGTGTGGGCATCGGCCCTGTTAAGCGCCGGGATCGGCCGGGGGCTGATGGGGGCGCGGACGGCCGCCCGGTCGGTGCCGTCGGCCGTGAACGTGCGGATCCGGGCGCATGTCCGGCGGTCTCTCAGGCCTCGGGCGGGCCGGTGCGCAGCCGCTTGAGTTCGGCGAGGGCGTCGTCGAGCTGGGACTCGGCGCGCTCGGCGCGGTGCAGGGCCTGGGCGCGGGCGTCCTCGGCCGCGGCCAGGCGGTCGGCGGCGGCCCGCCGCGCCTCCTCGGCCGCGGCGGCCGCCGCGGTGCGCTGCTGCTCCAGCTCCGTGCGGGAGCGGGCGCGCTCCTCCTCGGCCTGCGCCCGGGCCCGCTCCGCATCGGCCCGGGACCGCTCCAGTTCGGCGGCGGCGCGCTCGCGCTCCGCGGCCGCCTCGGACTCGGCCGCCGCGGCGCGGGCCCTGGCCTCCTCGGCCTCGCTCCGCGCGGCGGAGAGGCGCTCCTCGGAGCGCTCCAGCCGGGACTCGGCCTCCTGCCGGGAGCGCCGCTCGGCGGAGAGCAGCTCGCGGAGCCGGGCGCACTCCGCCTCGGCGCTCCGCCCGGCCTCCTCGGCCCGCGCCCGTGCGGCTTCGGACTGCTCGCGGGCGGTCTCGGCCTGCTCGGCGCGGTGCACGGCCTCGGCGGTGCGCCGGTCCGCCTCGGCGACGGCGCGCTCGGCTCCGGCCTCGGCGGCGCGGACCCGCTCCCCGGCCTCGGTGACGGCGGCGTCGCGCTCCTCGGCCGCGGCTCGGGCCCGCTCCGCGGCGGCGTCCCGGTCGGCCCGGGCGGCGTCGCGGTCGGCGAGGGCGGTGTCGGCCATCCGCTCGGCGGCGCCGGTGGCGGCCACCGCGGAGGCGGCGGCGTCCTCCGCGCGGGCCCGCTCCGCCTCGGCGGCGCGGCGCCGGTTCTCCGCCTCCAGCCGGGCGGCGTCGGCCCCGGCGACCCGCCGGTCGGCGTCCAGGCGGGCCGCCTCCACCTGGGCCTCGGCGGTGGCCGGGTCGGTCATGGTGCGGAACGCGTCGGTGGCGGCGGCGATGGTCGCGGAGAGCTGCTCGCTCTGCACGGCGAACCGGCGCAGCAGGTCGTCGGCGCGCAGCCGCGCGTCGGTCACCGGGGCGGCGGCGGGAACGGGCGCGGAGGCGGCCGGGGAGGGCGGCGGAGCGCCGTCCTCCCCGCCGGAGGCCTCCTCGGAGGCCGCTTCGGCGGCGCGCGCCGCCTCCGCTTCCGCCTCCTGCTGGATGCGCTGGCGCTCCCGCCAGGCGCGCCAGCGGGTGTGCTCGGGCAGGTCGCAGTACTCCGGGGGGCGCCCAGGGGAGGAGCTTCGGGGCACCGGGCGGTCGCACCCGGGGAAGTTGCAGGTGTTCGCGTCGGCCACTCGACGAGGGTAGCGGCCGGGGGCGGCTCAGGCGCCGGTGAACCGGCGGAGGTAGTCCGGCAGCGGGGTGCCGGCGGGCAGCCCCGGGTCGGGGATCGGCTCGCCGATGGAGGTGGTGACCGGGACGACGCCGGCCCAGTGCGGCAGGCCGGCGTCCTCCGGGTCGTCGTTGACGCCGCCGGAGCGGATCTTCGCCGAGACCTCGGCCAGGTCCAGGCGGAGGACCGCGGTCTGCGCGAACTCCTTGGCGTCGGCCGGGCGGCAGTCCGCCGAGCGGCCCGGGACCACCGCGTCGACCAGGGCGTCCAGCGCCATGCGGCGCTCCTCGGGGTCCTGCACCCGGTGCGCGGTGCCGTGCGCGACCACCGAGCGGTAGTTGATCGAGTGGTGCATGCCGGAGCGGGCCAGCACCAGGCCGTCGACGCGGGTGGTGGTGACGCAGACCGGCAGGCCGTCGTCGGAGGCGGTGCGCAGCGGCCGGCTCCCGGTGGATCCGTGCAGGTAGAGGGTGCCGCCGACGCGGGCGTAGAGGGTGGGCAGCACCACCGGCAGCCCGTCGGCGACGAAGCCCATGTGGCACAGGTGGCCGTCGTCCAGGATGGCGTGCACGGTCTCGGTGTCGTAGGCCGCGCGCTCCCGGGACCGGGTGGGGACCGTGCGCGGTGTCGGGGAGTATTCGGCGGGGCTGCTCACGGGACCACCTTTGTTCCAGAAACAAACGAACTATGTACTAGTTGAATGGTAATGGGCGTGGAAGTGCTCCGCAACGGCCGCGGGAAGGACGGGGAGCGCGGGACGCCGCCGGGCCGGGGCGGAGCGCCGGGCCGCGGAAGGGGCCGGAAGGGGTCAGCCGGGGAGGATCGGGCCGGGGAAGCAGATCCCCCCGCCCATCCGCACCGGGCGGCCGGGCGGGAGCGGGGCCTCCAGCCGGTCGGGGAGGCCGACGGCCGCCCAGTCGACGGAGAAGCCCTTCCCGGAGCCGCGGATGTGCGGGGTCGGGTCCAGGGCGGTGCCCCGGCGGTCGGGGGCGGCCTCCCCCGGGCCGGGAGGGACGTGCACCTCCAGGCGCACTTGGAAGAAATCGCCGAGGCGGTCGTCTCCGATGTCGTCCTGGAAGTAGGTGTCGAGGGCGGCGTCGACGGCGGTGCGGGCGGCGGCGGGGGATCCGTAGGCGGTCACCACCGTCGCCCAGTCGGAGTTGGTGATCCGGACCCTCTCCGTCACCAGGACGAAGGCGTGCCACCGGGCGGCGGGCGCCCCGTCCGGGGCGGCGGGCTCCCCGCCCAGCTCGTGCAGGTGCGCCAGGGCCTCGAAGTCGCCGGGGTCGCGCTGCACCGCCTCGAAGAACGCGGCCCGCGCACCCTCCCCGTCGCCCAGCCACTTCAGCGCCAGGCCGAGGCAGAACGGCACCAGCGGGTCGGCGGGATCGGCGTCGAACGCCTCCCGGGCGGCGCGCGCCGCCTCCTCGGCGAGGGGCCGCCCGGCGCCGCCGTTCTCCTCGTCGTCCTCCTCCGCCTCGTCGAGGGCGGGCCCGGTCTCGTCGTCGTACCACTCGGACCAGGGGGACGCCTCCGCGTAGGCGCGCAGCTCCAGCAGGGCCAGGAAGGCCCGGCCGATCGCGATGGTCGCCGGCGCCTCCGGGTCCCCCGGGGAGCGTTCGGCCTCGTCGTAGAGGCGGCGCGCCTCGGCGAAGACGGCCCTGCTCTCCTCTGGGAGCGGGGCCCCTTCCAGATCCATCCGGATGCGGAGCCGGGCGAGCAGTGAGCCGGCCGCCTCGGCGGGCGCTGGGGGTGTCGGTGTCATGCCGACGCACCCTAGGCCCGGGGGACGACGAACCCCGCCCCCCGGGATCAGGGGCGGGGTCCGCCGCGTATCGTTGCGGGCCGTGCGTTCAGTCCAGGGCCCCGGTGCCGCCGATCCGGCAGACCATGGTGGTCACGAAGGGCCGGAAGCCCTCCTCCTCGAAGAAGCGGAGCTCGCCGGGGTTTCCGGCCGGGGCGGAGAGCTCGATGTCCCGGACGCCCTGCGCGGCGACCTGCAGCCGCACCTCCTCCAGGAGGCCGGAGGCGACGCCGGTGCCCCGCGCGTCGGGGTGGATCGCCAGGGTCTGCACGACGGCGACCCGCTCGCCGCGGTCCCAGCTGCCCTGGGGGTTGTCCCGCAGGGTCACCATGGCGTAGCCGACCGGCGCGCCGTCCCGCTCGGCGAGGACGGCGAGCGTCTCGCGGTCCTGCAGCCAGCGCAGGTACTGGGCGCGGCGGCGGCGCCAGGCCTCGTCCGGGCCGACCGAGGCGAGGACGTCCTGGAGGCCGGGGGCGGTGGCGGTGTGCTCCTCGTGGACCACGTTCCACAGCTCGGCGAGCTCTTCGATCTCGTGGTGGCCGAGGAAGCGGTAGCGCAGCACGCCGTCGGTCGCGGTGCTCGATTTGGTCGCCAACGAAATCTGCATGTTCTTCTCACCCGTTCCGCCCGCGTCGGTGCGGATCATCTCCGCCGAAAGCTCTCCCCGGTGCCCCGGTTGAGCTGTGAATCTGACACTACGTGCCGGACCGGTGCGGCGCGGGGACGACACAAGGAAAATGAGGACCGGACGTGATGATAGAGAAAGTTTTGAAAGAATTCGCAGTGCTCGGTCCCGGCGGGGTCGGCGGCCTGCTCGCCGGCCTGCTCTCCCGGAGCGGCCGGAGCGTGACCGCGGTGGCCACCGAGTCCACCGCGGCGCGCATCCGCGAGCACGGCATCGAGGTCGCCTCCGAGGCCTACGGCGACTTCACCGCCCGGGTCGGGGCCGCGGCCGGACTCGGGCACCGGGTCGACCTGCTGCTGGTCACCCCCAAGGCGACCCACCTGGAGGCGGCCCTGGAGCGGGTCCCGGCAGAGGCGGTGCAGGACGCCCTGGTGGTCCCGCTGCTCAACGGCTTCGAGCACATGGACCTGCTGCGGCGGGTCTACCCGGGGGCGCGGGTGCTGCCGGCCGCGGTGCACGTCGGCGCCGAGCGCACCGCGCCCGGCGTCATCCGGCACACCAGCCCCTACAACCGGGTCGAGCTCTCCGGCCCCGGGGCCGAGGCCGCCGCCGAGGCGCTGCGCGCCGCCGGCGTCGGCGCCGACGTCCGGACCGACGGCGAGGCACTGCTCTGGGACAAGTACGCCTTCCTGCTGCCCACCGCCCTGGTCTGCGCGCACCAGCGGGCGCCGATCGGCGTCTGCCGGGAGGAGCGCGGCGCCGACATCGAGGCGATCGCCGGGGAGGCGGCGCGGGTCGCCGCGGCCCGGGGCGTCACCGTCGACACCGGGACGGTGCTGCGCACCGTCGCCGAACGGCCCGCGCACACCCGCCCGTCGCTGCTGGTCGACCGGGAGGAGGGGCGGCCGATGGAGGTGGACGCCCTGGGCGGTGCGCTGCTGCGCGCCGCGCGAGACGCCGGGGTGCCCGTCCCGGTCACCGAGAGGATCACCGCCGAGCTGCTCCGCGCCGACGCCGAGCGGTCGGACCGCCCCCGGCGCTCACCGGCCGGAGGCCGCTTGGAAGCATGAGGGGCGACCCGCACGGACCGGTTCGACGGAGGAGCTGCTGATGGCGGAGACCGAGTACGGGAACGGGGCGGCCGATGCGGCCCGGAAGAGCGGAGAGGTCGGCCGGATCGCGGTGCTCTCCCCGGGCGGGGTCGGCGGCCTGCTCGCCGGACTGCTCGCCCGGGACGGCCGCGACGTGGCCGTGGTGGCCACCGAGTCCACCGCCGCCGGGATCGCCGAGCACGGCCTGCGGGTCGAGTCGCAGCTGTTCGGCGACTTCACCGTGCACCCGTCGGCGGCGCCCCGCCTGGAGGGCCGGGCCGACGTGCTCTTCGTCGGCTGCAAGGCCACCGCGCTGCACGAGGCGCTGGAGCGGGTCCCGGCCGAGGCGGTGCAGGGCGCCCTGGTGGTCCCGCTGCTCAACGGCCTGGAGCACATGGAGGTGCTGCGCCGGGCCTACCCCGGGGCGCGGGTCGCGGGCGCCGCGATCCGGGTGGAGTCCACCCGGGTCGAACCCGGCCGGATCGTGCAGAGCAGCCCGTTCGCCCTGCTGGACCTGGCCGCCGAAGGGGCGGCCGGCGACCGGTTCGACGCGCTGGTCGGGGCGGTCCGCGCGGCCGGCCTCGACGTCGAGGTGCGGGAGAGCGAGGCCGAGGTGCTCTGGAAGAAGCTGCACTTCCTGCTGCCCACCGCGCTGGTGTGCACGCACGCGGGCCTGCCCATCGGCGGGGCGCGCACCGACCGCCGCGCCGACCTGCTCGGGGTGGCCGCCGAGGTGGAGCAGGTCGCCGGGCGGTACGGCGTGGACCTGGACACCGGTGTCGTGCTGCGGATGGCCGACGGCATCCCGGCGCACACCAAGCCCTCCATGCTGCGCGACCGGGAGGCGGCCCGGCCGATGGAGGTCGACGCCCTCGGCGGCGCCTTCCTCCGCCGGGCCCGCGAGGCCGGCGTCCCGACCCCGGTGACCGAGCGGATCGTCGCCGACCTGGAACAGGTCGACGCGGCCCTGCGCGCGGGCTGATCCCGGTCGGGCTCTCTCCCTTCCTCCCCGAAGAGCGCCGTCCGTCGCGGGTCGCCGCCCGCCGTCCGCTGCTGGCCGACGGCGGGCGGCGGCTCCGCCCTCACCGAACATCCCAGCGAGGGTGAAAGAAGGGATGGCGGGCGAGGCCGGGCGCCCCGGCCGGGCGCGGGCCTCACGAGGTCGAGGTTCAGACGGGCGGCGAGGGCGGGGAGGGGGATCGGCTGGTCGGTCGGGCGCGGCGCCCCACGGGGTCGGGGTTCAGGCGGGCAGCGAGGACGGCAGCGGGGGGATCGGCTGGTCGGTCGGGTGCGACGCCCCACGGGGTGACGGCTCAAACCGGCGGCGACGGCGGCGGTGCGCACCGGCCGGTCGGTCGGGCGCGGCGTCTCGCGGGGTGAAAGTCAAGACGGGCGGCGACGGCGCAGGTATGGGCGGGGTCGGGTGCCCCGGCCGGGCGCGGCGCCCCACGGGGTGACGGCTCAGGCCGGCAGCGAGGGCAGGCAGGGGACCGGCCGGTCGGTTGGGTGCGGCGCCTCGCAGAGCGAAGGTTCAGACGGGCGGCGACGGCAGCGGTAGGGGCAGGGTCGGGCGCCCCAGCCGGGCGCGGCGCCTCGCGGAGCGGAGGTTCAAGCGGGCGGCGAGGGCAGCAGCGGGGACCGGCCGGTCGGTCGGGCGCGGCGCCCCGCGGAGCGAAGGTCCAAGCGGGCGGCGACGGCGAAGGCAGGGGCGGGGCGGAGGCGGTCGCCCGGGCGCGGCGTCTCGCGAGGCGGGGTTCAAGCAGGCGGCGGGTGGGGACCGGCTGGTCGGTCGGGTGCGGCAGAGCAGGGAGGGGCGGCCGGGGCGGGCCGGGGGCGGGTTCGCCGTTCCCGCGTCGCTCGGGCGCCGGGGCCGGCCGCCTCTGAAACCGCTGCCCCTCTCTGACCTGGGTGAATACGCAGGGTGATGGTGGGGTGGGGTGCCCTGCGCACCGCGAGAGCACCCCGGTGATTCCCGGGCGCGCACCCTGGGCCGGATCGGGCCCCGGGAGGCCCGATTGGCCCTGATCGGGCCGGTGTTCGGGGGTTCGAGGCGCCCGGAAGGCCGAGAGGCAGGGGGCCGGAACCCGGACAGGGGCGGCACGAAGGCGAGATGTCGCTTTTGCCCTGCAGGGAGGGCCCGCCTTGACCACTCTGGGTGATCGGTGAGGGGGCGGTGGGGGTCTGGGGGCTTACTACTCGCTGGTAGATGTAATCGGGGTGCTCTCGCGGTGCGCA
>NZ_ANBB01000049.1 GCF_000341105.1 Nocardiopsis potens DSM 45234
GGGCGCCCCCGCCTGCGCCCGGTCCCCGCCGCGAATCGGGCATACAGGGATAAGGCTCCCTGGTGGGTCCGGGCGAGCGGCCCGCCCCCTTCACCGGCGCCGCCCCGCCCGACTCCCACCCTCGCTGCCCGTCTTGACCTTCGCTTCGCGGGGCGCCGCACCCGACCGACCAGCCGGTCCCCCTCCCGCCTTCGCCGCACGCTTGAACCCCCGCTCCGCGAGGCGCCGCGCTCGGGCGACCACGTTCGCCCCGGCCCTTCCTTGGCCGTCGCTGCCTGCTTTGACCTTCGCTCTGCGGGGTGCCGCGCCGAACCGACCGGCCGGTCCCCCTCCCGCCTTCGCCGCCCGTCTTGACCTTTGCTCTGCGGGGCGCTGCGCCTGACCGGCCGGCATGCCCTTTCTCCGTCGTCGCTGCCGGTTTGAGCCTTCGCCCCGTGGGGTGCCGTGCTCAGGGGGCGGGTGGGGAGGAACGGGAGCCGATGGGGTGGGACACGGGTGGTTCGGGTGGTTTCGGGGGCGGGGTGCAGCGGATCACGTAGCGTGGCGGGTGCCTGACGGCCGTTCGGGGTGGCCGGGCTGCCCTAGATTGTTGGACATGATCGATGTCCGGCGATTGCAGCTGCTCCAGGCGCTCGCGCAGCACCACACCGTCGCGGGGACCGCGGAGGCCCTGAACGTCACCCCCTCTGCCGTCTCGCAGCAGCTGGCGGCGCTCTCCAAAGAGACCGGGGTGGCCCTGGTCGAGCGGCGCGGGCGGCGCTTCCTGCTGACCGGTGCGGGCCGGGTGCTGCTCAAGCACGCCGACGTCATCTTCGCCGAGATGGAGAGCGCCGAGGCGGACCTGGCCGCCTACACCGAGGGCAGCGTCGGGGTGGCCCGGGTCGGCTCGTTCGCCACCGGCATCTCCGACCTGCTCGGCCCGGCCGTGGCGGCGCTGAGCCGCAGCCACCCCGGGTGGAGCTTCGAGATCGTCCAGGCCGAACCGGAGGAGAGCACCGAGCTGCTGCGCACCGGCGCGCTGGACATGGCGGTCACCATGTCCTCGGTGCACCTGCCGCCCAGCGGCTCCACCGAGTTCCGGATGGACCCGATCATGGTCGAGCCGTTCGACGCGGTGCTGCCCTACCACCACCCGCTGGCCTCCTCCACCGACCTGGAGCTCGCCGCCGACCTGTCCGACGTGGACTGGATCATGTCCGCGCCCGGCACCGCCTGGTACGACTGCGTGGCGGCCGCCTGCAACCAGGTCGGCTTCCAGCCGCGCATCGCGCACACCGTGGACGACTTCAGCGCGGTCATCGCGCTGGTCCAGTCCGGGCTGGGGGTGGCGCTGATCCCGCGGATGGGCTGGACCGGGCTGTCCGCGCCGCACATCGTGGTGCGCACCGTGCGCAACACCGCCCGCCGGCACATCGTCTCCCTCACCCGGGCCGGTGCCACCCCGGAGCCGCTGCTCAGCGCGGTCCGGGAGGCGGCGAGCAAGGTCCCGGTGCCTTCGGTGGGGCCGATGCTCTCCTCCGGGGGCGAGCCGGTCCGCTGACGGTGTTCCGCTGACGAGGCCCCGCTGACGGCGCTTCGCCGGAGGGTGATCCGCCGGAGGGGGATCCGTCGGGGAGTGCTCGGCGGGCGGGGCAGGGCACCCGCGGTGCTTCCGGCTCCGGGATCGGCGGTCCGGCCGCGGCGCCGGGTCAGCGCGGAGGAGGGGCGGCGTCCGCTTCGGCCCCGGACGCTTCGGCGGGAAGCGGTGCGGCGTCGTCCAGGACCTCGGCCGCGGCCGCGTGCAGCGCGCGGGCGACCAGCCGGGTGGGCTGCCAGGCCCAGGCGCCGGCCCGCCCCACCAGGTAGATCCTGCGGTGCCCGCCCAGCTCGCCCAGCGGCGAGTGGACCACCCCGCGCCGGGTGGCGGCCGCCAGCTTCGGCATCACCCCCACCGCGAGCCCCGCGGCGACCATCCGCTCCACCACCTCCAGGTTGTCCACCCGGTGGCCGATCTCCGGGGCGAACCCCGCCGCCGCGCACATCCGCCCGACCAGCTCGTCGTCGTCCCCGCCGCGGGAGTTGGCGATCCAGCGCGTCCCGGACAGCCTGCGCAGCCGGCTCCGGGTGAGCGGGCGGCTGTCGGCGTGCGGGTCGGCGGAGGGCTGGGAGAGCAGCAGCGGCTCGGTGCCGATCAGGTGCAGCCGGAGCGAGTCCGGGAAGCGGCGCGGGACCAGGCTGTACTCGTAGACCAGGGCCAGGTCGGCCCCGCCGTCCTGGAGCAGCGCGAGCGCCTCGTCCGGCTCGTTCTCGATGATCCGGACGTCGACCCCGGGGTGCTCGGCGCCGAGCCGGGACAGCGCCGGGAGCACCACCGGGGAGAGCAGGCTGACGAAGGTGGCCAGGTCCACCCGGCCCACCGGCTCGCCGTGCCCGGAGAGCTCGGCGCGGGCGGCCTCGACCCGGCCCAGGATGTCCACCGCGTACTCGGCCAGCCGGTGCCCGGCGGGGGTGAGCCGGACCCGCCGGCCGTCGGGCACCAGCAGTGGCACCCCGACCTCCTTCTCCAGGACCGCGAAGTGCTTGGAGACCGCCGAGGTGCCCATGCCCGCCACCTCGGCGACGGCGGCCATGGTGCCCAGCCGCTCCAGTTCCACCAGGAGTCGCAGGCGCGTCAGATCCATGTAGTGAAAGTACACGGTCCGTCCGCCTATGGTCTGTGGACAGAAACAAACGGGATAGGTCCAATGGTCGGGTGTTCACCTCCTTCCTCTCCCGCGCGCGGGTCCAGGGCCCGCGTGTGCCGGCCCCCCTGCTGGTCCTGGTCGGCATGTTCTCCCTGCACACCGGCAGTGCCTTCACCGTGCACCTGTTCGACGAGGTCGGCGCGCAGGGCGCCACCTGGCTGCGGCTGACGTTCGCGGCGCTGATCCTGATGGTGATGTCGGGGCCGTCGCTGTGGACCGCGGTGCGCCGCGCGAGCCGCCGCGAGCTGGGGTCGGTGGTGATCCTGGGCACAGTGAGCGCGGGGATGATGGCCTTCTTCTCCGAGGCGACGGCCCGGATCCCGCTGGGCACCGCGACCGCGCTGGAGTTCCTCGGCCCGCTGGTCGTCGCGGTGGTGGCGATGCGCCGCCGGAGCGAGACGGTGTGGATCGCCGCGGCGGTGCTCGGGGTGCTGCTGCTGACCCGGCCGTGGAGCGGCGCGGCCGACCCGGTCGGCATCGGCTTCGGGCTGGCCGGCGCGGTCACCGTCGCGCTCTACATCATCCTCACCCAGAAGGTCGGCTCGGCCTTCCGCCCGGTGCACGGCCTGGCGCTGTCCATGCTGGTCGCCTCGGTGGCGGTGGCCCCGATGGGCGTACCGCAGGCGCTGGCCGACCCGCCGGACCCGTGGGTCCTGGCCTCCCTGGTCGGCATCGCGCTGATCTACCCGATCCTGCCGTTCCTGCTGGAGATGGTGGCGCTGCAGCGGATGAGCCGGTCCGCGTTCAGCGTCTTCGCCAGCCTGGAGCCGGCGGTCAGCCTGGTCATGGGCATGCTGCTGATCGCCCAGGTGCCGACCCTGGTGCAGGTGGCGGGGATGATGCTGGTGGTGGCCGCGGGAGCGGGCGCCGCGCGCAGCGACCACACCCCGGGGCCGCCGGAGCGGCGGGACCGGGACCGGCCGGGCCGCCCCCGGCGGCGCCTCCGCACGGCGGTGCGCCGACGCAGCCTGGAACCGGCCTGACCGGGGGCGCGGCGGGGCGCGGGCTCAGCGCTCCCGCCGGCTCCCGCCGTACTTCTTGTGCACCGCCTGCTTGCTGATCCCCAGCACCATCGCGATCTCCGACCAGGTGGCGCCCTGGGCGCGGGCCCGCCGCACGTGCAGCGAGAGCAGCCGCTCGACCTCCTCGCGCAGCGCGACGGTGGCCATCAGCGCATTGATCGGAGACTCGTCGTTGACCGATTCGGCCAGTCGGGCGACCCTGTCCTGCTCCATGCTCCTTACGCTACGCGCAGCCGGGCCCCGGCGGGAACCGCGGCCGCGCGGCGGCTCCCGTCCGCTCGGGTCCGTAAGATCCACTAGGGTCGGGATCGACCATGAGCGAGAATTCTGATCTAGAGCTCCTGCGCCGCTTCGAACCGGTGCTCAAGTACACCTCGGGGGAGCTCTTCTTCCCGACCGACGTACGGCGCTATGTCGAGTCCTGCAGCCTGTGGGTCGAAGAGGACGGCAAAGAGCGCGAGGTCGTCCCGGCCGGCGAGCTGACCCTCGAACGGCTGGCGCGGGCCGAGCGGGAATGGCCGGGCCGCTACTCCCACCTCAGGTTCGTGCAGGAGGCGTCGCTGCGCGCCGAGGCGCGTCGGTTCCGCCGCACCGCGCGGCCGGTGATCCCCAAGCACGGTCGGCTCGCCGCGGTCGGCCTCCTCGGCCGGCTGCTCGACGTCCTGGTCAAGTTCTCGCTGCTCATCCGGGGCGCGGTCCCGGGCGGCGTGGCCGCGGCGGCCGCCACCCGGTACCGGGACCGGGTCGACGACGGAGGCGCCAGCTACTACGGCAGGGTGGTCCGCGAAGGCGGCTACACCATCCTGCAGTACTGGTTCTTCTACGCGATGAACGACTGGCGCTCCATCTACGGCGGCGTCAACGACCACGAGGCCGACTGGGAGAAGGTCACGGTCTTCGTGGTGGAGGAGGACGACGGGTCGGTCCGGCCGGTCTGGCTGGGCGCCTCCTCGCACGAGTACCGCGGGGACGACCTGCGCCGCTCCTGGGACGACCCGTCGCTGCACCTGCAGGGCGAGCACCCGGTCGTCTTCCCCGGCGCCGGCTCCCACTCCCACCAGCTGCTCCCCGGCGACTACCTGATCCAGGTCGACCCGGCCATGCTGCGCGGGGTGATGCGGATCTGGCGCACGGTGACCCGGTGGCTCTTCCCCCGCGGCGATTCGACCCGGCACGGCATCGGGGTCCCGTTCGTCGACTACGCGCGCGGCGACGGCATCGCGGTGGGCCCCGGCGGCGACCGCGAGTGGACCCCGCAGATCATCGACGACACCACCCCGTGGGTGCATGGATTCCGCGGCCTGTGGGGGCGCGACACCCGGGACTTCTTCGACGGCGAGCGAGCCCCGAGCGGCCCCCGCTACGAGCGCGACGGCACCGTCCGCCGCTCCTGGGCCGACCCGCTGGAATGGGTCGGCCTGCAGAAGGTCTCCCCGGACGACGGCGCGGCCCGCGCCCGGCTCCAGGCGCACACCGCCGACCTGGAGGAGCGCATCCGCGCCGCCGACGCCGAGATCGCGGAGGGCCGGGAGCGGCTGCGCCGGCTCTCCGCCGCCCGGATGGTGCTGCAGCGCAGCACCTACTCGCGGCAGCGCGCCGACGAGCACGGCCGCGCCATCTCCTCCGCCGAGCGGGAGCTGGCCGAGACCTACCGCGAGCGCGCCCTGATGGCGGACGAGCTGGAGGCGCACCGCGAGGCCCTCGCCTCCGACCGCCCCCTCGTCCCGGGCCCCACCGACCACCTGCGCGCCCCGCACCTGCCGTTCACCACCGGCAAGCAGCGCACCTCGCGCTTCCTCAGCGTGTGGGCCACCCTCAGCACACCGCTGCTGATCATCGCGCTGGGCGCGACGCTGCTGCTGCTCAAGGGCACCTACACCTTCCCGGCGATGCTCGGCGTGGTGCTGGTCTTCGCCGCGTTCGACGCCCTCGCCCGGCGCAGGTTCATCTCCTTCATCACCGGCCTGGCGGTCGTCATCGTCGCGGCGGCCGTCATCGTCGGCATCTACCTGGCGTTCGCCGCCAACTGGCGGATCGCGATCCTGGTCCCCACCGGCCTGATCGTGGTCGTCCTCCTGGTGGTCAACATCCGCGACCTGATCCGCAAGTGACCCCGGTGCGCCGCCGGTCCGGCACCGGCGGCGCACACCTGGCCGGCCCACTGCCGCCGGGGCGGCCGGGCCCGCTCCGTCGGCCCCGGAGGCCGCGGCGCCGCTGAGCGGCCCGCCCCCGCGCTCCGCCGCCGGACCCCGGTGCCCTGCGGGCGCCCGCCCCGGCGGCGGGCCGGCCCCCCGGGCGCCGCCCGGAAGGGCTCCGGCCGCAGCCGGCCGGCTGCGGACCCCGGCCCGGGCCCGTAGGCTCCCCGCCCCGCACCCGCCCCGGGACGTTCCGGCGCCGCGCCCCTGCGGCCCCCGCACCGACCCGTACTCCGGCCCAGCACACACGGCCGAATCGGACAACTCCCCGCGGCGACCGGTTCCGGTCACTCCCCGTGTGTCGAGGGTGACGTGTCGTTGTCGAGTGGAAGGGGTTTCCGTCCCCGGAGGGGAGGTCGCCGCGGACGGAACCGGGGTATCACCACCAGTCGACGCCCCGAAGGGACGTGCCAGGCGGGTCCCGCGGCGCGTCCCGCCGGGAAGCGGCAGCACCGGCGCTCCGCGGCCGGACCGCCGACCGGCAGGGCGCGCCAAGGATCGAGGCCGCCCTCCGGCGCCCCGGCCGGAGCACTCCCAAGCGAGGAGCCGATGATCGAATCCGACCGCCCGCGCTCCGGGTCCCGTCCCGCAGCCGCGCACTCCGCAGCCGCGCACTCCCCGTCCCGGCAGCCGGGCACCCTCCACCGGCCCTTCCAGGAGGAGGCGCCCGACCGGGTCGCCCCTCCCGCACCGGCGCCGAGGCCGGCCCCGGCGCCCACCTTCGGGGTGGAGGAGGAGTTCTTCGTCGTCGACCCGGAGACCCGCCGGGCCGCCCCGCTCGCCCCGGCCGTCCTGGAGTCGGCCGCCCTGTCCCGGCACGACGGGGCGGAGACCGGGAGCGCGCTGTGCGCCGAGATGACCCGCTTCCAGGTCGAGGCGGCCAGCCCGGTCTGCAGGACCGGGGACGAACTGGACCGCTGCCTCGCCCGCGCCCGCACCGCGCTCGCCGAGGCCGCCGCCGAGCACGGGCTGGCGATCACCGCAACCGGGACCGCGGTCCTCGGCGACGTCGGCTGCGCCCCGCTCACCAGCGGCGCGCGGTACCGGAGGATCGCCGAGGAGTTCGGCGCGCTCCGCGACGCGCACGCGGTCTGCGGCTGCCACGTGCACATCGGGGTGCCCACCGTCGCCGCGGCCCTGGAGGCGGGGAACCTGCTCCGCCGCCGGCTGCCCGCGCTGCTCGCGCTCACCGCCAACTCGCCGTTCCTGCGCGGCAGGGACACCGGCCACGCCAGCTGGCGCGCGGTCACCTGGTCCCGGCTGCCCTCCGCCGGGCCGCCGCCCCGGTTCGCCCGGACCGGTGACTACGACCGGGCCGTCGCCGAGCTGGCGGAGGCCGGCGCGATCCTGGACCGGCGAATGGTCTACTGGGACGTCCGCCCCTCGCCGCACCTGCCCACGGTGGAGATCCGCCCGTGCGACGTCGCGGCCACCGCCGAGGAGGCGGTGCTCACCGCCCTGGTGATCCGCGGCCTGGTCGCGGCGGGCGCGGACGGCACCGGGGACGGCCCGGAACCGGACGACCGGCTGCTCCGCCTGGCCATGTGGCGCGCCGCCCGGGACGGGCTGGAGGGCGCCCTGCTGGACCCGGCCACCGGCGCCGCGCTCCCGGCCCGCGCCGAGGTCGAGGCCATGCTCGCCGCGGCCGAACCGGGGCTGGCGTCCGCCGGCGACCGGGCCCGGGTCGCCGCGCTGTACCGCAGGGTCGCCGCGGTCGGCTCGGGCGCCCACCGCCAGCGGGTCGCCTACACCCGCCGCGGCCGCATGTCCGACGTGGTCGACCTGCTCATCCGGCAGACCCGCCACGGCCTGGACGCGGCGGAGGGCTGACCCGGCCCGGGGCGCCGCCCCGGCCGTACGCGCAGCCGCCCGGGGCCGGGCCCCGGCGAGGGGCCCGCTCCGGCGGCCGGGGCCGGCGGACCGGGAGGAGAGGGGGAGTGAAGGGAATACGTCCATGCCTCCGACGGTAGGGAGCGGACCGGACGGCCGACAGGGCGATCTCCGGCCCTGTGGACGGCGCCCCTGTGGACAACGCGCCCTGTGGACGGCCGCCGTCTGTGGAGGGCGGCCGGGACCGCCCGGTCCTCTGCAGCGGCCGGCGGCGCACGGGGCCCACGGCCCGGTCGGTGTCCGGGCGGCCGCTCTGCGGCTCGTGGTCCGGCATTCCTGGGGCCCTCCGGCTCGGGTGCCGGAGAGCGGTTGCGCCAGGTCGGCATCGTTCCGTGCCCGGAGGCCTCCACGGGCGACCGGTTCACCGTCTTCTTCGAGGCCCCGTTCCGGGGCGCGCTGGAGCCGGACGGCGCGGAAGGCGCGCGGGCGGCGCGCCGCGCCTCCGGCTCCGTGCCCACCGGTCCGGGACCGCTCGACCCCGTCCGCATCCGTCCGCATCCGCCTGCGAAGATCTCCTCCACCGGAACGAGCGGGCCGCGGCCGGTCCGCCGGTGCCCGCGGAGGAGCCGCGGCCGGCGGACCGGTGCCGCGCCGCCCGCTTCCGCGCCGCGCGGCGGGTCAGGCCAGGCCGGAGGCGCGGATGGTGATGTTCAGCCGGCCGGCGGCCATGCCCAGGCCGGGCGGGGCGGTGCCGGGCAGGGTGCGCGGGACCCCGTGGTAGGCCCTCCGTGAGGGGCCGCCGAAGACGAACAGGTCACCGCTGCCCAGCACGACGTCGGTGTAGGGGCGGGTGCGGGTCTCTGTGTTGCCGAACCGGAAGACGCAGGAGTCCCCGAGGCTGAGCGAGACGACCGGAACGTCCGCCTCCTCCTCGCGGTCCTGGTGCATGCCCATCTTCGCCTCGGCGCCGTAGAAGTTGACCAGGGCGACGTCGAACGGCGCCGCGTCCGCGGGCGGCGGGGCGCCGTAGGCGGCGGCGACCCCCTTCCGGGCCAGCTCGCCGAGGATCCCGGGGAAGGGCGGGACCGGCCGGCCGTCCGGCAGCTCGGTGCCGTAGCGGTAAGGCTCCCAGAAGAGCCCCAGGGCGGTCATCCGGACGCTCATCAGCCCGCCGCGCGGCATCCGGTGCCGGACCATGCCGCCCGGGCCGCTCGCCCAGGCCCTGCACCGCTCGACCAGGTCGCGCTGGTCGTCGAGCGGGAGCCAGCCGGGCAGGTGCACCGCGCCCGGGGCGACCTCCACCGGGTCCGCGCCGAACAGCGGCTCCCCCATGGGCGGCCCGCTCATCGGCGCCCCGCAGGCCGGCGGCTGTTCCGGGGCACGGACGGCCGGGAGCGGCGGCCCGGCCCCCGGCGCCTGCGCGGGCGGCCGCCCGCCGGACCGGCGCCGGGGCGTTCCGCGGACCTGCGGCGCGGTGCCGGGGGTTCGGACCGGGCGGGCGGCGCCCCTGCACGGGGGTCACCGCCCCGGATGCGGGCCCCGAACGGTCGGGTGCTCATGCCCCGATTCGATCATGCGGGAGCCGCCGAAGGCGAGCGGGATCGACCCCCGCCGGGAGGGGGCCGCGGGACCGGACTCCGGCTCCGCTCGCCGGGAACGGCGCGGGGCCCGCGCGGAAGCCGCTCGGGCCTGGTGCGCGGTGTCCGCTTCGGCCGTGACGGCGTGCCGCCCTGGATGCGGCGGAGTGCGGGGCCGGGTGGGGAGCCGGTGCCGCCCCGAGGGCCCGGAAGGGGCCCGGTGCCGGACCCGCGGGTCCAGCGCGGCGGTGGAGGCGGGGCGCCGGCGTCCGGCTAGGGTCGGCGCGGGGGAAGGGGAGGTGCCCGATGCCGCGGAACAGCCGCCTCGACCTGCTGGCCGAGAGGCTGGCGGAGCAGCGGGAAGAGGGGACGGAGGCCGAGTCCGCCCCGGAGTTCCTGATGGCCCGCCGGCGGGAGCGGCGCCCGTCCGGGGCGGAGGGCGCGGTGGAGGCCTCGATCTACGTCCGCGGCGCGCCCGCGCCGCCGCCCGCGGACCCCGCCGACCCGGCCGAGGTCCGCCGCCGGTTGGAGGCGGAACCGGAGGCGGTGGCCTGGATCCGGATGGACCGGCCCTCCACCGGCCGGCTGATGGCCGCGGCCCGGGAGTTCGGCCTGCACGAGCTCGCCGTGGAGGACGCGATCGTCGCCCACCAGCGGCCCAAACTGGACCGGTACGGCGACACCCGGTTCGCCGTGCTGCGCGCGGCCGGCCCCGGCGGCGGCGCCGACGAGGTGCGCTTCAGCGAGGTGCACGTGTTCACCGGGCCCCGGTTCGCCATCACCGTGCGGCACGGCGACGCCCCCGACCTGGAGGCGGTCCGCCGCCGGCTGGAGGGCGACCCGCAGCTGCTCGCGCTGGGCCCGCAGGCGGTGCTGTACGCGGTCGCCGACCGGGTGATCGACGACTACGCCCCGGCCGTGGCCCGGCTGGGCGAGGCCGCCGACGAGGTCGAGTCCCGGGTCTTCGCCGGGGACCCCGAGGCCTCCCCGCGGGTGCACCGGCTGCTCCGCGAGGTCATCCTCTTCCAGCGGGCCGCCGACCCGCTGCTCGACGTGCTCCGCCGGGGCCTGGAGCAGGACGCCGGGGACGAGGAGCTCCGGCACCACCTGCGCGACGCCGCCGACCACGCCGAGGCCGTCGCCGAGCGCGTCGACGGCCACCGCCAGCTGCTGCAGAACGTGCTCCAGGTCAACGCGACCCTCCTCTCACTGGAGCAGAACGAGAAGATGCGCCGCCTCACCGAGTCCGACGCCCGCCAGGCCGACAACGCCAAGAAGATCTCCGCCTGGGCCGCGATCCTCTTCGCCCCCTCGCTGATCGGCTCGGTCTACGGGATGAACTTCCGGCACATGCCGGAGCTGGGCTGGGCGCTGGGCTACCCGATGTCGCTGCTGCTGATGCTCGGCATCGGAGTCGGCCTGTACGCGCTGTTCAAGGTCCGCCGGTGGATGTGAGGGCCGGGGGCGGGGGTGCGGCGGCGGGGCCGCCGGCCGCCCCGGGTCAGCCGATCGGCTGCGGCATGGCGGCCACCCGGTAGCCGAGCCGGATGGCGTCGCCGGTCGCGGGGTCGCCCAGCTCGACCCGCCAGCCCTCGGCGAACTGGTCGACGCCCTCGGCCATCGGGATGGTGCCGGAGATCAGCACGGTGCCGGGCAGCAGCTCGCCGCGCTCGCGCAGCACCTCGACCCAGTAGTCGGGGGTGAGCAGGTCGGCGAGGGTGCCGTCCTGGATCAGGGTCTCCTCGCCGCCGTGGGCGACCCAGGCGCGCAGGGTCAGCCCATCGATGCGCGGGCGCACGTCCTCCAGCCGCCAGGCGCGGCGGGCCAGCACGTCCGGGCCGGCGTTCTTGCTCCACGCCACCCCGTGCACCTCCAGCTCGCGGTCGGTGTGGTCGCAGGCGGCGGTCAGCAGCAGGTCGCCGCCGTCGTCGACGACCAGCGCCCACTCGGCCTCGCCGGAGGTCCGCCCGTGCTGGGCGTCCACCCGGTCGGTCTGCCGGGCGAGGTAGGGGGAGACGGGGTAGAGCGCGGGGACGGCCGAGGGGGCGGGCACGCCGAGCTCGGCCAGCTCGGCGACGTGCGCGGCGACGTCCTCCTGGCTGCGCCCGGCGTATCCGGCGTTGAGCAGCCGCTCGACGGTGGCGATGCGGGTCGAGCCGTCGGGGAGCTCGAAGGAGAGTGCGGTCACGGGGTGCCTCCACGGGGTGTCGAAAGTGGTCCCGGTCTCATGCGAGACTTGCGTACACGACCTGTATACAATAAGTATGCCGAAAGGTCGATGCGGCCCATTCGGACGTCGAGTAAGGACGGTTGGCATGCAAGAATCCGCTCCGGCGGGGAAGTCCCCCTCCGCAGACCGCGGCGGTGCGCGCCGCGCGTTCGTCGCCAGCCTCGCCGGGACCTCGCTGGAGTGGTACGACTTCGCGATCTACTCGGTCGCGGCGGCCCTGGTCTTCGGCCACCTCTTCTTCCCCGCCGAAGACCCCTTCACCGGGACCCTCCTGGCCTTCTCCACCTACGCCGTCGGCTACGTCTCCCGCCCCCTCGGCGGCTTCCTGTTCGGCCGGCTCGGCGACCTGATCGGGCGGAAGAAGGTCCTGATCGCCACGCTGATCATGATCGGCGCCGCCACCGTGCTGATCGGCCTGCTCCCCTCCTACGGGACGATCGGCGTCGCCGCGCCGATCGCGCTGGTGCTGCTCCGCTTCGCCCAGGGCGTCGCGGTCGGCGGCGAGTGGGGCGGCGCCGTCCTGCTGTCCAGCGAGTTCGGCGACCCCAAGCGGCGCGGCTTCTACGCCTCGGCCGCGCAGATCGGCCCGCCGGTGGGCAACCTGCTGGCCAACGGCGTGCTGGGCGGGCTGGGCGCGCTGCTCACCGACGACCAGTTCCTCGACTGGGGCTGGCGGGTGGCGTTCCTGCTCTCCGGCGTGCTGGTCCTGTTCGGCCTGTGGATCCGGGCCAAACTGGAGGAGACCCCGGTCTTCCAGGCGATCGAGGCCGAGCAGAAGCGGCCCGAGGCGCCGATCCGCGAGGTCTTCACCGAGCACCGCCGGGCCCTGGTCGCCGCGGTGCTCAGCCGCGTCGCCCCGGACGTGCTCTACGCGATGTTCACCGTGTTCGTGCTGACCTACGCCACCCTCGAACTCGGCATGGACCGCGGCTCGGTGCTGGCCGCCGTGCTCATCGGCTCCTCCTGCCAGGTCCTCCTGATCCCGCTGGCCGGTGCGATCTCCGACCGGGTGGACCGGCGCCTGCTCTACGGGCTGGCCGCGGCCGCCGCCGCGGTGTGGCCGTTCGTGTTCTTCCCGATGATCGGCGGCGGGAACTGGTGGGCGCTGGCCGCCGGGGTGGTGGTCGGCCTGGCCGTCCACTCCTTCATGTACGGGCCGCAGGGCGCCTTCGTCTCCGAGCAGTTCCCGCCCCGGGTGCGCTACATCGGCTCCTCGCTGGCCTACACCTTCGGCGGGCTGATCGGCGGCTCGATCGCGCCGCTGCTGTTCACCGCCCTGCTCGGCACCTACCACTCCTGGACGCCGCTGGCCTGCTACATCGCCGTCGCCGGCCTGCTCAGCATGCTGGGCCTGTGGCTGGGCCGCGGAGCCGGCCACGCCGAGGCCGAAGAGGAGGAGCTCGCCCCCGCCGAGGCGCGGGACGCCTCCTGACCACCCCGAACGCCCGACGACCCCGCGAGGAGAACATGCGCATCGCACTGGCCCAGATCAGCACCGGCCCCGACCCCGAGGCCAACCTGGAGCTCATCCGCGCCCGGACGGCGGAGGCGGCCCGGGCCGGGGCCCGCCTGGCGGTCTTCCCCGAGGCCGCGATGGCCTGCTTCGGCACGCCCCTGGCCGAAGCGGCCGAACCGCTGGACGGGCCGTGGGCGGCCGAGGTCCGGCGGATCGCCGAGGCGGAGGGGGTGGCCGTCGTCGCCGGCATGTTCACCCCGGGGGAGGGCGGCAGGGTGGCCAACACCCTGCTGGCCGCCGGGCCGGGCGTGCACGCCGGCTACGACAAGATCCACCTCTACGACGCGTTCGGCTACACCGAGTCCAGTGCGGTCGCCGCCGGGTCGCGCCCGGTGGCGATCGACCTGGACGGCGTCCGCATCGGCCTGGCCACCTGCTACGACGTGCGCTTCCCCGAACTGTTCCGGGCCTATGCCGACCTCGGCGCGCACGCGGTGCTGCTCGCCGCCTCCTGGGGCGCCGGGCCGGGCAAGCTCGAGCAGTGGCGGCTGCTCACCCGGGCGCGGGCGCTGGACGCCACCCTCTGGGTGGCCGCGGTGGACCAGGCCGACCCGGAGGCCGCGGGCGTGCGGGTCCCCGACCCGGCCGCCCCGACCGGCATCGGGCACAGCGCGCTGATCGGCCCGGACGGGACGGTGCGCGAGGAGCTCGGCGCCGGCCCCGGCCTGCTCGTCGCCGACATCGACCCCGACGAGGTGCGCCGGGTCCGCGACGCGCTGCCGGTACTGGCCAACCGCCGCCCCGACGCCCTGGCCCCGCCGACCGCCGGATAGCGCGCGGCCGGGGCCCGGCCCGTCCGGCGCTCGCCCGCGCCTCCTCCGCCCCGAGAGGGGAGCGGGGGAGGGCCGGGCCGTGCTCGGACCGGAGGGGCGGGGAGCCGGAGGAGGCGGTCCCGGCCGCCGCCCGCTCCGAGCGGACGGGAAAGGGGGCGGCGTTCTGCGATCCGCGCCTCCCGCCCGGCGGCCGGGTCGAACCGGGAGCGGGCCCGCCCTCCCGGGGCGGGCGCTCCTCCGTCTCCGCCCTTCCGCCAGGCGGTGCCCGAGCGGGGCGGGAGCCCGGCCGGCGGCGCCCCGGGCCCGGCCGGTCAGCCGGCGAGCAGGACGCCGCGGGTGCTGCCCAGGTGGGCGTCGATGGCGGCGTGCGCGGCCGCGACGTCCCCGGCGGCCAGGGCGTCCAGGATCGCCCGGTGCTCGGCGATCACCTCCTGGCGACGGCCCGGGGCGCTGTACAGCGCGACCATCCCGGCCCTGATCTGCCGGCTGCGCAGCCCGTCGTAGTGCCGTTCGAGCAGGGAGTTGCCCACCGCCCGCACCACCGCGGAGTGGAACCGGTGGTCCACGTCGATGAACTCGCGGGACCGGTCGGCGTCCATCAGGTCGCCCTGCTCCTCCAGTAGCCGCTCCAGCTCCCGCACCGGGACCGCGTCGTGCTCCACCACGTACTGCGCGGCGTAGCGCTCCACGATGCCGCGCAGCTCCATCAGCTCGCCGATCTCCCGGGCGGTCAGCCGGGCGATGTGCGCGCCGCGCTTGGGCACCAGGCTGATCAGGTCCTCGGCGGCCAGCAGGAGCAGCGCCTCCCGGATGGGCGTGCGGGACACCCCGATCGTGTCCGCGATCTCCTGCTCGGAGAGGAACCGCCCCTGCATCTCGGGGTCGGTGAGCACGGTCTCCTTGAGGTACTCGTAGGCTTTCTCGCGGCCGGAGGCCAAGGCCCGCTCCCCCTCGTCATCTTGTATACGGATCGTATACAGAGCGTACCATCGGCCGCACCGCCCCGCGGCCCTCCCCACGGCGAGGATCTCGACGCCGGGGCCTTATCGGAGCGCGGTGGTTTCCAGTGTCCGCTGCAACACCGCACACCAGAGGAGCAGGAGGGGGACCGGGTGGTCGGTCGGGTGCGGCGCATCGCGGAGTGCAGGTCAAGGCGGGCGGCGAAGGCGGAAGGGGGACCGGCCGGTCGGTCGGGTGCGGCGCATCGCGGAGCGAAGGTCCAAGCAGGCGGCGACGGCAGCGGTAGGGACGGGGCGCGAGTGTCACCCGGGTGCGGCGTCTCGCGGGGTCGGGGTTCAGGTGGGCAGCGACGGCGGCAGTGGGCACCGGCTGGTCGGTCGGGTGCGGGAGAGCGGGTCAGGGCGGTCGAGGTGGGCCGGGGTGGCGGGTTCGCCGTTCCCGCGTTGCCTCGGGCGCCGGGGCCGGCTGCCGGGAAACCACCGCACCTCCCTGACCTGGGTGAATACGCAGGGTGATGGAAGGGTAGGGCGCCCTGCGCACCGCGAGAGCACCCCGGTGATTCCCGGGCGCGCATCCCGGCCCGGATCGGCCCCCGGGAGGCCTGAATCGCCCTGATCGGGCTGGTGGTGGAGGGTTCGAGCCGCCCGGAAGACCGTAAAGCAGGGGGCCGGAACCCGGGAAGGGGCGGCGCGGGGGCGAGATGTCGCTTTTGCTCTGCCGGGAGGGCCCGCCCTGGCCACTCTGGGTGATCGGCGAGGGGGCGGCGGGGGCTTCGGGGCCTACTACTCGCTGGTAGATGTAATCGGGGTGCCGCCGTGGTGCGCAGGGCGCTCCCACTTCTGCTCGTTCCCCGCCGCGAATCGGGCATATGGGGATAAGGCCCCCTGGTGGGTCGGGGCAGGCGGGCCCGCTCCCTGCGCCGGGGCGCCGCCCCTCCCGCCGGGACCACGCGCCGCCCTTGGCCGGTGAACGCGGCGCTCACCCCCTCCCGCCCTCGCCGCCCGCTTGAACCCCCGCTTCGCGAGGCGCCGCGCTCGGGCGACCGCCTTGGCCCCGTCCCTGCCTGTGCCGTCGCCGCCCGCTTGAGCCGTCCCCCCGTGGGGTGCCGCGCTGGACCGACCGGCCGGTTGCCCCCTTCCCGCCTTCGCCGCCCGCTTGAACCCCTGCTCCGCGAGGCGCCGCGCTCGGGCGACCGCCTTGGCCCCGTCCCTGCCTGTGCCGTCGCCGCCCGCTTGAGCCGTCCCCCCGTGGGGTGCCGCGCTGGACCGACCGGCCGGTTGCCCCCTTCCCGCCTTCGCCGCCCGCTTGAACCCCTGCTCCGCGAGGCGCCGCGCTCGGGCGACCGCCTTGGCCCCGTCCCTGCCTGTGCCGTCGCCGCCCGCTTGGACCCCTGCTCTGCGGGGCGGCGCGCTCGACTGAGATGCCCGGCGTTCGGGGAAGGGGCGCTCTCACCCCCGGGCCGCCTGCTCCCGGTCGGCCCACTCCGGCAGCGGGCGCCCCTCGATCGCGGCGGCCATCAGGTCGGGGAAGCGGTCCGGGGAGCACGCGAAAGCGGGGATCCCCAGCGCGGCCAGGGCCGCGGCGTTGGCCCGGTCGTAGCGGGGCGCCCCCTCGTCGGAGAGCGCGAGCACCGCGACCACCTGCACCCCGGAGGACTTCAGCGCGCCCGCGCGCCGGACCATGTCCTCCGCGGACCCGCCCTCGCGCAGGTCGCTGACGAGCACCAGCACCGTCTCGGCGGGCCGCCGGACGAGGCCAGCGCAGTAGGCCAGCGCCCGGTTGACGTCGGTGCCCCCGTCCAGCGAGGTGCCGAAGAGCACGTCCACCGGGTCGGAGAGCAGGCCGGTCAGATCGGCCACCGAGGTGTCGAAGGCGACGAAGGAGGTGCGCAGCGCACGCACCGACGCGAGGACCGCGCCGAACACCCCGGCATAGACCAGCGAGGCGGCCATCGACGCACTCTGGTCGACGGCCAGCACCACGTCGCGCCGGACCCCGCCGGCCCGCCGGGCCCGCCCGACCAGGGTCTCCGGGACCACCGTGCCCCGGTCCGGAAGCCGGTGCCGCAGGTTGCGGCGGATGGTCGCGGGCCAGTCCACGTCGGCGGCACGGCGCGGGCGCTCCGCGCGCGCGGAGCGGTCCAGCGCGCCGTGCACCGCGGCGCGGGTCCGCTGCGCCAGCCGCTCCTCCAGCTCGGCGGCGACCCGGCGGACCACGGTGCGCGCCGACTCCCGGGCCCGGTCCGGCAGCGCCTCGCGCAGCGAGAGCAGCGCCGCGGCCAGGTGCACGTCGGCGCGGACCGCCTCGACCAGGTCCGGCTCCAGCAGCATCCGCCGAAGCCCCAGCCGGTCCAGCGCGTCGGCCTGTATCACCTGCACGACCCCGGGCGGGAAGAGCTCCCGGATGTCGCCGAGCCAGCGCGCCACCCCCGGCGCCGACTCGCCCAGCGACCCCGGCCCGTCGCGCTCCTCCCCGGCGCCGCCGGCACCGCCGTAGAGCAGGCCGAGGGCGGCGTCCATGCGCGCGCCGCCCCCGCCCGGCGCCCCGGGCGGCCCCAGCTCCCCTTCGGCGGCCCCGCCGAGCACCAGCCGCCACCGGCGCAGCCGCTCCCGCTCCCGGTCCGCGTGCACCCCGGATCCGGATCCCGTCTCCTGCTCCACGTCCGCTTCCACCACGTCCCCCCCTCTGCGGCGGAATCCGCTCCGCCACCTTGGATCCGCCACCTCGACCGTTCGAGGCCGCCGCGCGGCCCCGGCGCACCTCCGGGTCGGCGGCCCCGTGCACGCCTGGCCCCTGCGCAGCGGGGACCCCCGGGGGAAGGGCGGCCCGCTGCCGCCTCCGGCGCGCGCTCCGCACGGGTGCGCCGGGAAGCGCGAGCGCGGTACCGGCCCAGGCCCTGCGGGGCGTTCGCCGGGGATCCGCATGCGCCGGTGACGGCCGCCCCCGCGGCACGGCCCGGGGAGGGCGGCCCCGCTGTACCTCCGGTCTTCCAGGTGAGGGGCGGGGACGCGGCCGGCAGGCCTCCCCGGTGCTCCGGGCCGGAAGGGGCCTGCGGATGCGCGGCCGCCGTCCTCGGGCGAGGCCTGCGGTCCCGCAGTGCCGCCGTTCACTCCCGCTCCTTCGCGGTGCGGATGATCAGGGCGGCCGTGGCCGCCGCCGCGGCGGCGCGGGCCGGGTCGGCGGCGGGCTCCGGCTCCCGGCCGGCGCCTCCCGGAGCGCCGCGGGCGCGGGCGCGGCGGCCGATCTCCGCGCGCTCGCCGGCGGTGAACGCGCCGAAGGTGCGCCGCAGCAGCGGAAGCACCGAGGTGAACGCCGCACCGTCCAACCCGGCGAGCCACTCGTCGACCAGCGCGAGCAGCGCCGGGTCGTGCGCCAGCAGCAGCCCGCCGTCGGCCAGGAACCCCTCCAGCCACGCCGTCGCGCGCCGCGGCGGCGCCCCCGGGGAGACGGCCAGCGCCAGGCGGTCCGCCGCCTCGCCGCCGTCCAGGCGGCCGGCGTCGCGCAGCAGCCGGTGGATCCGCCCGGCGACCAGCCCGGGCAGCGCCGGGTCCGGCGCCAGCCGCTCCAGCGCGTCCAGCCAGGACCGCTCGGCGTCCCCGCCGAGCAGCACCGCGGCCCGGTGCACCGCGTCGACGTCGGCGGCCGCGCCCACCGCGGCCTCCTCGCCCAGCCCGGTCAGCGCCGGGCCCAGGCCGGCCCGGATCCGGTCCAGCAGCGCCCCGGCGGCGGCCCGCAGCGCCGCGGAACCGGTGCGGCGCACGTCGCCGTAGCGGGCCGCGCGGGCCAGCGGCGGCACCGCGGCCATCAGCGGCCCGACGCCGCCGCCCCGGGCGGCCCGCGCGGACAGCGCCGCCAGCACCTCCTCCAGCACCCCGTCCAACCCGGCCAGCAGGCACCGCTCGGTGAGCGAGGTCAGCGCCGGCAGGTCCGCGCCGGAGGCCAGCTCCCGGGCGCGCGCCTCGGCGGCCTCCGCGATCCCGTTTCCCCACACCCCCGCCTCGACCAGCGCCACCGACAGCTCCGGATCCCAGGCGAGCCGCCAGCGCTCGCGGAACGTGCCCAGGGCGCGCACCGGGTCGGCCGCCGGCACGCCCCAGTGCACGCCGAGGATCCGCAGCCGGTGCAGCAGCACGCTGCGCGCCCGGCCGCTCTCCTCCCGCAGGTCCAGCTCGATCTCGCGCGGCTCGGCCTCGGCCCTGAGCCGGAGCCGCCGGCGCTGCGCCTCCAGGTCGCGCTGGAGCGGCACCGCCGGTGCCGAGGTCGGCGCGGAGCCGAGCCGCTCGCCCACGGTCAGCGCCCGGTGCACCAGCGCGGCCCGCTCGGCCGAGCCCTCGCACAGCACCGAGGAGACCGCGTCGGCGGCCTCCTCCAGCCCGGGCAGCGGCCGGCCGCGCAGCGCGGCCAGCGCCTCGGCCAGCCGCACCCCCTCGATGACGTGCTCGGACGAGACCTCGGCCCCCTCGGCGCGCAGCCGCCGGGCGGCCTCGACCAGCCATCGCTCGACCGGCCGGTCGGGAGCGGTGAACAGGTGGTGGTACCAGCCGGGCGCACGCACCCCGGCCCGGTAGCCGGACCCGGCGGCCAGCCTCCCGTGGCTCCACGGGATCCAGGTCACCGAGGACTTCACCCGGGGCAGGCCGCGCAGCAGCTCGCGGTCGCCGGACGCCGGGGGAGGGTCGAGCAGGGCGGGCGCGTGCCAGGCCCCGCACACCACGGCGATCCTGCGGTGCCCGGCGCGCAGCGCCGACCGCAGCACCGTGCGCATCCGCGCCTCGCGCCGCGCCTCGTGCAGCGGCGGCGGGCCCGGGGCGAGCCGGGCCCGCGCCTCCGCCATCGCCTCGGCGACCGCGGGGAACGGCGAACCGGCGCCGCCGTCGCCTCCCCGGTGCTCCACCGCGTCCTCCCACCACCGCTCGGGGTCGCCGTGGCCGGCGGCCTCGGCGAGCGCCCCCAGCGGGTCCGCCGGGCGCCCGGACCCGGCGGGCGCGCCCCCGGCGCCCTCCTCCAGGGTGAGCAGGTGCGCGGCGGGCAGGTCGCAGAACCGGACCCGGCAGCCGTGCTCGTGCGCGTACAGCAGCGCCTGCCACTCCGGGGAGAAGACGGCGAACGGCCAGAACGCCGCCCGGCCCGCCCCGCCGCCGGCGCCCGGGGCGTGCGCCAGCAGGGCCACCGGCGGCTCGGCCTCCCCGACCATCCCGGCCAGCACGTCGGCCTCCGGCGGCCCCTCGACCAGCACGGCGTCCGGTCCGATCTCCCGCAGGGCCGCGCGCACGGCGCGGGCCGACCCGGGGCCGTGGTGGCGCACGCCCAGCACGTGCACCCGGTCGGTGTCGATCGCGGTCATCACACTCCTCGTCGAAGGGCCGGGGCCGCCGCGCGGGCCCGGGCGGGGAGGCTCCGGTGGTCCGTCCGGGCGCCGGAAGCACCGGAGGCGCCGGGGGCCCGCGCCGGACCCGGCCGGCGCCCCGCTCCGGGCCCGCGGCCACGGGGCCGGCCCCCGCGGCGGGTGAGGCCGCCCGGACGGGGGCGGCCGCCCCGTTCTCCGGGCCGGACCGGGGCCCGCGGCGCCGCGCGGGGGCCTCGGGGCGTCACCCGGCGGCCTCGCGGCAGGCGGTGTAGAAGTCCCGCCAGCCCGGCCGGGTCCTGGCCACGGTCTCCAGGTACTCGCGCCAGACCACCCCGTCGGCGACCGGGTCCTGCACGACCGCGCCGTGCACCCCGGACGCGACGTCGGACGGGCGCAGCACCCCGTCGCCGAAGTGCGCGGCCATCGCCAGCCCGTGGGTCAGCACCGAGACCGCCTCGGCGGTGCTCAGCGTGCCGCTCGGCGAGGCGACCGCCGCCCTGCCGTCCTCGGTGGCGCCCTGGCGCAGCTCGCGGAAGACGGTCACCACCCGCCGGATCTCCTCCAGCCCGGCCGGGACCTCCGGCAGCCCCAGGGAGCGCCCCAGGTCGGCGACGCGCCGGGTGACGATGTCCACCTCCTCCTCGGCGGTCGCCGGCACCGGCAGCACCACCGTGTTGAACCGGCGGCGCAGCGCGCTGGACGGCTCGTTGACCCCGCGGTCCCGGTCGTTGGCGGTGGCGATGACGGTGAAGCCCGGCCGCGCCTGCACCTCGGTGCCCAGCTCGGGGACGGGCATGGCCTTCTCCGAGAGCACGGTGATCAGCGCGTCCTGCACCTCGGAGGGGAGCCGGGTCAGCTCCTCCACCCGGGCCGGGCGGCCCTCGGCCATCGCGGTCATCACCGGGCTCGGCACCAGCGCCTCCCGGGACGGCCCGTCGGAGAGCAGGCGGGCGTAGTTCCAGCCGTACCGGACGGCCTCCTCGGTGGTGCCCGCGGTGCCCTGCACCAGCAGCGTCGAGTCGCCGGACACGGCGGCGGCCAGGTGCTCCGACAGCCAGGTCTTCGCGGTGCCCGGCACCCCGAGCAGCAGCAGCGCCCGGTCGGTGGCCAGGGTCGCCACCGCCACCTCGACGATCCGGCGCGCCCCGATGTACTTGGGGGTGACGACGGTGCCGTCGCCGAGCGTGCAGCCGAGCAGGTACCGGGAGACGGCCCAGGGGGACAGCCGCCAGCCCGGCGGGCGGGGCCGGCCGTCCTCCGCGGCCAGGGCGGCGAGCTCGCCGGCGAACCGCTGCTCGGCGTGCGGGCGGAGGACGTCGTCGGGGCCGGTCAATCGAACTCCTCGTGCATCTCGTGGCGGGACCGCAGGGTCGAGGTGAGGCCGCGCAGGGCCGCGGCGGCCTCCGGTGGGTCGCCGGGCCGGGGCGCGAACCCCGGCCGGCCGTGCATCTCCGGCGGCAGCCGCAGGCCGGCCGTCCGGCACAGCCCGTCCAGCCGGCCGCCGGGGCGGCTCCGGTCGGCCCGCTCGACGATCCGGGCCGCGCGGGCGGCGAGCGGGCCGGACCAGGGACCCGGCACCCGCTCCAGCACCACCAGGGCGGAACCGGGGTCGGCGGCGCCGCGCCCGCCCAGTCGGCGCAGCGCCCACCCGGCCCGGTCCTCCGGCGCGGCCAGCCGCATCAGCGCCGGCCCGCGGCTGCCGTGCATCGAATGGCCGAGCAGCAGCCGGTCCATGATCGGGCCGAGCAGGGCCGCGGCCCAGCCCGCGTCCCGCTGCACCACCGCCGCGTTGGCGAGCGCTTCCAGCAGGTCCCACTCGCGCAGCCGCCCGGCGGCGCGGACCACTTCGGCCCGGTCGGCGCCCAGGTGGTCGAGCCAGGCGTCCAGCGGGGCGTGCCCGACCAGCGTCCACAGCCACTCGCGGCCGACCTCCTCGGCGCGGACACCGGGCCGGGCCCCCGGGCGCAGGCCCAGCGCCGCGGCGAGACCGGCGTCCCGGGGGTCGGGCGGCCGCACCACCGGGGCCCGCGCGCCCGGGCGGACGTGCCGGCGGGCGAGCGCGGCCAGGGTGCGGCCGTGCCCGGAGCCGGGCAGCCGGGCGAGCAGGGAGAGCGCCAGCGCCCGCACCCCGGCGCCCGGGTCGGCCAGCGCCGCGGCGAGGAACGCCTCGTGCCCGGGGGACAGGTGCGGCTCCAGCGCCGTCAGCATCCGGCGCCGCTCCCCGGCGGAGGCCGCCTCCCACCGGTCCTCCCCGGGCAGCGCGGCCGCGGCGTCCCGCGGCGGGTCCGCGAACGACCAGCGCGGCTCCAGCCGCGCCAGCCAGCGCCCGCGCTCGCCGCAGACCCGCAGCACGTCCGGCGGGTGCAGGGCGTCCCGGTTCCGCGCCGCCGCGTCCAGCAGGGCGGGCAGCACCTGCGGCGGGACCAGCAGCCCCTTCCCGGCCGCGGTCCGCAGCCACTCCCCGGCCTGCTCGTACCGCTCCTCGGCGAGCAGCGCCTCCAACCGGGCCCCGGCCGCGGGCGGCGCCGCCGGCAGTGCCTCGGCGCGGGCCGGCGGCAGCGGCTCCGCCGCGCCCGGCCGCACCCCGGCCCGGTCCCGCACCACCGCCGCGGCGGCGCGGTCCAGCAGCTCCAGTGCGGCCCGCCCCTCGGGCACGGGCGGGCCGGGGACCGCGGCGCGCGCCGTCCCGACCAGCGCCGCGGAGAGCAGCTCCGGCCAGGGGGCGTCGAAGGGGGACGGGTCGGCCACACGGCTCCTCAGGGTCGGGGTCGGTCGGGCGCTCCGCGGCGGGGCGGCCACTCTTCGCCGGTCCGGGCTCACCGGCGGCACGGGGAACGGGCCGCTCGGACCACCGTCGGCGGGGCGGTTCGGGCGGTACGGGACGGCGGACCGGGGGAGGGCGGCCGGCACCCGGCCGACCGGGTGCGGCGCGCCGCTCCGGACCGGACTCCCGGGGACGGCGCTCCCGGACCCGCCCCCCGGAGGGGTTCCGGCACGGGTCGGGAGGGGGCCTTCGCGGTCCTCCGGGGCGGCGCTCCCGGACCCGACCCGGGGGTGTGCTCCGGCGCCGGCCGGGGACGGCCTCCGCACGGTCCTCCGGGGCGGCGGTCCCGAAGCCGTCTCGGGAGGTGCGTTCCGGCGCCGGACGGAGGGCGGCGCCGGTACGGGGCGGTGAGTGCCCGCGCGGGCGGCTCGGTCAAAGGGCTCCTCTCACCAGGGCTGTGCGTGCGGGGCGGGCGGGAGCGGAACGGCGGGTTCAGGGGCCGCCGGGGGCGCGTGCGGTGGCGACCCGGGCCGCCTCGGCCTCCCGGGGCGGTCGCCCGCGTTCCCGGCGGGCTCCGGGGCCGCCGCCCCTTCCCGCGGCGGCACCGGAGCCGGGGTCACCGGTGCGGGGCGGGCGGCGGGGGGTCTTCCGCGTCCACCGCCCTTCCGGCGCCGGCGCCGGAAGGGCGGCAGGGCCGGAGGGGCACCGGGGCGGCCGAGCCGTCCGGGGGCCAGGCGGTCAGCGGGTGCAGGCCCCAGGGGGTCCACTCGCCGGCGACGGTCACCGGGGCGCCGCCGCTGAGCGCGGCGAGCCGCCAGGGCGGAGCGGCGTCCGCCGGCAGCGGCAGGGAGCCGCCCTCGGCGTCGGTCAGCCACCACCGGCCCTGCTCGCGGGGGCGGGCGGGGCGCGCCTCCTCCAGCACGACCGGCCACGCCTCCAGCCACGGGTCCTCGGCCAGCGCCGCGGCCCAGGAGTCCAGCGCGCCGGCGGCGGTGCCCCCCGGCGGCGGCCCGGACGGGCGCTCCGCGCCCGCCGCGACCAGCGACGCCCTGTGCTCGGCCGGGTAGAAGGCCAGCTCGGCGTCGACCGCGGTGCCGGGCCGCACCGGGGCGTCCGGGGCGCCCCCCTCGGGCGCGAAGGAGACCAGGGCGGCGATCCTGCCGGAGCCGCGGCCGCGCAGCCAGAACCGGAGGCCGTCCAGGCGGCCGGTCCGGAAGGCCCGCCCGCCCAGCACCTCCCAGGTGTCGCGGACCGGGGCCGAGCGGTCCGCGGAGACCGGCAGGCCGACCCGGGAGCGGGCGGTGGCGCGCAGCCCCTCGGGGAGCGCGCCGCCCCGCAGCCGGGCCGAGGCCAGCAGCCGGAGCAGGGCCAGCTCGGCCAGGAGCCGGGCGGGCCACTCCGGGCCGCCGGCCGCGACCGCGCCGCCCAGGTCGCGCAGCCGCTCGGCCACCCTCCCGGCCTGGGCGTCGACCAGCCGGGCCGCCATGGCGTCCCAGGGCGCGTACCCGGCGCCGCGGGCCGAGGCCAGGCCGGCGTCGACCCGGTCGCGCAGCCACAGCTCCAGCTCGGCCAGGCCCTCGGCGGCGCGCTCCTCCCGCCGGGCGGCCCGCCGCGCCGCGGCGCCCGGATCGGCCGGGCCGCCCGGCCGGGAGGCCCACCCCGGCGGGGCGCCGGACTCCGGCACGGCGCCGGAGGACCAGAGCAGCAGCAGGGCGAGCACGTGCGGGCAGGGGGAGGGGGCGCGGCGCCGGCAGCCGCACCGGTGCTCGGGGGCGGCGCCCGGGGCGATCCGGGCGGACGCGCGGCGCCGCGGCGGCCCGGCGTGGACGCCCCACAGCAGGACGGCCCCGGAGCCGTCCTCCCGGGAGCCGAGGACCGGCCAGGAGCCGGCGCGCGCGGCCGCTTCGGCGGCCTTGCGGACGGGGGGTTCGGGAGCGAGGGCCCGGACCTCTTCGGTACTCCACCGCTTGCTCACGGCCCTGAATCTACGGGCGGGGTACGACATTCCCATCGGGCCGCCGCGGCCCCGGTGAGCGGCCGGGGTGCGACCCGAGGGACGGAAGTCACCACCGCGTTCCGTTGCATCGGGAGAGGAAGTGGATACGGTGAGTGATCGGATCGCCGATCCGCGGAGAGGAGCGCCGTGGCAGGAGGAGACGGCGAACATCGGGAGCTGCTGCGCCTGCTGGTCGGCCCCTGGGTGGGCAAGGCCATCGCCGCCGCGGCCGAACTCGGCGTGGCCGACGGGCTCGCCGACGGGCCGCGGAGCGCCGCCGAGCTGGCCGAGGAGCTGAACGTGCGGCGCGGCGGCCTGGTCCGGCTGCTCAGGATGCTGGCCTCGGTCGGCCTGGTCGAAGAGGACCAGGGGCGCTACTCGCTCACCCGGACCGGCGCGCTGCTCGCCTCGGACCACCCCGCGTCAATGCGCGACCTGGCGCTGCTCTACGACAGCCCGCTCTACCGGGTGGCCTGGGACGGCCTGGCGCAGCAGGTGCGCACCGGGCGCCAGTCCTTCGAGGCGGCCTGCGGCGAGGACGTGCACTCCTACCTCTCCCGGCGCCCGCAGGAGGCGCGGCGGTTCGTCGCGGGCACGGCGGCCGGCGCCGGGTTCGCCGAGAACCTGGCGGCGGCGCACGACTTCTCCGCGGTGTCCAGGGTGGTCGACGTGGGCGGGGGCGACGGCGCCGTGCTGGAGGCGGTGCTCGCCCGCCACCAGCACGTCATCGGGGTGCTGCTGGACCGGCGCGGCACGCTTGAACCGGCCCGGGAGCGGCTGCTCCACTTCGTCGCGGAGGGCCGCTGCTCGCTGGTGGAGGGCGACTTCCTGGACGGGGTGCCCGAGGGCGAGGTGCACATCCTCAGCCGGGTCCTGCACAACTGGGACGACGCCCGGGCCCGCAGGATCCTGGCGAACTGCCGCGCGGCCATGCCGGCCGGCGGCGGCCGGGTGCTGGTCGCCGAGCGGATCCTGCCCGACGGGAGCCATCCCTGGTTGTCCGTCGCGTTCGACCTGCACATGATGGTGATGACGGGAGGGGCCGAGCGGACGTCCGCGGAGTACGGCGCGCTGCTGCGCTCGGCCGGCCTGCGTCCGGACCGCGCGGCCGAGCTCCCGATGGAGGTCTCTCTGCTGGAGGCGGTGCCGCTGTGAACGAGCGGTGGTGGCGGACGGTGCGGAACGAGTGGCGGAGCGGTCCCCGGGGACCGGTTCCGAAGGGGCAAGGCGGCGGATTTCCGGAAAACGCCCCCGAGGCGGGGTCGAGACGATACGATCATGGACATGGGGGTGATCGAGGCGTTACACGGGGTTTCGAAGAGAGGCCGAGCGGCGTGCACGGAGGACCAATGGAACGCTTCCCATGCGGCGGTCCCACCCTGGTACCGGTCGAGGGCGAGATCGACATCGCCACGGCCGACGCGATGCGCGAGCTGATCCTGCTCGCCGCCGAGCGCGGCCCGCGGGGCTGCGTCGTGGTGGACCTCTCCCGAGTGGGCTTCTTCGACGCCAGCGGCGTCCGCGCGCTCCTCACCGCCTACCGGGTGCTCACCGCGCAGGGGCGGCACATGGTCCTGGCCGAACCCTCGGCCCCGGCCCGCCGCACCCTCGACGCGCTCCGCATCCACGACCTGATCGACGTCTACCCGATCGTGGAGATGGCCCTGGCCCACTTCCCGGGCGGGGTCGACGACCGCAGCCTCCCCGGCGGCGACTGAGCCCGGCGGCCACCGGCGGTCAGTCCAGGGCGAGCTCGTATTCGACCTGCTCGATCGGGTTGCCGTCGCCGTAGTCGTGGCTGCGCCCGGCGCCCGATTCGGCGAAGCCGCACTTGGTGTAGAAGCGGCGGGACCGTGGTGTGCCGCGCAGCGTCCACAGGTGGACCCGCCCGAACCCGTCCTGTCGGATCCGCTGCAGCGAGCCGGCCATCAGGGCGCTCGCCGCGCCGCCGCCCCAGCCGTCCGGGTGGGCGTAGAAGCCGAGGATCTCCGCCGCCCCGGGCCGGGTCGCCGAGGGGGCGAAGGCGGAGTAGGCCAGCGGCCGCCCCTCGGACGCCGCGAGCAGGACGGTCTGCTCGCCTTCGGCGAGCACGCGGTGCCACCTGCCGCGCCGCCGCTCCACCGCCTGGGCGAAGAACTCCGGGGAGAAGAATTCGGCGTAGGCGGCCCGCCACGACTCGGCGTGGATCTCGCCCACGACACCGCCGTCGCCCGGCCCGGCGGGGAACACTTCGAAGTCTCCGATCATCGGGGGAGGATACATCCGGGCGCCCCCGGACGGGAGACGGCCGTTCCCCCCCCCGTCCGGGCCCGCCCGGGAACGGGCGGCGGCCGGTGCTCTTCGCGCCCGGTCCGCCCCGCTGCGGGGTGCCGCTGCGGGGCGGTGGGGTCCGGGGGCGACGGATGCGCAGGTCGCCGGGGCCGGCGGCCGCCCGGGGCGGCGCGGACCGCCGCGCGCCTCGGGCGGGCCGGTGGGGCGGGGCCGCCCCGCCGGTGCCTCCGCAGGGCGGCCGGGCACAGGGCCGGGTCAGGGGGCGCCGACCTGGCCGATGCGGTCGTCTCCGAGGCGGTCCTGCACGTCGCGGAGCAGCCGGTCGAGCAGTCCGGCCAGCCGGTCGCGCTCCTCGGCGGTGAGGCCGCCGAGCAGTTCGTCCTCGCGGTGCAGCAGCCCGCCGACGGTCTCCTCGGTCAGCCGGTGCCCCTCCTCGGTCAGCGAGACCAGGACGGAGCGCGGCCGCCCCTCGCCCGGGCGGCGCTCGACCAGGCCGGCGCGCTCGGCGCGGGCGACCCGCTGGGAGACCGCGCCCGCGGTCACCATCGACCGGCGCCCCAGCTCGGCGGTGGTCAGCGTGTAGGGCGGGCCGCTCCGGCGCAGCACGCTGACCAGGTCGAGGGTGGCCACGTCCACCCCGTCGCGGGCCAGCGTCCGGCGCCGGTCGTCCCCGAACAGCTTGGCGAGCTGCCAGATCGGCGTGATGACGCCGATCGAGCCGACCGGGACTTCGGGGAGCTCCCGCCGCCAGGCCTCGGCGATCTCGCCGACCGGGTCCCCGCCCCCGGCGGCCTCCGGGGCCCGCCCGGCCGCCGGCTCTCCGGCAGCCGATTCCGCGGACGCCGGATCCCCGGCCTTCCGGCCCTGCTCCGCGCCGCCGGCCGCGCCCGGCCGGTCTCCGCCCGCATTTGCCATGGTCCGCTCCACCCCTTATGTTTAGATCTAAATTTACGTCTAAATCAAGCCTGGAGACATCCTATGCCGCGCTCAGTCCTGGTCACCGGCGGTGGCACCGGAATCGGCCGCGCCATCGCGCACCGGTTCGCCGAGCAGGGCGACGACGTCGTGATCACCGGCCGGCGCCCCGAACCCCTGGAGCGCGCCGCGGCCCTGACCGGCGCCCGCGCCCTGACCTGCGACCACACCGACCCCGAGGCGCTCGCCCGGCTGGCCGGCGCGCTGCCCGAGCGGATCGACGTGCTGGTCAACAACGCCGGAGGCAACACCGACCTGGACGGCGGGGCGGGGGAGGACCTGCCCTCCTACGCCGCCGCCTTCCGGGCGAACCTGGACGCCAACCTGCTCACCGCGGTGCTCACCACCCGGGCGCTGGACGGCCTGCTGGCCCCCGGCGGCGCCGTCGTGCACATCGGCTCCATCGCGGCCGCCCAGGCCGCCGGCTCCTACGGCGCCGCCAAGGCCGCGCTGGCCGCCTGGAACCTGGAGGCCGCGGACGCCCTGGGGCCCCGGGACATCACCGCCAACGTCGTCGCCCCCGGCTACACCACCGGGACCGAGTTCTTCCGCGACCGGCTCGCCGAGGACCGCCGCCGATGGCTGGTCGAGGCCACTTCGCTCGGCCGCCCCGGCTCGCCCGAGGACATCGCCGCCGCCGTGGAGTTCCTCGCCTCCCCGGGGGCGCGGCACATCACCGGCCAGGTGCTCAACGTCAACGGGGGCGCCTACAAGACCCGGTGAGCCGGGGCCTCCCCGGAGCCGCCGGGTCCCTCCTCCGCCCCGCCTCCGCCTCAGGCCGGGTCAAGGGGGGCTGCCGGTCCGGAAGCGGCCGGGGCGGCGTGCGGTTCGGGCCGTCAAGGGCTCTTCCCGGCGGGTGGGGGGCGTGTTTCGATCGTGGGCACTCGTACGCACCGGTAACCCGACGTGAGGACGGTGTTCCGATGTCATCGCATGCCAGAGAAGACGGGCCCGGGGGGATCGGCCGGCGGGCCGTGCTCCGCGGCGGCCTGGTCGCCGCCGGGGGAGTGCTGCTGGGCGGGGCCGCCCAGATCGCCGCCGCGCCCCGGGCCGCGGCAGCGGCCGAACCGCCGGTGCACACCCGCGCCGCCTGGGCCGCCCGCCCCCCGAAGAGCCCGGCCCAGGTGCTCGCCCAGGCCCCCGCCTACATCGTCGTCCACCACACCGCGACCGCGAACAGCACCGACCACTCCCTGGAGCACGCCTTCTCCCTCTCCCGCGCCATCCAGAACTTCCACATGGACACCAACGGGTGGGACGACACCGGGCAGCAGCTCACCATCAGCCGCGGCGGCCACATCATGGAGGGCCGCAACTCCTCGCTGCCGGCCGTCCGGGCCGGCGACCACGTGGTCGGCGCGCACGTGGCGAACTACAACGGCGTCGCCGTCGGCATCGAGAACGAGGGCACCTACACCTCGGCGCAGCCGACCGGGGCCCTCTACGACGCGCTGGTGGAGACCTGCGCCTGGCTCTGCTCCGCCTACGCCCGGCCCGTCTCGGCCATCATCGGCCACCGCGACCTCAACGCCACCGCCTGCCCCGGAGACGTGCTCTACGGGATGCTGCCGCAGCTGCGGCGGGACGTCGGCGCGCTGCTGGGCGCCGAGCACCGGCGCCCGCTGCCGGCCTCGGAGCGGCCGCCCTACCCGAGGGTCCCCGAACCCGGCCGGATCCTGGAGTTCCGGCACGGGCCCGCACTGGGGCGGCGCGACCCCAACGCCGGCTGACCCGGCGCCCGCGGAAGTCCTCCCCGTTCGGACTCCCGCACCGGCGGTGCCGGGGCGCGCCCCGGCACCGCCGGTGCGGGCCCTGCGGCCCGGCGGCGCGCTCAGTAGTCCCGCCCGGTCCCGCGGAAGATCATCTCCACGTTGTAGAACCGCGAGCTGCTGTGGTTGATGTAGGCGCGCAGCGCGTCGTAGACGATGTAGGCCAGCTCCGGCTCGGGCATGTACTCCTTGAGGTCGACCACCAGGCAGCCGAACCGGTCGCCGGGCCGGGAGTCGACGACCAGGGCGCCCATCCGCAGGAAGGCGGCGACGTCGTCGGTGTAGCCCGCCTCCTCGGTGATGCGCAGCCGCGCCTCGCTGACCGCGTTCTCCAGCTCCCCGGCGAACTCCTCCGGGTCGCCCTCGCTGAACTTGAGCAGCTCTTCGGCCATCTCCTCGGTGACCACCACCGAGTCGATCCCGTCCAGTATCCCCGGGATGCCGCCGAGCGTCGCGGAGACCTCGGCCAGGGCCTTCTCCACCTGCCCCTCGGTGACGGGCTCGCGGCGGCCGGGATCGGTGTCGAAGGGGGTCTGCCGCCAGGTCCCCCGAGGGGGCGAGCCGGTGCCGAAGGAGCTCAGGGCGCGGCGGTAGTCGGTGGCGGCTTCGATGATCGCGCGGCGGGCCCGGCCGCGCTCACGGCGGAGCATGCGCAGTCCTCTCTATCCGGCGTCGCCGCCCACCCTAGAACGGGCGGCCCCCGCGGGGCAGGGGAATCCGGGATGATCCCGGCGCCGGGGGAGGTGCGGGGTCAGTCCTCCCCGGACCGGACCAGGGCGGCCACCGCGCCGCGGGCGAGCCGGTCGAGGTGGTCCGGGCGGAGCTCGCCGCGGATCACCGCGAGCCGCCAGTACACCGGGCCGAGGATCACGTCCAGGGCGAACTCCGGGTCGGTCCCGGCCGGCAGCTCGCCGCGCTCGACCGCGCTGCGGATGACCACCCGCCCGATCTCGCGCTGGGTCCGGCGCAGCGTGCCCTCCAGGGTCGCCGCGATCTCCGGGCTGCGCGCCGCCTCGGCGAGCAGGTCGGGGACGATCTGCAGGGCGAGCGGGTGGCGCAGGGCGTGCACCGCCGCGCCGATCAGCTCGCGCACGTCGCCGTGGAGCGAACCGGTGTCGGGCACCGGGGTGACCTGCTCGGCCGCGGCCGAGACGACGTCGATCACCATCTCCAGCTTGGACTTCCAGCGCCGGTAGACCGCGGTCTTGCCGACGCCCGCGCGCTTGGCGACCGCCTCGATCGACAGCCGCCCGTAGCCGGCCGACGCGAGTTCGGCGAAGACGGCCGCGCGGATGGCGCGGGTGACGTCCTCCTGCAGCACGGCGGCGCCGGCGGGGGCGCGGCGCGGGGTCTTCTCGGCGTCGGACATGTCCGAGATCCTAGCGTGCGGCGGCGTAGCGACGAAACGGTTGCGTTCCGTCCTGGAGTCGCCTAGTCTCTCCTCGCGGCGATACGGTGCCGTTCCGACGCGGGTCCGCCACCGCTCCGCCCTGAATCCCGCGCACTCCCCGGAAAGCGAGCCGAGCGTGAGCACACCCGAGCCCTCCGCCGCGGCGGCCGCGCCGCCGCGCCCGGAGCCGTCGGCCGCGGAGCTGGCCGCCCGCTACGGGCTGAAGGCCAGCGGCGCGCGCCCGCGCCTGGGGCGCTATCTGGCGGACGTGTGGCGCCACCGCCACTTCATCGACGCCTTCGCCCGCGCCCGGGCCAGCGCCAAGTACAGCAGGGCCAACCTGGGCCGGCTGTGGGAGGTCGGCACCCCGCTGCTCAACGCGGCCGTCTACTACCTCATCTTCGGCCTGCTGCTGCAGACCGACCGCGGCGTCGAGGACTTCGTCCCGTTCCTGGTGACCGGCGTCTTCGTGTTCACCTTCACCCAGGCCACGGTGCTGGCCGGGGTGCGCGCGGTCTCCGGCAACCTCGGCCTGATCCGGGCGCTGCACTTCCCCCGGGCCTCGCTGCCGATCGCGCTGGCCGTGGTGCAGGTCCGCCAGATGGCGGTCACCATGGGCGTGCTGCTGGTGATCGTCATGGCCACCGGCCAGGTCCCGCAGTGGAACTGGCTGCTGGCGCTGCCCGCGCTGCTCCTGCAGTCGCTGTTCAACACCGGGCTGGCGCTGGCCTTCGCCCGCCTCGGCGCCAAGGTCTCCGACCTCGCCCAGCTCATGCCGTTCGTCATGCGCACGTGGATGTACGCCTCCGGGGTGATGTACAGCATCGCGGTGATGGCGGCGCACGCCCCCGCGGCGGTCCGGGTCCTGCTCGACCTCAACCCGGCCGCGCTCTACATCGACCTGATGCGGTTCGCGCTGATCGACAGCTTCACCGCCGCCGACCTCCCGCCGTACGCGTGGGGCACCGCGTCCGCCTGGGCGGCGGCGGTGCTGGTCGCCGGGTTCGTCTACTTCTGGAAGGCCGAGGAGAGCTATGGCCGCGACTGAGGGATCCACCGCCACCGCGTCCCCCGCCGCACCCCGCGAGGCCGGCCCCGGCGAACCGGGCGCCCCCACCGTCATCGTCGACGACCTGCACGTGGTCTACCGGGTGCGGGGCGCGGCCGGCCGGGCCGGGGGCGGCGGCCCCGCGGCGCTGCTGCGCGCGCTGACCCGGCGCAAGGGCGCCGGCGCCCGCGAGGTGCACGCGGTGCGCGGGGTGAGCTTCACCGCGCGCCGCGGCGAGGCGATCGGGCTGATCGGCTCGAACGGCTCGGGCAAGTCCACCCTGCTGCGCGCCATCGCCGGCCTGCTGCCGCCGGAGAGCGGCCGGGTCTACACCGACGGCCAGCCCTCCCTGCTCGGCGTCAACGCCGCGCTGATGAACGACCTGTCCGGGGAGCGCAACGTCGTGCTGGGCTGCCTGGCGATGGGCATGGCCCCGGCCGAGGTGCGCGAGCGCTACGACGGCATCGTCGACTTCTCCGGGATCAACGACAAGGGCGACTTCATCTCGCTGCCGATGCGCACCTACTCCTCCGGGATGGCCGCCCGGCTCCGGTTCGCCATCGCCGCCGCCCGCGACCACGACGTGCTCCTCATCGACGAGGCCCTGGCCACCGGCGACCGCGCGTTCCGCAGGCGCTCGGAGAAGCGGATCAAGGAGCTGCGCGAGAAGGCCGGCACCGTCTTCCTGGTCAGCCACAGCAACAAGTCCATCCGGGACACCTGCGACCGCGCCGTCTGGCTGGAGCGGGGCGAGCTGGTGATGGACGGCCCGGCAGGCGAGGTCGTCGACGCCTACGAGGCCTCCACCGCCGACTGACCGCCGGGGCGCGGCCGCACCGGCGGGGCCGGGGGAACGGCGGCACCCCCCAGGAGGGGAGTGCCGCCGGGAACGGGCCCGGTCAGCCCGAGGCCGGGGCGCCGCCGGCCTCCTCCAGCCAGCCGTGGTCCCGCTTGACCCGGTTCTTCAGCAGCTTGCCCGCGGCGTTGCGGGGCAGGTCGCCCTCGGCGATCCGGATGTGCGCCGGGATCTTGAAGGCGGCCAGCCGGCCGTCGAGGAACGCGCGCAGGTCCTCCTCGGCCAGCGCGGACCCGGGCAGCGCCCGGACCACCGCGCCCACCTCCTCGCCGTAGACCTCGTGCGGCACGCCCACCACCGCCACCTCGGCCACCGCGGGGTGCTCGTGCACCGCCGCCTCCACCTCGGCGCAGTACACGTTCTCCCCGCCGCGGATGATCATGTCCTTGGCCCGGTCCACGATGTAGAGGAAGCCGTCCTCGTCCAGCCGGCCCAGGTCGCCGGTGTGCAGCCAGCCGTCGGTGAACGCCGCCGCGGTCGCCTCCGGGCGGTTCCAGTAGCCGTGCACGATCCCCGGGCCGTTGATCCACACCTCGCCGACCTCGCCGGGCGGCAGCTCCTCGCCGCCGGCGCCGACGATCCTGACGTCCACCACCGCCACCGGCAGGCCCGCGCTGTCCGGGCGCAGCAGGTAGTCGCTGCCGCCGTTGACCGTCGCGGTCGCCGAGGACTCGGTGAGCCCGTAGCCCTGCCCCAGCATCAGGTCGTGCAGCCCGGCCCGGGCCCGCGACACCAGCGCCGGGGGCGCCGGAGCGCCGCCGCTGGCCAGCGTCATCAGGCTGGTCAGGTCGTGCTCGCCGAGCCTCGGCGAGGCGAGCATCTGCGCGATCATCGCCGGCACCGCGGTGATCGCGGCGACCCGCTCCCGCTCGATCAGCCGGAGCGCCTCCTCCGGGTCCCACTTGTACATCAGCACCAGCGCGCCGCCCTTGGCCAGGGTCGGGTGCATCACCGACTGCGCGCCCGTGGTGTGGAACAGCGGGACGGCGCAGAGCACGACGGGGGAGGAGACCGCCTCCAGGAACGCCTGCGCGTCGCCCATGTCCAGGCCCAGCCGCATCAGCGTGCGCATCCGCGCGTAGTCGGCGGAGAGGTGGTTGGAGACCATGTTCCGGTGCGAGCCGACCGCGCCCTTGGGGCGGCCGGTGGTGCCGGAGGTGTAGAAGATGTTGGCCGGGTCGTCGGGGGCCAAATCCGCGTCGGGCAGCCGGACGTCCTCCGCCACCTCGCCGAGCACGTCCCGCCAGGCGCGCGCCCCCTCCGGCAGCGGGTCCGGGGTGCGCACGGCGATCACCGGGATCCCCAGCCGCCGGGGGGCCTCGCCGAGCGCGGCGATCCGCTCCCCGTCGGCCACCAGCAGCGAGGAGCCGCTGTCGGACAGCCCGTACTCCAGCTCCGACGCGGTCCACCAGGCGTTCAGCGGCACCAGGATCGCGCCGAGCGCGGCGGCCGCGTAGTAGGCGATCACCCATTCGGGGTAGTTGCGCAGCGCCAGGGCCACCCGGTCGCCCTTGCCGATCCGGTACTCCGAGGCCATCCGGTGCGCCATGGTGGCGGCGTGCCGGTAGAAGTCGGCGTGGCCGAGGCGCTCGTCGCCGTAGACCAGGGCGGGGGCGTCGCCGTAGGAGGGGCTCCTCTCCAGCGCGGTGCGCAGCGTCGGGTCGGCGTTCCGCCACACCCGGGTGGGCACCCCGTTGATCTCGGCGATCTCCATCTCGTAGGGGCTGCCGCGGTGGAGCAGGCGGTTGGTGACGGCGGTGAGGGAGCGGACGGGGCGGGCGATCGGGGCTTCGTGCATCGGATTCCTTTCCGACTGTCCGCGGGCCCTCCCGTCCGGGGAGGCGCCGGCGGGGGCCGAAGGGGGTGCTGGACGCCGGATGACGGTTCGGGGGGCGGAGGGCCGCGGGGAGAGGTGCCGCCGGGGAGGGCCGCCGGGGTCAGTCGAAGCGGATCAGCGACCTGCCGCCCCGCCCGCCGCGCATCCGCGCGAAGGCGTCGGGCAGGCCGTCCAGGGCGATCTCGTCGGTGACCATCCCGGCGAGGTCGATGCCGCCGTCGCGGACGTGCCCGGCCAGCACCGGGACGTCGCGCTCGGGGTCGCAGGAGCCGTACACGCAGCCGCGCAGCGTGCGGGCGAAGTGGAAGAGCTCCAGGGCGCCGAAGGAGACGGAGTCGTCCTTGGCGCCGACGCCGACGACGGTGGTGGTGCCGCCGCGGCGGGTCATCGCCCACGCGCTGCGGATCGCGGCGGAGGAGCCCACCACCTCGAACGCGTGGTCGGCGCCGCGCCCGCCGGTCAGCGCCCGCACCTCCTTCGCGCTCTTCTCCCCGGCCGGGACGAAGTGCGAGGCGCCCAGTTTCAGGGCGAGCCGCTCTTTGGCGGGCGAGGCGTCCACCGCCACCACCGGGCCGGCCCCGGCCAGCCGGGCGGCCTGCAGCACCGCCAGGCCCACGCCGCCCAGCCCGACCACCGCGACCGACTCCCCGGCCCGCACCCGGGCGGAGTTGGCCACCGCGCCCCAGCCGGTGAGCACCGCGCAGCCGAGAAGCGCGGCGGCGCCCGGGTCCACCCCCTCCGGCAGCGGCACCACGGCGCGCGCCGGGACGACGGTGGCCTCGGCGAACGCGCCGGTGCCCAGGCCGGCGTAGACCGGGGTGCCGTCGGCGAGCTCGGCGTAGGGGGCCAGCGCGGCCTCGCCGGAGCGCTCGCACAGGTAGGGCTCGCCCTGCTCGCAGAACCAGCAGGAGCGGCAGGGCGGCGCCCAGTTGAGCACCACCCGGTCGCCGGGGGAGACGTGCTCGACGCCGGGGCCGACCGCGTCCACGGTGCCGGCGCCCTCGTGGCCGAGGACGGCGGGCAGCGGCTGGGGGAGCGTCCCGTCGGACAGCGACAGGTCGGAGTGGCACACCCCGGCCGCCGAGAGCCGGACCAGCACCTGCCCGGGACCGGGGTCGGGCAGCGAGACCCGCTCGATGCGGGGAGGCGCTCCGACGGCGGTGAAGAGTGCGGCCCGGACGGTTGTGCTCATGGACGGCTCCCGCGCAGTTCTTCGAGGAGGCCGGCGGTGCCCAGCGGCCGCCGCCGGCCCGGGGTGAGCGCGAGCCTAACAAGACCAACCGGTCGGTCACCAGAGGCGGCAGGGAAAACGCGGACGGGCGGCGGCCCGCGCAGGGCCGCCGCCCGCCTCGATCGGAGCGGTGAGCGGAGAGGAGCTCAGGAGGAGGTCAGCCGGTGGTCAGGGTGAGGCCCCACTGGCTGAGGATCGGGTTGATCGGCTGGTAGAAGGTGGTGCCGCCGGTGGAGCAGTTGCCGCTGCCGCCGGAGGTCACGCCCTGGGCCTGGCTGCCGCTGATCCAGGAGCCGCCGGAGTCGCCGGGCTCGGCGCAGACGTTGGTGCGGGTCAGGCCGTTCACCGTGCCCTGCGGGTAGCGCACCGTCTGGTTCTTCGCCTGGATGGTGCCGCAGTGCCAGCCGGTGGTGGAGCCGGAGCGGCAGATGGAGGCGCCCACGGAGGCCTCCTGGCTGCCGGTGACCAGCACCCGCCCGCCGCTGTAGTTGTTCACGTACGGGCTGGGGTTCCAGCCGGAGTTCACCCGCACCCAGCCCATGTCGCGGCCGGGGAAGATGGAGCCGGCCACGGTGCCGCTCTCGCCGGCGCCGCCGGTGACCCGGGTGCCCTGGGAGCCGCAGTGCCCGGCGGTCGCGAAGCCGCCCTGCACCGAGAACCCGATCGAGCAGCGGCTGCCGCCCGGGTAGTAGGCGTTGCCGCCGACGATGTCGCCGAAGGTCTCGGGCTGCTCGGCGCCCTCGTCGATGCGGACCGGCACGCCGTCGACGCCGGCCTCGTCCAGCAGCGTCTCGGCGGCCGCGGTCTCGCCGTCGAGCACCGTCACCACCACCTCGTTGGCGGCGGGGTCGACGTACCAGCCGGTGACCCCCTCGATCGCGGAGCCCAGCGAGGACTCCTCGGCGTTGAGGTCGGACACGGCCGAGTCCAGCTCGTCCTCGGAGGCCTCGACGACGCGGGTCTCGGCACCGGTGGCCTCGACGGCCTCGGCCGCCGCGGCGTCGGTGACCGAGACGGTCAGGACCTGGGACTCGGCGTCGAAGACGGCGCCGGCGAAGGAGCCGCCCGCGGCCTCGCGGGCCTCGGCCTCGGTGCCGCGCGCCTCGGCCTCGGCGTCGAGCAGGTCGGCCGCCTGCGAGGCGGACATGTCCAGGCCGGAGGCGAGCGCCTCGGCGGGGGAGGTGTCGGCGGCCTCGTCTGCGGAGGCCGCGGCGGGGGACGCGGCGATCATGCCCAGTGCCAGGGCCGATGCGCCGAGGAAGGAGATGTAGGGGGATTTCCGCACTGCCTTGCTCCTAGCGGGTGGAAGAAGCGAACGGTCGAGCGGTCGGGGCGCCGTCCGGTGCGACGGACGGCGGGCGCCGTCCGAAGGCCCGCTCTTGTGGGTCGGGCCTCCGGGTCACCGACGTTCGGTGAACGCTTGGCGACTATAGGGCGGCGCTGCGCGCCGCAACACGGCCCTTACGCAGCGTGCACACCCCGGGCGGGCGGCGCGGAAGCCGGGCCTGTACCGCGATTCCCCGGCAAGAGGTGCAAAGTGTCCGGATCCGGCCAACCGTCCGATACGGAGCGCATTCGCGCGCGCACCCGTCCGGGCCTGCCCGGACCGGCCGCGCCGGGGCGCCGCGGGACCCGCCGGCGGACGCCTCCCCGGACGGCGCGGCCCGGCCGGGTCGATAGGGTCGGGAGCCGTGAGCACGAAGCAGACGCGGCTGCCGCGGGAGGTTCGCGAGCAGCAGATGATCGACGCCGCGATCCGGGTCTTCTCCCGAAGCGGGTACCACTCTGCCGGCGTCGAGGAGATCGCCGAGGCGGCCGGGATCTCCAAGCCGATGGTCTACATCTACTTCGGCTCCAAGGAGGGCGTCTTCACCGCCTGCATCCACCGCGAGGCCGACCGGCTGCTGGAGGCGGTGCGCGCCGCCGTCGAACCGGACGCCGCCCCCGAGCAGCGGCTGTGGGCCGGGCTCCAGGCCTTCTTCCAGTTCGTCGCGGACAACAGGGAGAGCTGGATCGTCCTCTACCAGCAGGCCCGCACCGAGGGGCAGCCCTTCTCCACCGAGGTCTTCCAGGTCCGCTGCCGGGTGATGGAGGAGATCACCGCGCTGGTCGTCTCCTCGACCCGCTCCGCGGAGGGCGGCCTGGTCTCCGAGACCGACGCCGAGATCCTCGCGCACATCGCCGCGGGCGCCGCCGACTCCCTCACCGACTGGCTCCTCGCCCACCCCGAGGAGACCCCGGAGACCCTCACCCGCCGCGTCATCGGCCTGGCCGTCACCGCCGCCCGCCGCCACGCCGAGCCCGCCGGAACCTGACGGCGCCGGCGGGGCCGCCCGCCCCGGCAGGCCCGGCCCCCGCTCGGGGTCAGCGCCTGGTCAGGGCGAACCACATGCGCATCCGCTGCTCCGGGTCGGACAGGTCGATGCCCAGGTCGCGCTCGATCCGGCCGATCCGGTAGCGCACGCTGTTGCGGTGCGCGCCGAGGTCGGCGGCGGTCCGGTCCCAGTTGCCGTTCCGCGCCAGCCAGGCGTGCAGCGTCGCGCGGAGCACCGCCGCATCGGGGGTGTCGGCGGCCAGGGCGCCCAGCACCCGCTCGGCCGCGTCCCGCGCCGCGGCCTCGGGGAACAGTGCGTCGAACGGGTCGGCCCGCTCCCGGGCGAGCAGCGGGCGGTCCGCGGCGCGCGCCCGGACCAGCAGCGCCTCCGCCTCCCGGGCGGCCGCCGCCAGCTCCTCCGGCGGGGCGGCGCGGCTCAGCGCACCGAGCCAGCCGCGCTTGTGCAGCGCGTCCAGCAGGTCGGCGCGGTCCTCCTCGCCGCCGGCCCCGCCGACGACCGCGCGCAGCCGGTCCCGGCCCGCTTCGACCACCTCGCTGCCCAGCAGCGCGGCGGCCTCCGCGGCGGCGGCCGGCCGCCGGCCGGACCGGGCCGCGTAGAGCACCCGGAACCCGCCGTCCGCGCCCTCCCCGACCGCCCCCCGGTCGGCGTCGGCGGAGTCCGCCCCCGGCGGCGGGGCCAGCAGCGCGGCCAGCTCCGCGCCCGGCGCCGGGCCGCCGTCCAGCAGCAGCCGGCAGAGCAGCGGACCGGCCGCGGACCGGCCGTCGCCGTCCCGGGAGAGCAGCCCGAGCAGCGCCACGGCGGTGCCCAGCACCGCGCGGTCGGTGGCGGTCAGCGCGTCGGGCCGGCCGACGACCAGCACCTCGCGGCTCCGCCCGCCGACCGCGTGCAGGAACACCTCGTCCGAGCCCAGCCGGGACTTGGCGCTGCGCGGGCCGCGCGGCTCGCGCAGCCGGGCCGCCAGCTCGGAGACCTCGCCGCGGAGCGGCGGGTGCGCCCCGGAGCGCGCCGCCTCGCCGGAGCCGCCGAGCAGCACCGACCAGCAGTCCAGCGCCCCGGAGAGGGTGCCGAGCACCCGCTCGGCCGGGGCGGGCGCGGTCACCGAGCGGACCAGGGCGCGGTGCGCCTCGCTCAGCCGGCGCATCGCCTCCACGTGCCGGGCCTCCAGCAGCTCGCCGACGGCGCGGCCGACCGCGACGAACGGCGTCTCCCGGGCGACCTCCACCAGCGCCAGCCCGTGCTCGCCGCACCGCTGCACCAGGGCGGCCGGGACCTCGTCGAAGACCGGGGTCACCCCGAACCCGAGGGCGCCGGCCCCCGCGTCGACCAGCACCCGGACGAAGCGCTCCAGCTCCTCGGGGGAGGTGGACATGTTCACCCCGGCGGTCAGCACCAGCTCGCCGCCGTCCAGGTAGGGGGCGGGGTCGCGCAGCTCGCTCACCGCCGCCCAGCGGATCCGCGGATCGGGGCCGGGCGGCAGCACGATCGGCCGCAGCCCCAGGTCGCGCCGGTCGAGCAGGCTCTGCAGCTCTGCAGCGGAATGCTCCGGCGGTCGTCCTCGCGCACGGGCGGCCCTCCTCTCCCTCGGCTCGCGGCCCCCGCCCCGGCCGGGAACCCGCCCGGCCCCATGATCCTCCAGGCAGGGGGCGCGGTCGACCTGCTCCGCGCGGTACCGGCCCCGGGCCGCCGGGGCCCGGCGCTCTGCCGCCGCGCTGTTTCCGCCGGGTTTCGGCGGGGCGCGCCCGGGTGCCCCGGCGGTGCGAAAAGTACGGAGAACGCGCCCCGACTGTACTGAACATCCAGTTACAGGACGGCTTATGCCGTCTTAACGTGCAGAGATCGGGTGACCTGCGCCTCTGGGGCGGGTCATCCGGGCCACCCTCGGTCCCCCGCCCCCGCGAGCAAGGAGCACCCATGACGATCGACGTCGCGGTGGTCGCGCTGTACCTGTGCGGCATGGTCGGACTCGGCTGGTGGGGCATGCGCCGCACCCGGAACCGCTCCGACTACCTGGTCGCCGGGCGCCGGCTCGGCGTGGTGATGTACTCCGGCACGATGGCCGCCGTCGTCCTGGGCGGCGCCTCCACCATCGGGGGCATCGGCCTCGGCTACACCTACGGCCTCTCCGGCGCCTGGATGGTCGGCGCGATCGGCATCGGGATCATCCTGCTGCACGCCTTCTTCGCCCGCCGCATCTCCCGGCTGAAGGTCTACACCGTCGCCGAGATGCTGGACCTGCGCTACGGCGGCAACTCCCGCGCGGTGTCCGGGCTGGTCATGTGGGGCTACACCTTCATGCTCACGGTCCCCTCCACGCTGGCCTTCTCCACCGTGTTCAGCGGCCTGTTCGACATGCCGCGCACCGCGGCGATCATCCTCGGCGGCGCGATCGTGGTCGGCTACTCCGCCCTCGGCGGCATGTGGTCGGTGACCATGACCGACATGGCGCAGTTCGTGATCAAGACGATCGGCCTGCTGCTCATCCTCACCCCGGTCGCCGTCTGGCACGCCGGCGGGTTCTCCGGCATGCACGAGGCGCTCGGCGACGCCCACTTCGAGCCGTTCGCCATCGGCGGCGGCACCATCGCCACCTACTTCCTCATCTACGCCCTGGGCATCCTCATCGGGCAGGACATCTGGCAGCGCGTGTTCACCGGGCGCAACGACCGCACCGTCACCGGCGGCGGCCTCGGCGCCGGCGTCTACTGCCTGGTCTACGCGGTGGCCGGCGCGCTGATCGGCACCGCCGCCGCGGTGCTCTTCCCGGACCTGGCCAACCCCGACGACGCGTTCACCCTGATGGTCTCCGACACCCTGCCCGTCGGCCTGGCCGGCCTGGTGCTCGCCGCCGCGCTGTCCGCGGTGATGTCCACCGCCAGCGGCGCCCTGATCGCCTGCTCCGCGGTGACCTCCACCGACCTGTGGCCGCAGCTGCGCCGGCTGTGGGCCCGCGACGGCGCCGAGGCCGGCCACGAGGGCGGGCCCGCCGACGAGGTCGCCTCCAACCGGATCTTCACCCTCGTCCTGGGCGTCGCCTCGATCGGGGTGTCGCTGCTGGTCGACGACGTGGTCGCGGGCCTCACCGTGGCCTACAACATCCTGGTCGGCGGCCTGCTGGTGGCCATCCTCGGCGGGCTGGTGTGGAAGCGCGGCAACCGCACCGGCGCGCTCGCCTCGATGCTGGCCGGCTCGGTCACCGTCATCGCCACCATGGTCGCCAAGGGCATGACCGCCAACGAGCCCATCTACTACGGCCTGGGCGTGGCGCTGGTCGTCTACGTCGCGGTCAGCCTCGCCACCAGGCCCACCGACCCCGCGGTGCTCGCCGCCTGGCAGCGCCGGGTCCGCGGCGAGGAGACGGCGCCCGAGCCCGAGGACGGCGCCGCCCCCGTGCCCGCCGCCGACTGACCCCTTCCCCCCACCCCCGTCCGGGCCGCAGGCCCGGACCGCCCGCACGCCCCGCCCCGGCCCCCGGGGCCGGGCCCCGACAGAAAGGCGATGACAGCGATGTCCGCACCGATCGGCCCCACCGACTCCAGCCGCGTCCCCCGGTTCGCCGGCCCGGCCACCTTCGCCCGGCTGCCCAGGCTGGACCAGGTCGACCACGCCGGGATCGCGGTCGTCGGCGTGCCGTTCGACACCGGCGTCTCCTACCGGCCCGGCGCCCGCTTCGGCCCCTCCTCCATCCGCGAGGCCAGCCGCCTGCTCCGCCCCTACAACCCCGGCCTGGACGTGTCCCCCTTCGCCGAGGTGCAGGTGGCCGACGGCGGCGACATCGCGGTCAACCCCTTCTCCATCGGCGACGCGGTGGAGACCGTCCAGGAGGCCGCCACCGGGTTCGCCCGGGCCGGCACCCGGCTGGTCACCCTCGGCGGCGACCACACCATCGCGCTGCCGCTGCTGCGCGCGCTGCACGCCCAGCACGGCCCGATCGCGATGCTCCACTTCGACGCGCACCTGGACACCTGGGACACCTACTTCGGCGAGCCCTACACCCACGGCACCCCGTTCCGCCGCGCCGTGGAGGAGGGCATCCTGGACACCGAGGCGATCAGCCACGTCGGCACCCGCGGCCCGCTCTACGGAAAGAAGGACCTGGAGGACGACCGCCGCTTCGGCTTCGGCATCGTCACCTCCGCCGACGTGATGCGCAAGGGCGTCGACGAGATCACCGACGCGCTCCGCCAGCGGATCGGGAACCGGCCGCTGTACGTCTCGGTGGACATCGACGTCCTCGACCCGGCGCACGCCCCCGGCACCGGCACCCCGGAGGCCGGCGGCCTGACCAGCCGCGAACTGCTGGAGATCCTGCGCGGGCTGTCCGGCTGCAACCTGGTCGGCGCCGACGTGGTGGAGGTCGCCCCGGCCTACGACCACGCCCAGATCACCGCCACCGCCGCCTCGCACGTCGCCTACGACCTGGTCAGCGTCCTGGCGCTGAACAAGGGCGCCTGACCCGGGCGACGAGCACGCGACCGCGCGGCCCCGCGCCGCGCGGTCCCGGCCGCCCGGCACCGGCGCGGCCGCCCCGGCCACACCTCCACCCGAAAGGCGGACGACCACCGTGACCCGACCCCGCAACGGCGGCGACCTGGCCGTCGAGACGCTCATCGCGCTCGGCGCCCGGACCGCCTTCGGCATCCCCGGGCAGCACGCCCTCGGCCTGTTCGACGCCCTGCAGGCCCGGCCCGAGGTGCGGTTCGTCTCCAGCCGGGTGGAGAACAACGCCGCGTTCGCCGCCGACGGCCACGCCCGGCTGACCGGGCAGGTCACCCCGCTGCTGGTCTCCACCGGCCCGGGCGCCCTGCTCACCCTGGCCTCGCTGCAGGAGTCCGCCGCGGCCTCCGCCCCCGTGCTCTGCATCAGCAGCCAGATCCCCACCGAGGGGCTGGGCGGCGCCCGCAAGGGCTTCCTGCACGAGCTGCCCGACCAGCCCGGGGTCGCCCGCGGCGTGGTGAAATCGGTGCACACCGTGCGCCGCGCCGGGCAGATCCCCTCGGCGATCGAGGCGGCCTGGCGCAGCGCCGCGGCCGCCCCCGCAGGCCCGGTCTGGGTGGAGATCCCCCAGGACGTGCTGCTGGCCCCCACCGACGTGCCGGAGGTCGCCCCCGGCGGCGTCGACGGCACCCCGGCGCCGCTGGAGCCCCGCCCGGAACTGGTCGAGGAGGCCGTCCGGCTGCTCGACGCCGCCCGCCGCCCCGCGGTACTGGCCGGCGGCGGGGTGTCCCGCGCCGGCGCCCAGGGGGCGCTGCTCCGCCTGGCCGAGCGGCTCCAGGCCCCGGTCGCCTGCACCTTCGGCGGCAAGGACGCCTTCCCCTGGGAGCACCCGCTGTCGCTGCAGTCCTGGCTGGAGGACCGGCACACCACCGACTACCTGGAATCGGCCGACGTGCTGCTGGTGGTCGGCTCCGGACTCGGCGAGCTGTCCAGCAACTACCACACCATGGCGCCGCGCGGCCGGGTCGTGCAGATCGAGGCCGACCTGGGCAAGCTGGAGTCCAACATCCCCGCGCTGGCGGTGCACGCCGACGCGGCGGCCGCCCTGGAGGCGCTGGCCGACCGGGTCGCCGCCCGGGAGCGCTCGGCCCGGGCCGAGGCCGAGGCCGCCGAGGTCAAGGGAAAGGTCGCGGCCCGGCTGGCCGGCCAGGACCTGGACACCGAGCAGCGGGTGCTCGCGGCGGTGCGCGACGCCCTGCCGGACGGCGCCCCCTCCTACTGGGACATGACCATCCTCGCCTACTGGGCCTGGTCGGCCTGGGACCCGCGCGGCGGCGCCGTGCACAGCGCCCAGGGCACCGGCGGGCTGGGCTACGGCCTGCCCGCGGCGCTCGGCGCGGCCGCCGGCCACGACGGCCCGGTGCTAGCGGTCTCCGGCGACGGCGGCGCGATGTACGGCATCGCCGAACTGGCCACCGCCCGCCAGCACGACCTCGACGTCACCTGGCTCATCGTGGACGACGGCGGCTACGGCATCCTCCGCGAGTACATGAACGACGCCTTCGGCAGCGCCTCGCACACCGAGCTGGCCCGCCCCGACTTCACCGCGCTGGCCACCGCGTTCGGCGTCCCCGCGGTGCGCACCACGGTGGAGCGGCTCGCCGGCGACCTGAAGTCCGCGCTGGCCGCCCCCGGCCCGAGCGTGGTCGTGCTCCCGGCCCTGCTGCGCATGTTCGCCCCGACCCACCGGGACTGACCCCGCCCCCGGACGGCCGGGGCGGAGCGGCCCGGGCGCGGCCGCCCGGCACCCCGGCCCGCGGGCGCACCCCGACCCGTCCCCGCAACCGACGCCCCGACCCAGATGAGGACCGCGACCATGACCGACCCGAACACGCCGCTGCCCGCGTTCATCGCCGGAAAGCACGTCCTCCCCGAGGGCGGGCGCACCCTCGACCTGATCCACCCCTCCACCGGGGAGCGCACCGGCTCCGCGGCGGTCAGCGGCCCCGCCGAGGTCGACACCGCGATGGCGGCCGCCGCCGGCGCCTTCCGCACCTGGCGCAAGGCGACCCCGGCGCAGCGCCAGGACGCACTGCTGGCCATCGCCGACGCGCTGCGCGACCGCGCCGGGGAGTTCGCCGACGCCGAGTGCCGGGAGACCGGTAAGCCCCGCTCCTCCATGCTGGAGGAGGAGATCCCGATGTGCGTGGACACCCTGCGGTTCTTCGCCGGGGCCGCCCGCCACCTGGAGGGACGCTCCGCCGCCGAGTACCTGGACGGGCACACCTCCTGGGTCCGCCGCGAGCCGGTCGGGGTGTGCGCCCAGGTCACGCCGTGGAACTACCCGCTGATGATGGCGGTCTGGAAGATCGGCCCGGCCCTGGCCGCGGGCAACACCGCGGTGCTCAAGCCCGCCGAGTCCACCCCGACCACCACCGTGCTGCTGGCCGAGATCGCCGCCCCGCACCTGCCCGAGGGCGCTCTCAACGTCCTCCCCGGCGACCGCGACACCGGCCGCCTGGTGGTGGAGCACCCCGTCCCGCAGCTGGTCTCGCTGACCGGGTCGACCCGGGCCGGCGTGCAGGTCGCCAAGGCCGCCGCGATCGACCTGAAGCGCCCCCACCTGGAGCTGGGCGGCAACGCCCCGGCGGTGGTCTTCGACGACGCCGACGTCCCGGCCGCCGCCGCGGGCATCCTCGCCGGCGGCTTCCTCAACGCCGGCCAGGACTGCACCGCGGCCAGCCGGGTGCTGGTCCACGCCGACGCGCACGACGCGCTGGTCGCCGAGCTCACCGCGCGCGCCGCGGAGCTCCGCACCGGCCTGCTCCCCGACGCCGAGGCCGACTTCGGGCCGCTGAACAACTCCGCCCAGTTCGAGCGGGTGCTGGGGCTGCTGGAGCGGCTGCCCGGGCACGCCCGGGTGGAGACCGGCGGCCACCGGGTCGGTGAGCAGGGGTACTTCATCGCGCCCACCGTCGTCACCGGGCTGCGCCAGGACGACGAGCTGGTCAAGGACGAGACCTTCGCCCCGGTCCTCACCGTCCAGCCGTTCCGCACCGAGGAGGAGGCGGTCGCGCTCGCCAACGGCGTCGACCAGGGCCTGGCCTCCTCGGTGTGGACCCGCGACCACGCCCGCGCGCTGCGGCTCAGCACCGAGCTGGACTTCGGCGCGGTCTGGCTCAACACCCACGGCGCGCTGGCCTCGGAGATGCCGCACGGCGGCTTCAAGACCTCCGGCTACGGCAAGGACCTCTCCGGCTACAGCCTGGAGGACTACACCCGGATCAAGCACGTGATGAGCGCGCTGGGCTAGCCCCCCTCTCCCGATGACCTCGACGCTGCGGCCCCGGCAGAGCGCTCTGCCGGGGCCGCAGCGTCGAGGTCATCGCCCTGGGGCGGGCCGGGGTCACTTCCCGGCCGGCTCCGGGGTCCCGTCCGCCTCGACCGGGCGGCGGGCCCAGAAGGTGGCCAGGGCGGCGCCGGACAGGTTGTGCCAGACGGAGAAGAGCGCGGCCGGCAGCGCGGCGAGCGGAGCGAAGTGCGCGGTGGCCAGCGCCGCGGCCAGACCGGAGTTCTGCATGCCGACCTCGATGCTCGCCGCGCGCCGCGCCGACTCCGGCAGGCCGCCGACCCGGCCGATCAGGTAGCCCACGCCCAGGCCGAGCGAGTTGTGCAGGACGACGGCCAGCCCCAGCAGCAGGCCGGTGGAGGCGACCGCGTCGGCGTTGGCGCCGACCACCCCGGCGACCACCACGAGGATGCCGCCCACCGACACCAGCGGCAGCAGCGGCAGGACCCGGTCCACCAGCCGGCCCGCCACCGCCCGGACCACCAGCCCGGCCACCACCGGGACCAGCACCACCTGCAGGATCGACACCAGCAGGCCGCCGGCGTCCACCGGGAGCGTCGACCCGGCCAGCGCCAGCACCAGCAGCGGGGTGAGCACCGGCGCCAGCAGGGTGGAGATCGAGGTCATCGCCACCGACAGCGCCACGTCGCCGCGGGCCAGGTAAACGATGACATTGGAGGCGGTTCCGCCGGGCGCCGCGCCCACCAGGACCAGCCCGACCACCAGCAGCGGCTCCAGGCCCAGCAGCTGGGCGATGCCGAAGCCGAGCAGCGGCATGACGGTGTACTGCGCGGCCACCCCGAGCAGCACCGCCTTGGGGTGCCTGGCCACGATCGCGAAGTCGGACGGGCGCATGGTCAGCCCCATCCCGAACATGATGACCCCGAGCAGCAGGGAGACGTACGGCGCGATGGGCGCCGTCTGCGCCGGGGCGGCCATCCCGGCCACCGCGCCGAGCAGCACCAGTACCGCGAACCACCGCCCGGCGAAATCGGCGACCCGCTTCACGATCGACATCTCGTCACTACTTCCTGCTCGATCCCTCCGGCCGTGCCCCGAGGGCCGGCCGCCTCGCCCGCCTGAACAGCGCGGACTCGCGGAAGTCTACGGATCGGGGCGCGGCCGCCCGCGCGCGGGGCACGGCACCGGCCCGGCCGGCCCCGCGCAGGGGACCGGGCAGGGGGACCGGGCGGAGGGCCGGAGTCCGCCCCGGCGCAGGGGGTCGGAGCCTGCTCCCGCGCAGGGGGTCGACACGGTGCGGCGTCCGTTATAGGGCGGAGGGAGGGGGCGGGAACCCGGCGGCCGCCGCGCGGCCGAGGAGGGAAGGCCATGCCTGAGAACAGGGGAGTCGTCTACAAGGGCCCGGGCGAGGTCGATGTGGTCGACCTGGACATGCCGGAGTTCGAGCTCAAGGACGGCCCCGGCGTCAACCCGGCCAACGTCGGCCGGAAGGTGAACCACGGGGTGATCCTCAAGGTGGTCGCCAGCAACATCTGCGGCAGCGACCAGCACATGGTGCGCGGCCGCACCACCGCGCCGGCCGGCCTGGTGCTGGGCCACGAGATCACCGGGGAGGTGGTGGAGAAGGGGCCGGACGTGGAGTTCCTGGACGTCGGGGACCTGGTGTCGGTGCCGTTCAACATCGCCTGCGGGCGGTGCCGCAACTGCAAGGAGCGGGCCACCGGGATCTGCCTGAACGTGAACCCGGACCGGCCCGGCTCGGCCTACGGCTACGTCGACATGGGCGGCTGGGTGGGCGGCCAGGCCCGGTACGTGCTGGTGCCTTACGCCGACTTCAACGCGCTGAGGTTCCCCGACCGGGACCGGGCGATGGCCAAGATCCTCGACCTGACCATGCTCTCCGACATCTTCCCGACCGGGTTCCACGGCTGCGTGAGCGCGGGCGTCGGCGTCGGCTCCACCGTCTACATCGCCGGGGCCGGGCCGGTGGGGCTGGCCGCGGCCGCCTCCGCGCAGCTGCTCGGCGCGGCCGTGGTGGTCGTCGGCGACCTCAACCCGGAGCGGCTCGCGCAGGCCCGCGCGTTCGGCTGCGAGACGGTCGACGTCTCCAAGGGCGACCCGGGCGAGCAGATCGCGGAGATCCTCGGCACGCCCGAGGTGGACGCGGCGGTCGACGCGGTCGGCTTCGAGGCGCACGGCCACGGCGGCGAATCCGGGAGGGAGGCGCCCGCCACCGTGCTCAACTCGGTGATGGAGCTGACCCGGGCCGGCGGCGCCATCGGCATCCCGGGGCTGTACGTGACCGGCGACCCGGGGGCGGTGGACGAGGCCGCCAAGGTCGGCGCGCTGTCCATCCGGATCGGCCTGGGCTGGGCCAAGTCGCACGCCTTCACCACCGGCCAGTGCCCGGTGATGAAGTACCACCGCGGCCTGATGATGGCGATCCTGCACGACAAGGTGGCCATCGCCGAGGCGGTGAACGCCACGCCGATCCCGCTGGAGGACGCCCCGCAGGGCTACCGCGACTTCGACCGGGGCGCGGCCGCCAAGTACGTCCTCGACCCGCACGGCCTGGTGGCGGCGGCGACCGGATGACCCGCCGGCGGAGGACGCCGGGGCGGGTCCCCGGTGCCCCGCGCCGGGAGATGGGCCTGTACGGCGTCCGCGGGCGCGTCTAGTGTCCGGGGCGTGAACCCCGGCCGCCCGGGAGGCGGCGCTCCGGCGCCGGCTCTCCGGGCCGCGCCCCGCGCGGTCCCGGCGGCCGTACCGGCCGGAGCGGCGCGCCGTCCCCGCGCCGCTCCTCCGTCCCCCGTCCCCCCGTCCCGGATGAGGAACGCCATGCCGCACATCCCCCGTCCTTCCTGGGCCGCCCTCCGCCCCTCCGCCGCCCGCCCCGCACCCCGCGGCGGTGCGCTCCGCCGCCTCGCGCTCCTCGGCGCCGCCTTCGCGGCGGCCCTGGCCTTCGCCCAGCCCGCGGCGGCGGACGGCACCGCCGACGCCGCCGCGCAGATCATCGCGGGCGACCCGTTCGTCAACGACGACCGCCCCGGAACCCGGTGCGTCATCGGCGTCGCGGTCACCGCCGGCTTCCTCGCCGACGACGCCTGCGGCGAGGCCGGCGACCGGATCCGCGGGGCCGACGGCGGTACCGGGCGGGTCGCCTGGTCATCGCGGACCGAAGGGGTGCTGCTGGTGGAGGCCGACCCCGGCTGGACCCCCACCCCGCTGCTCCGCAGGGGCGGCGAGACCACGGTCGTCCAGGGCACCGACGAGGCCCCGGTCGGGGCGGCGGTCTGCCGCACCGGGGCGGGCACCGGCTGGCACTGCGGGACCATCGAGGCCAAGAACCAGACCGTCACCACCCCCGACGGCACCGTGATCGGGCTGACCAGGACGAACATCTGCGCCGAGCCCGGCGACCAGGGTGGGGTCTACTACACGGCCGGGCACGTCCAGGGCCTCCTCTACGGCGGCAGCGGCGACTGCTCGTCCGGGGGAACGACCTTCTTCCAGCCGATCCTCCCCATCCTGAACAGGCACGGGCTCACCCCGGTGACCGGCTGAGCGGCGGCCCGGCGCTCCGCCCCGAGGCGCCGGTCCCGGCGGCGCCGCCGCCCCATGCCGGTCGAGGCGGCGGCGCCGGGACCGGCGGGGGCGGCTCAGCGGCGCCCGGTGACCAGGGCCAGCAGCGCCGCGGTGCGGTCGCGCCGCCCCCAGGCGATGAAGACGAACAGCACGAGCAGGATCAGCGGGGTGTACCAGAACCCGGCCTGGATCACCGTCGTCTCGTAGATGAACGCGCCGATCATCAGCCCGATGAACGCGATCGCGGTCACCCCGCACAGCAGCGGGATCAGCAGCCCGATCGCACCGGCCAGCTCCAGCGCCCCGATGAGGTACATGAACCAGTCGCCGTAGCCGATCAGGTCGAAGCCGGCCCGCGCCGACTCGTGCCCGGTCAGCTTGGGGAAGGCGCTCGCCCCCGCGAAGAAGAGCGCCAGCAGCACCTGCAGCACCCACAGCGTGATGTTCAGCCCGCGCCCGGGGCTCTTCGCGGTGGTGGCGGGTTCGTCGTGCCGGGCCATGGTCGGCTCCCAGAGGTGAGGTCTTCGATGCCGTCACCTGGATAGACCCCGCCGGGGCCCGGAAGTCATCGGCGGGCGGGGTCAGGCGTTGTGCAGTACCCGGAACAGGGTGACCCACTGGTCGGGGTGGACGAACGCGACGACGGTGTCCGGGTCCAGCCGGGCCTCGCGGAAGGCGGCGTTGACCCGCGCCGTCCGGTGGCCCCGGCGCAGCGAGGCGTGCAGCGACCCGCCCTTGCCGGTGAACCCGGCGTCGACCATCGCGAGGTAGTCGCCCCGCGCCGACCGCGGCAGCAGCGGCTCCTCGCGCCGCTCGATCCGCATGACCCCGGCGTCGACCTTGGGCACCGGGCGGAACTTGTGCCGGGGGATGCGGTCGGCGATCCGCCAGTGGAAGTCGGGCCAGGTGGCGACGGTCAGCCTGCTCCACCGGCCGTAGTCGCCGGTGCGCTTGCGGGCGTACTCCAGCTGGGTGATGAAGGTGGCCGAACGGAGCGACCGCGCGTCCAGGCACCAGTCGATGATCTTCGAAGTGGACGAGAAAGGGATGTTGCCGACCACGGAGAACGGCTCGCGGGGAGGCTCGGATTTCAGGAAATCCCTGTTCACGACGTTGATTCCGGAGCCGGCGCCGAGGGATTCGCGCAGCCGCCCGGCGATTCGCCCGTCGATTTCGTAGGCGACGACCCGGCGGCATTTCCGGGACACCGCCCGGGTGATCCGACCCTCGCCCGGGCCCACCTCCAGCACCAGGTCGTCCGCCCGCGGGGCGGCGACCTCGACGAACCTCTGCACGGACCGGGAATCGACGAGGAAATTCTGGCCGAACACCCGCCGGTTGTGGTCGGCGCGGCTGCGCGGACGGGACCCTCGGCGGTCCCGCCCGCCCGGCGCGCCAGGGCCTGCCGCGTCCGCGGGGCGCCCCCGGCCGCCGCGGCGGCCGGAGCGTCGGTCTTCGGGCACGTCCCCCTCTTTCACCTGCGTTCCGGTCGGAGGAACGCCCACCGGAAGCGCACTGGAGATCCGGACATCGAGGCCAGAACCTACCACCGGAATCCGAGCCGGAAATGCACTCCGGGGAAACGGTGAATTCCGCTCCCCGGAGAAATCGGCAGGTCGGACGAGGGCCGCCGCCCGGCAGGGAACCCCGTTTCCGGAGAATGGCCGGATCCGGCCACCCGGGGCGGCCCCGGGGGCCTCACCCCGGCGGCCGGAACGAACGGACCGCCGCCACCACCGCGTCGGCCTCCCCGTCCGCCAGGTGCGGGCCGATCGGCAGGCTCAGCAGCTCCGCGGCCAGCCGCTCGGCGCGCGGCAGCGAGCCCTCCGGGAGGCCGGCCGAGGCGTAGGCGGGGGAGAGGTGCACCGGCACCGGGTAGTGGGACAGCGTCTGCACGCCGGCCGCGGCCAGGTGCTCGGCCAGGGCGTCCCGGTACCGCGTGCGCACGGGGTAGACGTGCCACACGTGCTCGGCCCACGGCGCGGCCTCCGGGAGCCGCAGCCAGTCCAGGCCGCCCAGCCCGTCCCGGTAGCGCTCCGCCGCCCGGGCGCGGCGCCCGTTCCACTCGTCCAGGCGGGCCAGCTTGACCCGCAGCACCGCGGCCTGCACCTCGTCCAGCCGGGAGTTGCCGGACCGCAGCTCGTGCCGGTACTTCACCCGCGAACCGTAGTTGCGCAGCATCCGCAGCCGGTCGGCCAGGCCGGCGTCGCCGGTCACCACCGCCCCGCCGTCCCCCATCGCCCCCAGGTTCTTCCCGGGGTAGAAGCTGAACGCCGCCAGCGACGGGGCGGCGCCGACCCTGCGCCCCCGGTAGCGGGCGCCGTGCGCCTGCGCGGCGTCCTCCAGCACGTGCAGGCCGTGCCGGCGCGCCGCCTCGCGGAGCGGGTCGAGGTCGACCGGGTGGCCGTAGAGGTGGACCGGGACCACCGCCTTGGCGCGGGGCGTGACCGCCGCCTCGACCCCGGCGGCGTCGATCAGCGTCCCGCCGTCCGCCGGCTCCACGGGCACCGGGCGCGCCCCCGCCGCCGACACCGCGATCCAGGTCGCGATGAAGGTGTGCGAGGGGACGAGCACGTCGTCGCCGGGCCCCACCCCCAGGGCGCGCAGCGCCAGCTCCAGGGCGTCGCACCCGCTGTTCACCGCGACGCAGTGCGCGGTGCCGCAGTACTCGGCGAACTCCGACTCGAACGCCTCGATCTCCGGTCCCAGCAGGTAGCGGCCCGAGGACAGCACCCGCGACACCGCCCGGTCGACGTCGTCGCGCAGCTCGGCGTAGGGCGCCCGCAGGTCCAGGAAGGGCACCCCGGGCCCGGCCTCCCGCAGGCCGCCGGGCGCACCGGCGGCGGTCCCGCCGCGTTCCGCGGTCATACCCGTCCTCCCCCCGGCGGCGGGGCGGCCGCCCGGGCCTCCAGCAGGAAGCCCTCGTAGTCGTGGAAGTAGTCGTCGGCGTCGTAGTGGTCGGAGGCCAGCACCATGGCGACGGCGCCGCCGGTGAAGCCGATGATCTCCCGCCAGGTCATCGGGGCGATGTAGAGCCCCTGGTCGGGGCGGTCCAGGGTGACCGCGCAGCGGCGGAACCCGTCGTCCAGGTGGACGGTGAAGCCGCCGTGCACGGCCACGACGAGCTGCTGCAGCCGCCGGTGCCCGTGCGCGCCGCGCAGCGCGTCGTCGGGGACGCCGTAGAGGTGGTAGACCCTGCGGATCTCGAACGGCACGTGCCGCCCGCCCTCGACCACCGACAGCCGGCCGCGCGGGTCCGCGAAGGTCTGCAGGTCGATGGTGCGGGCCGCGCCCACCCCGGTCTCGGCCACGTTCACGCGGCGCCTCCGGGCGCCGCCGCGGCCCGCGCGCCCGGGCCGCCGGCCCGCGCCTTCTTCAGCGGCTCCCACCAGCCGCGGTTCTCCCGGTACCAGTCCACGACCCCGGCCAGCCCGGCGCCGAACTCCACTTGGGGCCGGTAGCCCAGCTCCCGCCGGATCAGCCCGTCGTCCAGGGAGTAGCGCAGGTCGTGGCCCTTGCGGTCGGGGACGGAGCGCACCGCCGACCAGTCCGCGCCGCAGGCGTCGAGCAGCCGGGCGGTCAGCTCCCGGTTGCTCAGCTCGGTGCCGCCCCCGATGTTGTAGACGGCGCCCGGCCGGCCGCCGGCGAGCACCAGCGCGATCCCGCGGCAGTGGTCCTCCACGTGCACCCACTCCCGGACGTTGCCGCCGTCGCCGTAGAGCGGCACCGTCCCGCCGTCCAGCAGGTTGGTGGTGAACAGCGGGATCACCTTCTCCGGGAACTGGCCCGGACCGTAGTTGTTGCAGCAGCGGGTGGTGCGCACGTCCAGCCCGTGGGTGCGGTGGAAGGCCCGCGCCATCAGGTCGGAGGCGGCCTTGGACGCCGCGTAGGGGGAGTTGGGCTCCAGCGGCCGGTCCTCGGTCCACGAACCCGACGCGATGGAGCCGTACACCTCGTCGGTGGACACGTGCACGAACCGGTCGACCCCGCCGCGCAGCGCCGCCTCCAGCAGGGTCTGGGTGCCCAGCACGTTGGTGCGGACGAACTCGGCCCCGCCGTCGATCGACCGGTCGACGTGGCTCTCGGCGGCGAAGTGCACCACCGCGTCGGCCTCGGCGGCCAGGGACGCGACCAGGCCGGCGTCGCAGACGTCGCCGCGGACGAACCGGAACCGCGGGTCGCCCTCCAGTGCGGCCGGGACGCCGGGGTCGCCGGCGTAGGTGAGCAGGTCCAGCACGGTCACCGAGGAGGCGGCCGGACCGGGCAGCGCGTCGGCGAGCAGCATGCGGGTGAAGTGCGATCCGATGAAGCCGGCGCCCCCGGTCACCAGTACACGCACGGTTTCCTCCCTTCCCGGCCCCTGCCGGGTCGTCGTTTCGTCGCGGCGGTCGGCCCGCGGGCCCTCACCCGCCCTGGGCGAGCTCCACCAGGTAGGCGCCGTAGGCGCTGTCGCCGTACCGGCGGCCCAGCTCCAGGCAGGCCCCGGCGTCGATGAACCCCATGCGGTAGGCGATCTCCTCCAGGCAGGCGATCCGGATCCCCTGCCGCTCCTCCAGGACCTGCACGTACTGGGAGGCGTGCAGCAGCGAGTCGTGGGTCCCGGCGTCCAGCCAGGCGAACCCGCGCCCCAGGTCGACCATGCGCGCCCGGCCCTGCTTCATGTAGGCGATGTTGACGTCGGTGATCTCCAGCTCGCCGCGGTCGGAGGGGGCCAGCCCGCGGGCGATGTCCACCGCGTCGGGCCCGTACATGTACAGGCCGGTGACGGCGAGGTTGCTCGCCGGCGCGGCGGGCTTCTCCTCCAGGGACACCAGCCGCCCCTCGGCGTCGGTCTCGCCCACCCCGTACCGCTCGGGGTCGCGGACCGGGTAGCCGAACAGCACGCAGCCGTCGAGCTCGGCGGCGCTGGTGTGCAGCAGCGAGTACAGCCCGGGGCCGTGGAAGATGTTGTCCCCCAGGACCAGGGTGAACGGGTCGCCGCCGATGTGGTCGGCGCCGATCGTCAGCGCCTCGGCGATGCCCCGCGGCTCCTCCTGGGCGGCGTAGCCGATGGACAGGCCCAAATGCCCCCCGTCCCCGAGGAGCGCGCGGAACTGCCCGACGTGGTCGGGGCGGGTGATGACGAGGATGTCCCGGATGCCGGCCAGCATCAGCACCGACAGCGGGTAGTAGATCATCGGCTTGTTGTAGACGGGGAGCAGCTGTTTCGATACGGCCGAGGTGACCGGGTGGAGCCTGGTCCCCCGCCCTCCTGCGAGCACGATTCCCTTCAGCACAGGCCGGAAGCTAGCAACGCGCTCCCCCGCCCGGCGACGGCCTCCGCCGACAATAGGGGGCCGCTAGGGGCCGGTAGGGGCGGGGCAGGGGGCCGCGCCCCCGGCGGCGCGGGACCGTGCACAATGGGGCGCGGTGCTCCGTCCCCGTCCCCTCCCGGAAGCAGGTGCGACACATGCAACGGCGGCCCCGACTGCTCGCGGTCAGCGACCTGCACGTCTCGCATCAGGAGAACCGCGCCATCGCGGAGGGGCTGCACCCCGGCCACCCCGGCGACTGGCTGCTGGTGGCCGGGGACGTCGCCGAGACCCCCGCCGACATCGAGCGGGTCCTCGCGCTGCTGGCGTCCCGCTTCGACACCGTGGTGTGGACGCCCGGCAACCACGACCTGTGGACCGTCAAGGGCGACCCGGTGCGGCTGAACGGCGCCGCGCGCTACGACCACCTGGTGGCGATCTGCCGCCGGCTGGGCGTGCTCACCCCGGAGGACCCCTACCCGGTGTGGGAGGGCGACGGCGGGCCGGTCGTGGTCGCCCCGGTGTTCACGCTCTACGACTACTCGTTCCACCCGCCCGGGACCTCCACCAAGGAGGAGGGCCTCGCCTACGCCCACCGGACCGGCGTGGTCTGCACCGACGAGTTCATGCTCCACCCCGACCCCTACCCGACCAGGGAGGACTGGTGCGCGGCCCGGGTCGCCGCCACCGAGCCCCGGCTGGAGGAGGCCGCCGCCCGGCACCCCACCGTGCTGGTCGGCCACTGGCCGCTGGTGCGCCGCCCCACCGACGTCCTGCACTACCCCGAGTTCGCCCAGTGGTGCGGCACGGTCCGCACCGCCGACTGGCACCTGCGGTTCAACGCCGCGGCGGTCGTCTACGGGCACCTGCACATCCCCCGGACCACCCGCTACGACGGGGTGCGGTTCGAGGAGGTGTCGGTCGGCTACCCGCGGGAGTGGCGCCGCCGCGGCCGCCCCGACGACTGGCTGCGCACCGTGCTGCCCGAGGGCGGCGCGGAATGAGCCGCGGCCCCGGGCCCGCCGGACGTACGGCGGGCCCGGGGCCGCAGGGGGCGCCGGACGGTGAGGTCAGCGCACCGACTTCACCGGCAGCACCGCCACCGCGCCCACCAGCGAGATCACCATGCCCGTGATGAACAGGGCGGGGTAGCCGCCGAACGCCCCGATCACCGAGGCCGCGATGAACGGGGCGATGATCTGCGGCCCGGCGTTGGCGATGTTCAGCACGCCCATGTCCCGGCCGGCGTCCTCCGACCGCGGCAGGATCAGCGTCATCAGCGCGATGTCCACCGCGCTGTACCAGCCGAACGCCGCGCCGTGCAGGCCCGCGTAGACCAGGAACGCGGTCCAGGTCGGCTGCAGCAGCGGGATGAGCAGGGCGCACGCCGTCACCACGCCGGAGATGACCACGAACAGCTTGCGCCGCCCGGTCCAGTCCGACAGCGGCCCGCCGATGATCGTCGCCAGCATGCCCGCGACGGTGGAGACGGTGACCGCGGTGGCCATCGCGTCGGTGGGCTTGAGCCCGTCCGGCAGGGCGATGTAGTCGGTGAGGATGAACAGCATGAACATCAGCACCATGAAGTAGCCCAGCACCATCAGGGCCCGGCCCAGCCACACCCACATGAAGTCGCGGTGCTTCAGGGCCGCCAGGAACGTCACGAAGGACTCGGCGAGCGTGACGTTCTGCGACTCCTCGTACTCGCCCGGGCGCGGGTCGCGCGTGCAGGTGGCGAAGAGCAGCGCGGCGACCAGCACCGTGCCGCCGAAGATGATGTAGGCCAGCGCGCCGTCGTCGACGTAGCGGGCGGCGATCTGCGTGCCGACGATCGCGCCCAGCGACGTGCCCACGCCCATCACCGCTGACGCGGTGCCGCGCCGGGCGGGGAGCACCCGGTCGGGGATGATCGCGGTCAGCGCCGCCATGAAGATGTTCATCACCGCCTGCGCCAGGCACCAGGCGATCCCGATCATCACCACGGTCGTCGCGTTGCCCAGGAACGCCAGGACGCCGAACCCGACCAGTGCGCTGCCCAGCAGCCAGGGGTGGCGGCGGCCCATCCGCGACCGGGTGCGGTCCGACAGCGCGCCGCCGATCGGGTTGAACAGCGTCGCGAACACGGCGCTGATCCCCTGGATGGTGCCCCACAGGGCTTCCTTGTTCGCCGGGTCGATCTCGGCGAGGCGGGCCGGGATGAGGGTGCTGGCGCCGGTGAAGACGGCGATCACCGAGACGTTGCCGAGCAGCAGCAGGGTCAGCAGCGGTACGAGCGGGGTGCGCCGCGCCGCGGGCGCGTCCGCGGGGGTGGGGGCTCCGGTGCTCATGCGCCCGCCCCGTTCGGCTGAGCGGCCGAGGGGCGCGGGCCGGGCGGCGCGGGAACCGGGGGGAACGCCGCCTTGCGAGATCGGATCATGGCTCGTCCTATGTGTCAGGGCGCCGCGGGCGGGGGTGCTCCCCGGTGCGGGGTACCGCGCGGAGCCGCCGCGCCGGTGAGTGGGAGGTGAAGCAGAGGGGGACAGGGCCGGAATGGGGGCCCGTGCGCGGACGAATGTACGGAGGAGGGGGCGGGGGCGGTAACCCCTAACCGCCCCCTACGCCGTTGCCGGAAACGGGGCGGTGAGCACCGGAAAACGCCCCGCCCGCGCCCCGTCCCCGGCGATCCCGGCGCCGCGGGGGCGCCGGCGCGCTCCGATGGGGCCGCGGCGCCGGGAACACCGCGCCTGGGAGCCCTCCCACGCGGCACGGCGGAGCCGCCCGCCGGACCGGGGACCGGAACCGGCGGGCGCCCCCCCGGACGAGCGGAGGGAACGGGGCGCTACGGGGCGACGCGGAACCGCTCGGCGGCCCTGATGTCGGAGGCGGACGCGCCCACCTGGACCAGCCGCTCGCCGGCGCCCCGGACCCAGGCGCCCGCGGCGGCGTCCCAGTGCTCCAGGGCCCGCGCGGACACCCGCACCGCGACCCGCCGCTCCTCGCCCGGCGCCAGCTCCGCCCGCGCGTGGCCCACCAGCCGCTTGGGCGCCTGCTCCACATGGCCGGGCAGCTCCGGGGCGGGCCCCAGGTAGACCTGGACCACCTCGCTCCCCGCCCGGTCGCCGGTGTTGCGGAGCACCGCCTCCACCTCCAGGCCGTCCCCGTCGGCCCGCACCGACGCCCCCGCGTACTCGAAGCGGGCGTAGGACAGCCCGTGCCCGAACGGGAACAGCGGACGCGTCCCCGTCGCCTCGTACCACCGGTAGCCGGTGAGCAGGCCCTCGGAGTACTCCTGGCGGCCCTCCACCCCCGGGTAGCGCACCGGGTCCCCCGCCACCGGGTGGGCGTCCTCGGCCGCCGGGAAGGACAGCGCGAGCCGGCCGCCCGGGTCGGCGTCGCCGAACAGCAGCCCCGCCGTGGCCGCCGCCCCCTCCTGGCCCGGGTACCACATCTGCAGCACCGCGCCGGTCTCCTCCAGCCACGGCATCAGCACCGCCGAACCGGTGTTCAGCACCACCACGGTGTCCGGGTTGGCGCGGGCCACCGCCTCGATCAGGGCGTCCTGGTGGCCCGGCAGCGACAGCGAGGACCGGTCGTAGCCCTCCGCCCCGTCGTCGTGGGCGAACACCACGGCGGTGCGCGCCGCGCGCGCGGCCGCGGCCGCCTCCGCGATGTCCTCCCGCGCCATCGACGGGGTCACCCAGGCCAGCTCGACCTCCAGCGGCGACGCCTGCCAGGCCCACCCGGCCAGCCCGATCCGGTACTCGCCCGCGGCGAGGTCCAGGGTCAGGCTGCTCTGCGGCCCGAACACCTCGCCGGCCTCCATGGCGACATCGCCGTCCAGGGTGAGGGTGGCGTACCCGCCGCGCACCCGGACCGACAGCCGGTGCATTCCGGCCTCGGCGACGGTCAGCACCCCCTTGTAGACCTCCCCCCGGCCGCCCGCCGGCAGCGCGTGCCCGCCCGGGAGCGGCGGGGACAGCGCACCGTCCCCGATGGGCCGCCCGAACACGTCGTCGCCCTGCACGTGCAGCACCCGGGCGCCCGCCCCGGCGCGCTCGCGGATCGCGTCCAGCGGAGCCGCCGCCGCGTCGGGGGTGACGAAGGCGCTGCCCAGACCGGTGACCTTGGGAACCGCGGCCGCGTCGCCGATCACGACCAGGTCGGCGGCGCGCTCACCGGCCAGCGGCAGCGTGCCGCGCTCGTTGCGCAGCAGCACCGCGCCGGCTCGGGCGACGCGCAGCGCCACCCCGCGGGCGGCCTCCGGGTCCCGCTCCGGCCGCGCCGGGGGCGCCCCGCCCACCAGCCCGAACCGGGCCATCGCCGCCACGATCCGGGCCACCGCCCGGTCCAGGTCGGCCTCGGCCGCCTCCCCGCGGTCGATCGCCTCCGCCAGCGCCGCCCCGAAGTACTTGGGGGGCGGCGGCTCCTCGTCCGGGCCGGGCTCGTGCTCGATCTCGCGGCCCAGCTCCTGGTCGAGGCCGAGGCCGATGGCGGCCGTGCTGTGCGTGCCCAGCCAGTCCGACATCACCCACCCCTCGAACCCCCAGTCGCCGCGCAGCACATCGCGCAGCAGCCCCGGGTTCTCCGCGCAGAACGCCCCGTTCAGGGAGTTGTAGGCGGCCAGCACCCCCGCCGTCCCCGCCTCCACCGCCGCGCGGAACGGCGGGAACTCGATCTCCCGCAGTACCTGCTCGCCGACGGCGGCGTCCACGGTGAACCGGTCCCGCTCCTGGTTGTTGGCGGCGAAGTGCTTCACGCAGGCCATCAGGCCCTCCGACTGCACCCCCTCCACCTGCGCCGCGGCCACCTCGGACGCCAGCAGCGGATCCTCGCCGAACGTCTCGAAGTTCCGCCCGGCGTGCGGCACCCGCACCGAGTTCACCATCGGCGCCAGCACCATGTCCTGCCCCAGCGCCCGCCCGTCGCGGCCCATCACCGCGCCGTACTCCCGCGCCAGGCCCGCATCGAAGGCGCAGGCCAGCGCGACGGGGGCGGGCAGCGCCGTCGCGGCCTCACCGATCAGCCGGATCCCGACCGGGCCGTCCGCCACCCGCAGCGGGGCGATCCCCAACCGGGGCACCCCCGGCAGGTAGCCGACGCCCTTCATCTCCACGGGATCGAACCCCCAGGCGACGAAGGACAGCTTCTCCTCGCGCGTCATCCGCGCGACCAGCGCCTCCGCGGTCTCGCCGGGGTCACCGGATCGGGTCGTGGTGGTCATCGTCGTCCACTTTCTTCGTGTCGTTGCAGATATCGGGGCTCAGCCGCGAACCCCGACGAACAGGCCGCGCCCGGACGGCCCGCCGCCGATGTACTCGACGGCCAGGCCGGCGCCGGTGAACGCCGCCTCGTACTCCTCACGCCGGAAGAGCGTGATCTCGTGGGCGTTGGAGAAGTGCCGGATCCCCGACCCGGCGTCGGCCACCAGGAAGTGCGCCTCCAGGCGCGTCGCGCGGCCGCCGCGCACCGCGACCGAGTGCGACATCCGGGTGACGGTGCGCCCGCCGTCCTGGACGGTGTCGGCGCCCACATAGCCCTCGATGAAGGACTCCGGGAACCACCACGGCTCGATGACGCAGACGCCGCCGGGCTCCAGGTGGCCGGCGAAGCGGCGCAGCGCCGCACCGAGCTCGCCGGCGTCGCCCATGTAGCCGATCGAGCTGAACATGCACACCACCGCGGAGAACCGCCGCCCCAGGGAGAAGTCGCGCATGTCGCCCTGGTGCAGCTTCACACCGGGCACCCGGTCGCGGGCCGCGCCCAGCATGGCCTCGGACAGCTCCAGGCCCTCGGCGTGCGGCACCGCGGCCGCGAAGTGCCGCAGGTGCGCACCGGTGCCGCAGGCCACGTCGAGCAGCGACGCGGGCTCCCCCGCGCGCTCCCGGACCAGGTCCAGCACCTGCTCCGCCTCGGCGGCGTAGTCCTTGCCCCGGCCCTCGTAGACCAGGTCGTAGATGGCGGCCAGCTCTTCCTCGTACACGGAGGTCTCCTCGCTTCGGGGCCCGCCGCCCGAGTGCGGCGGGGAAGGGCAGGGGGAAAGGGGTCGGGGCGGCCGGCGCGCCGGCCGCGGGGTCAGCCCAGGGCGGGCGCGGACCGGTGCACGGCGGTGAGCCGCTCCAGCTCGGGGACGAGCCCGGCGGGCGAGGGGTCGGCCAGCGCCTCCTCGCGCAGCCGCCCGGCGGCCGCCGCCACCGACGGATCCGACACCACCCGCTCCACCTGCGCGCGCACCGCCTCACCGGTCAGCTCGGCGGGGGCGATCATCGCGCCCGCGCCCAGCTCGGCCAGGCGCCGCGCCTTGACCGGGGCGTCCCACAGCGCGGCGAGCACGATCTGCGGGACGCCGCGGGCGAGCGCGGTGGAGAACGTCCCCGCGCCGCCGTGGTGCACGATCCCGGCGCAGGACGGCAGGAGCGCGTCCAGCGGCACGAAGTCCACCAGGCGGGTGTTGTCCGGCACCCGCCCCAGCGCCTCGCGCTGGCCCGGGTCGAGCGTGGCGACCAGCTCGATGTCCAGGTCGGCCAGGCCCTCGATCAGGTCGGCCAGGGACACGTTGTCCCCGCCCAGCACCTCGCGAGCGGAGACCCCCAGCGTCAGGCAGATCCGCGGGCGCTCCGGCGGCTCGGACAGCCACTCCGGCAGCACCGACGGGCCGTTGTAGGGGACGTAGCGCATCCCCACCGTCGGCAGCCCGGTGGGCAGCCGCAGGCTCGCCGGGGCCGGGTCGATCGTCCACTGCCCGGTCACCGCCTCCTCGTCGAAGGTGCACGAGTGCCGCTCCAGCGTCCAGGTCAGCCAGTCGCGCAGCGGGTCCTCGCGGTGCTCGGGCGGCTGGGCGTCGCGCAGCCGAACGAAGGTGCGGCGCGCGCTCCCCAGCACGTCCGAACCCCACATGAGGCGCGCGTGCGCGGCGCCGGAGGCGCGCGCGGCCACCGCCCCCGCGAACGTCACCGGCTCCCACACCACCAGGTCCGGGCGCCACGCCCGGGCGTGCGCGACGAGCGCGTCGACCATCTCGTCGTTGTTGGCCAGCGCATAGAAGTAAGGGGTCAGCAGCGTCTCCCGGCCCAGCACGTGCTCCCAGTCCGGTTCCGTCCCGCGCACCTCGTCGAAGTCGATGGCGGGGTGGTCCGGGCGCGGCTCCCCGTTCATCCGGAGCCGGGTCTCGTGGATCAGGTGGTCGGTGCCGACCGGGACGGCCGTCAGCCCGGAGGCGGTGATGGCGTCGGCGAGGGCGGGCTGGGACGCCACCCGCACCTCGTGCCCCGCGGCGCGCAGCGCCCAGGCCAGCGGGACCAGCGTGTAGTAGTGCGTGTTGTGGGCGAGGGAGGTGAACAGGACGCGCATGGGCGATGATCCTTCTCGGACGGCGGGTCAGGCGGAGGCGGGCAGCGCCAGCGGGCCGCGGGAGACCGGCCGGCGCCTGCGGTAGAGGACGGGCCCGGCCGGGGCGAGCCCCGGCAGCGCCTCGGCGAGCGCCGCGACCGCCGCCTCGGCGTCGCCCCGCACCGCCGGGGGGACCACCCGCCCGGCCGCACCGGCGCCGCCGTCTGACCGGTCCGGGTCGAAGGCGCCGGGGGCGTGGTACGCGCCCGGGTCGCGGCCGGCCGCGCCGACCAGGACGACCACGTGCGCCCCCGCGGGCACCTCGGCCCCGCCCACCTCGGTGCCGGCCCGGGCCACCCGCGCGGCCATCTGCACCGGCGGGTCCAGGCGCAGCGCCTCGCCCACCGCCGCCGCGGCGAGCCCGGGCTCGCCGTGCACCCGCTTCCAGGCCCCGGGGCCGCCGAGCAGCGCCAGCACGGTGTTCCCCGCCAGGTGCGCCGCGACCGCGGCGCGCGCCGCCTCCGCCGGCCGCGCCCCCGGGACGCCGTCCAGCTCCTCCAGGGCGGCGGCCAGCGCGCGGACCTGCTGCGGCCGCTGCGCCGACAGCGGGTAGTCGGGCAGCCCGGACAGGGCGCGGCAGGCCGCGGCGAAAGCGCCGAGGCCCCCGGCGGGGACGCCGCACCGCGCGGCGGCCGCCGCCACCGCGGCGGGCCACACCGCGTCCGCCATCACGTCGAGCCGGACCGGCCCGCCCCGCCCGCGGAGCGCCGCGACCCGCTCCAGCACCGCCTCGCGGGCCGCCCGGGCGGCCGCCCCGCCGGACCCGGCGGGGCCTTCCGCCTCTTCCTCCGCCGCGCCCGGCTCCGGGCCGGCCAGCGGGTCGCGGGCGAGGAACGGCAGCACCTGCGGCTCCGGGACCGGCCCGCCCCGCCCGGGCCGGGCGAACACCGCGCCGTCGCCGAGCACCCGCTCGGCGGCCGACCGGCCGGCCACCACCAGGCTGCCGGTGAGGCTCCGGTGCACCGGGCCGTGCTCCCGCACCCGCTCGTAGAGCGGATACGGGTCGTCGTCCTGCCCGCACAGCGCCCGGGCGTAGGGGTCGCCGTTGACCCCGTGCAGCCACTGCAGCCCGCGCGCGTCGAGCAGGTGGTTGCCGAGCACGTCGTCCCGGACCTCCTCCACGGCCCCGCCCAGCGGCAGGGGCGGCACGGCGGGAGGTGCGGGGTCGGTTCCGGCGGCGTCGTTCATCAAGCTCCTCCGAACGGGCTCCGGCCCTCGGGCCGGTCATGGTCATGGGCGTTGTGCGACAGAGCCGGGGCCGAGGGGACGCCGCAACCGGCCCGGCGTGCGCGGGCGGGGCGCCCCGTGCCGGCCCTCACCGGGACCGGCCCAGCAGAGCGGCCAGCAGCGGGCGGAGCAGCGCGGGGCTGCGGCCGTAGGCCGGGAGGAAGGCGGCGGCGCCGGACGCCGGACCCGCGTCCTCGGACAGGCCGGTGCCGATCACCACCGCGTCCGGGCGGCGCTCCAGCAGCTCCGCGAGGAGCCCCCGCATCCAAGGCGTGCGGTGCGCGTCCTGGACGCCGATCACCAGCGGGCGGAGACCGCCCCCCGCACCGGACCCGGCCCCCTCCAGCACCTGCCGGGCGCCCCCCGGCGGCGCCTCCGCCAGCACCACGCCGTCCGCGTCCGGATCGAGGGACGCGGCGATCTCCGGCAGGCCCGCGAACCGCTCGGGGAAGCCGAAGTCCGGGCCGCGCAACTCCACCACGTAGGGCGCCGCGCCGAGCGGCTCGGGGGCCAGCCGCGCGGCCAGCCGCTCCCCGGCCTCCGCGTCCGGGCCGCCCGCTCCCGCCCCCGCAGGAGCGGGCGGCGCCGCCGGAGCGGCGAACCGCTCCGCCATCTCCCGCACCCGCCCGGCGGCCTCCTCCACCCGCGACCGCGGAAGCCGCCCGTCGGCGACCGCCGCCAGCACCGCGTCGCGCACCTTCCGGGCGTCCACCTCGGCCGACCCCACCAGCAGCAGGTCCGCCCCCGCGGCCAGCGCCCGCACCGCCGCCTCGTCCAGCGCCATCCGCCCCGACACCGCCCCCATCTCCAGCGCGTCGGTGGCCGCGACCCCCCGGAAGCCGAGCTCCTCCCGGAGCAGCCCGGTCAGGATCCGGCGGTTCAGCGACGCCGGCTCGCCGCCGAGCCCGCGGTAGCGCACATGCGCCGCCAGGACCATGGCGGCCCGGTCCGGCGAGCACGCCAGGAACGGCGTCAGGTCGGCCTCCGTCAACTCGGCCTCGGGCAGGTCGACGTGGGAGTCGACCCGGGTCGCCCCGTGCCCCGGGAAGTGCTTGGCGCAGGCGGCCACCCCGGCCGCCTGGACGCCGGCGGTGAACGCGTCGGTGTGCCGGGCCACGAGCGCCGGGTCCGAACCGAACGACCGCACCCCGATCACCGGGTTCTCCGGGAGGGCGTTGACGTCGGCGCACGGCGCGAAATCGACGTTGATCCCCAGCGAGGACAGGTAGGCCCCGATGTCGGCGCCGACCCTGCGCGTCAGGTCCACGTCGTCCAGCGCGCCCAGGGCGTGGTTGCCGGCGCGGGGCGGACCGCCGAGCGCCACGAAGTGCCCCGGCTCGACCCCCTCCTCGTCAACCCCGACCAGCAGGTCCCCCCGGACCGCCCGCGCCGCCCCGGTCAGCGCGCGGACCTGGTCGGCGCCGTCCAGATTGCGGCCGAAGAGGATGATCCCGCCCAGGCCGGCCGAGATCAGCTCCTCCATGTGGGCGGGGACGGAGGTGCCGGGCAGGCCCACCATCAGGCAGCGGTTGACGAGTTCTTCCATGGGGCTCCGTTCGGGGTGGGGGTGCGCGCGGCGGCGGACCGGGGTGCGTGCTGCGGGGCGGTCAGCGCGACCGCAGCCACGCGTCCACCGCCCGCGCCAGGTCGGGGGCGTGCCGCTGCATCATCGAGAAGTGGTCGCCCGGGACGTCGACGGCCTCGTGCGGCGCCTCCCACGACGCCCGCCAGTCGCCGCGCCCCGCCGGCCACGGGCCGAGCGGCTCGGAGGCCCGGAGCACGAGGACGGGTGCAGCGATCTCCGCCGGCTTCCAGTCGGACAGCTGCCGGGAGTAGGCGCCCATCGCGGTGAGCTGGACGTCGTCCATCGGGTCCAGCTCGCCGGCGAACATCCCCTCGCCCAGCAGACGCCCCCACGCGGCGATGGGCTCCTGGCGCCCCGGCGGGTAGGGGTCGACCAGCACCACCCCGGCCGCCGGGCGGCCGTGCCCGTGCTCGACCCGGCTCGCCAGCCCGTGCGCGAGCAGCGCGCCGGCCGAGTGGCCGATCAGGACGAAGGGCGCATCGCCCACCGCGCGGAGCAGGGCCTGCGCCTGCAGGTCGAGGACCGCCTCCAGCGCGCTCGGCAGCGGCTCCGGAGCGCCGTCCACCATCCGGTAGCCGGGCAGCGGCAGCGCCGACACCGGGTAGGAGCCGGGCAGCGCGTTGGCGAACCGGGAGAACTCCTGCGGGCCGCCGATCGCCGCCGACCCCGTGCACCCGATGATCACGGGCTCGGCGTCACCGCCGCTCAGCGGGGTGAGCGCCAGCGGCCGCGGGAACTCGTCGGGGGTGGAGAAGCGGGGGCGGAAGGACGCCGTGTCGGCGAGGAGGCCGATGAAGTCGGCGTAGCGGCCGGTGTCCAGGGCGGCCCGGAACAGGGGCCGCAGCCCGGTGCCGGGGGCGCCGGAGGCCGTACCGGGCGAGGCGGCCGCGCCGGGTGCGGCGGTCGTGCCGGGGACGGTGGCCGCGCCGGTCGCGGCGGGGACCGCTCCCGGGTCCGCGCCTCCTGGCCGGTCCGCGACCTGCCAGTCGGCCCGGGCGAGGCCGTCGCAGAGGTGCTCGGCGAGCTCGGCGACCGACGGGTGGTCGAAGGCCGCGGTGGGCGCCAGGGCGATCCCGGTCGCAGCGGTGAGCCGTTTCCGCAGCTCAGACGCGGTGAGGGAGTCGTAGCCGAGGTCCCGGAAGTTCTGGCCGTCGGACGGGCGCTCCTGCTCGCCGAGGCGCAGGACCGAGGCGGCGTGCCACCGGACGAGGTCGGCGACGAGGGCGCGGCGGCCCGCGTCGTCCAGCTCGGGGAGCGCACCGAGGTCCCCGGGGAACCCGCCGCCGGCGGCCCGGCCGGTGGCCGCGTCGCCCGCCGCCTCGATCCGCACCTCGGGCGCTCCGGCGGTGGACGTGCTCAGCCAGTAGCGGTGGTGCTGGAAGGCGTAGGTGGGCAGGTCGACGGTCTTGGCGCCGGTGTTCGCGAACAGGTTGGCCCAGTCGATGGTGAGGCCGTTGGTCCAGGCTTCTCCGGCGGAGAGGAGGAGCCGGTCGAGTCCGCCCTCGTCGCTGCGCAGTGATCCGGTGCCGACGATGTCTTCGGGGAGTGCCATGAGGAGGACGGGGTGGGGGCTGGCCTCGATGAAGAAGAGGTGTCCTTCGTTCTTCAGGGTCTCCACCGCGGGGCCGAAGAGGACCGGTTCGCGCAGGTTGCGGTACCAGTAATCGGCTCCCAGGGCCGTGGTGTCCTCGATCCAGTCGCCTTCCAGTGAGGAGAAGAAGGAGACGTCGGCAGGGCACGGTTCGATGCCGGCGAGCAGTTCGCGCAGCTCGTCCTGGATGCGTTCGACGTGGGGGGAGTGGGAGGCGTAGTCGACGGGGACGCGGCGGGCGCGCAGGCCCGCGGTTTCGCACTCTTCGACGAGTCCGTCGAGGAGGTTCGCGTCGCCGGAGACGACGGTGGCGCTCGGGCCGTTGACCACCGCGATGGACAGGCCGTCCTTGTCCGCGATGATCTGCTCGACGTGGTCCTTGGGTG
>NZ_ANBB01000050.1 GCF_000341105.1 Nocardiopsis potens DSM 45234
CATAAACTGCTCACGGCCTGAACGAACCAACCCGGTGTTGCGACGACCCCTAGAAACCGCCGCTCTGATAGGGCCGCAACGTCAAGATCATCGGAGGGAACGGGGCGCCCCGGGCCCCGGGCAGGGGTCAGGAGGCGCCCAGGCGGTGCGCGATGGCGGCGGCCTCGCCCCGGTTCGCGGCGCCCAGCTTGGACAGGATGTTGGAGACGTGCACGCTGGCCGTCTTCGGCGAGATGAACAGCTCCTCCGCGATCTGCCGGTTGCTCCGCCCGGCGGCGACCAGGCGCAGCACGTCCCGCTCCCGGGCGGTCAGCCCCAGCGCCGCGGCCGGGTCCGGCGGCGGGGCCTCCTGCCCGCCGGCCCGCCGCAGCGGGATGCGGGCGCGGGCGGCCAGCGCCGTGATCTCCGTTTCGAGCGGCGCCGCGCCCAGCTCGTGCGCCGCCGAGGCGGCCTGCCGCAGCAGCTCGCCGGCCTCTTCGCGGGAACCGGCGGCGTCCCGGGAGAGCAGCGCCTCCGCCAGCCGGAACCGGGCGACGGCCGGGAGCATCGGGGACTCCAGCGGTTCGGCGGCGGCGACCGCCTCCGCCCACTGCCCGGCGGCGTCCCGGCCCTCGGCGGTGCGCAGCTCGGCCTCGGCCATCAGGGCCTGTGCGGCCCATACGGGCGCGAACCGGGGGAGTTCCGCCATCGCGGCGCGGATCCGCTGCACCGCCGCCGCGCGCCCCGGTTCGGCCGCCGGGAGCCCGGCGGCCCGGGCCTCCGCCGCCGCGGCCTCGTACAGCAGCGGCCAGCCGTAGCGCTGGTGGCCGGGGGCGACGGCCCCGCCGACCGCCGCCTCCAGCAGCGACCGGGCGTCCAGGATCCGGCCGTCGGCGGAGGCCAGCGCGATGCCGATCCGGGCCTGGGGCAGGGTGTGCTGCGGCTCCGGGTACGGGCCGGTGGTGGAGGTGTCGGACTCCTTCAGCCACCGCCGGGCCTCGTCGTGCTCGCCGCGGGCCAGGGCCAGCTCGGCCCGCTGCTCCGCGATGTGCCCCCGGATGCGGGCGCTCGTCCCGCGCCGGCCCTCGGCCCGCTCCAGCGCCGCGCGGGCGTCGTCCCAGCGGCCGAGCTGGAACAGGGACTCGGCGAGGTTGCCGTCGATGAACGAGGCGGTGTCCGGCAGCCCGTGCCGCTCGGCCAGCCGGCCGCCCTTCTCCGCGGTCTCGACGGCCTCGGCGTAGCGGCCGAGGCCGTGCAGCGCCTCGGCCAGGTTGCCGTGGCCGCGCAGGAGGACGTTGGCGTTGTCCGGCTCCGGCTCCCGGTCGCACACCTCGCGGGCCTGTTCGAGCCCGGCCTCCACGTCGCCCTCGTGGATCGTGAGCCAGGCCAGGAGGTGCCGCGCGGTGAGGCCGGTGACCTCGGCGCCGGTCACCCGGCAGAGCTCCACCGCCCGCTCCGCGATCTCGACCGCCGCCGGCCCCGGCCGGTGCACGACGTACCAGTGCGCCGCGTGCGTCATCACCTCGGCGTGCACGGCGGACGGCGGCAGGTCCCGCACCAGCTCCTGCGCGCGGGCGATCTCGTCCCAGCCGTCGGAGCGGGAGAGGTCCAGCATCAGCCGGTGCCGCTCGGTCCAGAACCAGGCCGCGCGGAGGGCGTCCCCGCCGGAGCCCTCCAGTTCGCGCAGCGCCCGCTTGGCGAGGGCCAGCGCCCGCTCCCGCTCCCCGGTGAGGCGCGCGGCGACGGTGAGCGCGGCGAGCAGGTCCGCGAAGTCCCCGGGCGCCTCCGCGGAGGCGACCGGGCACAGGCCGTCGGCGACGGCCCGCCGCATCGCCCCGCGGCGCACCTCTCCGGGGGCGTCGTCCCACAGCTCCACCGCCCGCTCCAGCAGGTGGTACTGCTCGGCGAACGCGTGCCGGGCGCGCGCCGCGCCCGCCGCGCCGACCACCGCGGGCAGCGCCCGGGCCGGGTCGCGGGCGCCGTACCAGTAGTGGGCCAGCCGCCCGGCCCGGTCCTCGGCGCACACCGGCGAGGGGTCGGCCTCCAGCGCCTCGGCGTAGCGGCGGCTGAGCCGGGAGCGCTCGCCGGGCAGCAGGTCGCCGAGGACCGCCTCGCGCATCAGGGCGTGCCGGAAGCGGAACGACTCGGCCTCGTCGGAGGGCTGCAGGACGGCGGCGGTGACGGCGGTGCGCAGCGCCTCGATCAGGTCGTCCTCGGCGAGGCCGGTGACCGCGGCCAGCAGCCGGAACTCCACCTCCGACCCGCCCGCGGCGGCGGCCCGCACCACGGGCTGCACCTCCTCCGGCAGCGCCTCGGCCCGGACCAGCAGCAGGTCGCGCAGGGACTCGCTGATGCCGCCCGGGGAGCCCTCGCGGATGCTGCACGCCAGCTCCTCGACGAAGAACGCGTTGCCCCCGGAGCGCTCGAAGACCCGGTCCACCAGATGGGCGGGCGGCTCCTCGCCGCCGATCGCGGCGAGCTGGCGGCGGACCTCGGCGCGGTCGAAACGGGGCAGTTCGAGCCGGGCGACGGTGCGCAGCCGCTCGTACTCGGCGAGGGCGGGCCGCAGCGGGTGGCGGCGGTGCAGGTCGTCGGCGCGGTAGGTGGCGACGATGAGCAGCCGGCCGCCGGTGAGGGCGCGCAGCAGGTAGCTGAGCAGGTCGCGGGTGGAGCGGTCGGCCCAGTGCAGGTCCTCCAGGACCAGGACGAGGGGCCGGTCCGCGGCGAGGCGCTCCAGGAGGCGGGCGGTGAGCTCGAAGAGCCGGGCGCGGTCGCCGCTCTCGGGGCGGCCTCGGTCCATCTCGCCGAGCTCGGGCAGCAGCCGGGCCAGCTCGCCCTCCTGGCCGTCGACGGCGGTGCGGAACTCCGCGCCGAGCCGCCGGTGCAGGGAGCGCAGGGCGGTGGAGACGGGGTGGTACGGCAGGGCGTCGGCGCCGGACTCGATGCAGCCGCCGAGCGCGGTGACCGCCCCGCCCTCGGCGGCCCGGTGGAGGAACTCCCGGATCAGCCGGGTCTTGCCGACCCCGGCCTCACCGCCGACGAAGAGGGCGCGGGGCTCCCCGGCGTCCGCCTGGGACAGGGCGTCGCGGAGGGCGGCCAGTTCGGCGTCGCGGCCGACGAGGACCGGGCTTATGTGGCTGCTGTGCACGCCGCCCAGCATCGCACGCCGCCCGGCGCCGCCCCCGGTGCGGGGAGGGCGGCCGGGCCCGGCGCGCGCCGGGCCCGGCCGCGCATCGATCACGCTCTGGACACCCGCATCAGGTTCATCTTGGGGGGATTGCTGGTGACGCAGAAGTATTTGTACCGCTTCTGAAAGGTGTTGTAGCTCTTCATCTTGGAGAGGCAGGCCCACTCGGCGATGTCCTTCTCCACCACCACCGTGTCGTTCGGAGGGCCGGCCGGGACCACGGCGGCCCCCGCGGGCGACGCCGCGACCAGGGCGCCGGACAGCGCCCCTGCGGTCAGCATGAACGCGGTCATCCCTTTCAAGGTGCGCTTCATTCGGGGCCTTCCTTTTCGTTCTCCGGTTCTCCGCCGTCGGCGATCCTGGGTCGGCGGCATTTCCCTGTTTCCGTTCCGGGGTCGGAACCCGGAACGGGTGCGGAAGAATTCACCGCCTGGGAAGTTGATCTTCACGGTAGCCGTGGACAATCGCGGCGGCAAACCTTCCGGGGGCGGTTCCGGTGTCCCGTCCGGCCGGTGAAGGGTCTCGGTGAGGCGTCGGCGACCTGCGGCTTCTCTCTTCCGAAAAAAGGACGACGCCGTTCAGCTGCGATTTTCGATCTCCGTTTAAAGACCCTGATCGCGCCCGCTGTTTCTGCTTCTTCTGCATTTCCTGTGAACTGCGGCACATCCCCTGCGGCTCCGGGGCTGCGGCCGGGGCGTTTCCGGGACGGGGCGCCGGATGGCCGGCGCGCTTCCGGGTAGGGACGCGGTACGCCCCGCCCCCCGACCCCGGGCGCCGCCCGGGAGGAGCCAGGAGTCCGCCGTGCCCCGGGAGAACATCGTCCCGTTCCTCGTGCTGGTCGTGCTGCCGTGGGCGGTCGCGGCGGCCGTCGTCGCCGGCGCCGTGGCGGGCAACGCGTGGATCGTCCAGAGGATCTACTTCCCCGAGGAGCACCCCTGGGAGTACAGCGGGCGCGCCGAAGCGGTCGTGATCGGCCGGGAGGAGCGGGGCGGCGGAGGGCCGGCCCCGCCCGCGGTCACGGTGTACGTGGAGTACGAACCCGAGGGGCGCGGCCCGGTCTCCGGCGCCGAGCTGCGCGGCGACGACGCCATGGCCTACCTGGAGGGCGACGCCCTCATCGTCGCCTACCACCCGGATTCGCCCGAGATCCCGTTCACCCTGGGCGCCCTCGAGCGGCCGGGGCCGGTGACGGAGGTCGGCGCGGTCGCCTCCGCCCTGCTCTTCGGCGCGCTGGCCTGCTGGGTCGCCCCCGCCTGGGCCGCCGAGGTCTCCGACCTGAGGACGCGGTGGTGGACGCGCCGCCTGCCCGGGAGGCGCGGCGGGGCCGAGAGGGGCCGGAGCGGCCCCGGCGGCCCGCGCGGCCGCTGAACGGGGCGGCGGGGCGGGCGGCCGCTCCGCCCGCCCCGCCGCCCGGGGTCAGCCCGCCGCCGCCAGCGTGACGGCGATCAGCAGGGAGGCGGTGACGCACACGGCCGAGAGGAGGACCGCGACGAGGAACGGGCGGGCCTGCACCCCGCCCACCCGCGACGTCGCGGCGGCGGTGCGCGGGTCCGGGTGGAGCAGCAGGTCCGGACGGTACGCCGCCACCTGCCCGGCGACCTGGCGGACGCTCTCCGCCATCTGCGGAGAGGGGGAGCCCAAGCGGACGAAGAACGGCGGCAGCGCCCGGCCGAAGTCCGCCGACTCCTCCCGGGGCGTGGCGTGGCCGGCGGCGTAGTCCGGCAGCCCGTCCGCCGGCCGGTGCAGGAAGACGTCGAGCACCTGGCCCGGGACGGTCCTTTTGCCCCTCGGGACGTAGGCGGACCGGAGCATGACCAGGGCGATCGAGTCCCACGGCAGGAGGGCCCGGCGGCCCGGCCGCCACCAGGCGCGGTGCTCGGCGAGCTCGATGCCGGCGGGCCCCACGGCGGCCTCGCAGCGGGCCAGCGCGCGGGGGAGCCGGGACAGGGCGTAGCCGAGCAGGCCGAGCAGCAGGACCGCGGCCAGGCCGAGCGTGACCAGTGCCCATGCGGGCAGTTCGGCGGGGCGCAGCTCGGTGACGGGCGGCGCCGCGGTGCCGTCGCCGTCTTCGGACGGGAGGACGCCCATCAGCAGGAAGGCGAGGACCGGAGCGACGGTGGCCAGGGCCGACGCGATCACGGTGCCCATGCGGGTCGGGTCCGGTCGTCTCAGCGGTACGGTCTGCGTGTACATCTGTCCTGTTCGGTGGTCACCGCTCCCGCGCCCGAGGCGGTGCCGAGGGACGGGGAGGAGCGGGCCCGCGCGGGCCCGCCCCTCCCCGGTCGACCTCCGCCGAACGCAGGTGCGAAATGGGGATGGACGGCGGAGGCGCCTTGGTGCGGAGCCCGGGGCCGCGGCCCGTCGAGACTCCGGACGGTGATCGTCCCGCGCTGCGGGCGCACGGGGCAACGTCTTTCGATCTCCATGGAAAGACCCCGGTCGGAGCGGACGCGGTCGGCCCGCGAGGAGCATCGGCCGCCGCCGCGCGACGGCCCGCCCGCGGGGGCCGCCGACTGCGGGAGCCCCGCCCGCAGGGTGCCGTCCGCCCGCGGAGTGCCGCCCGGCCCCGCCGCCGGCGGAGGTCCCCCGCCCGGTGCGGCCGGTCCTCCCCAGGGCCGCCCCGGGCCGGCGAGCCCGGCATACCCCCTCGAACCGGAACGGCCCGGCGCGGCAGTTCCGCCGAGAAGCGGGCGCCCGCGCGGACATGCGGATAGGGTCACCCCATTCGGCTTCCCCTACCGAATGAGGTCGCGACGTGACGCACTGGCACTCCCTGGTCGTATCCGTGCCCGACGACGGCTCCACCGGCGTCCTGGTCGGGTTCTACGAACCGCGGACGCAGGTCGACGCCTGGCGCTCGCTCTACGGGGTGCTGACCGGCGTCGGGGCGATGGACGCCGCGGCGGTGTGGGCCGAGCACGAGGGCGCCGTCCCGGTCGTCCTGAGCGGCCCGGCCGAGCTCTACCACCACATGGTCGCCGAGTGCTCCGGCGACTGCGACCGGAGCATCGCGGCGAGGATCCGCCGCGAACTGGGAGAGGACTTCATCTACACCCTGAAGTCCCAGGCGGGCTGAGCCCGCGGCCGGAACCGGCCGCCGCCGGCGGAGGCGCCGGTGGGAGGCGGAACGCGTTTCCCCGGGGCCGGTCGAGCGCCTGGTTTCCGACAGACGGCTCTCCTCATCCCCGATACGGTTGTCCTCATTCTCGAAACCGCTGCGGCGGCCTCGCCCGAGGAACGGGGAAGGGGAACCGGATGGACGTCTCCCAGCTCGCGATGGAAGGTGCGAGCGTGCTCGTGCAGAGCATGCTCACCGACCTGTGGCAGGGGGTGCGCCCCCGCTTCGCCGCCCTGTTCGGCAAGGGGGAGGACACCGTCGGCGAGGAGCTGGAGCAGGTGCGCGCCGAGATCGACGAGGGCGAGACCGAGCCCGAGGACGTCGAGCAGGAGTGGGCCGCCCGGCTGCGCCGGGTGCTCAAGAACGACCCGGAGGCCGCCGAGGCGCTGCGGGCCATCATCGACGAGGCCGCCCCGCGCGAGCGCCCCTCCTACAGCAGCGTGAACACGGTCACCGGTGGCAGCCACGAGAACCTGACGCAGATCGGGTACGTGGGCGGCAACAGCTATGTCGGCGACCACGTCGACATGCGCGGCATCCGCGCCCAGCGCGATGCGATCGGCAAGCGGTACGACCGCGGCCCCCACCGCGAGGACTGAGCGCGGACCGAGGCAGAGCCCGGATGAGCGGGGCCGGGCGGCCCTGACCGCATCCGGCCGGGCGGGGCTCCTCCCGCACCTGTTCCCGAAAGGGCAGGTCCGGCGCGTGTACCGGGCGAGTGAAACCGGTCATAGGCCCCTGGCCGGGCGCAATTGGGCCCCAGGGCTCTATGGGGCCCGGCGCCTTCCTCGATACGGTCGACTGCTCTCCTGTGGGTTCGAGCGGCTCGGCAGGCCCCACCGGGAGCATCGGTGTCCGGTATGCGATCAGGAGGGCCTGCGCGATGCGCTGGGTGTGGAGGGCCGAGGCCGGCGGGTTCAAACTCGAGTACGCGGCCCTGGTGCTGCTGATCGCGACCCTGGTGACCGCGGTGTTCGCGTTCGGCCTGCCGTCCGATGTGCAGCGCCTCTACGCCATCGGCCTCTGCCGGGTCGCCGGCGACGAGGGCTGCGAGGAGATCGAGGGCGGCGGCTCGGACCAGGGCTCGCCCGGGGAAGAGGAGACCGGGAACCCCGGCGGCCCCGACGAGGGGGCGCCGGGCGAGGAGGGCGCCGAGCCGAGCGCGGGCCCCAGCGCCTCCCCCGGCGAGGGCGGCGAGAACGGCGAGGACTGGGTCAACCCGGCCGACGCGATCCTGGCCCAGTACGACCCGGTGGCGGCCCAGGACTACGCGGACGCGGAGGCCGATCTCGCGCAGGCGGAGCAGGACCTGGAGGAGTCCGGCTACGACGAGGTCTACGACGAGCTGATCAACCTGGTCGGCGACATCATCGGCTACAACGACGCCAAGGCCTGCCTCACCGAGGGCGACATCATGGCCTGCCTGTGGACCGTCGTCGGCTTCACCCCCTGGGGCAAGGGCGCCAAGCTGGTCAAGAACGCCTCCAAGATCATCAAGCTGTGGAACCGCTTCCGCAAGGCCAAGAAGGCCAAGGAGGCGGCCGAGCGGGCCGTGTCCACCGCGCAGGCCAAGCTGGACGAGCTGGTCTCGAAGGTCACCTCGTCCTGCAAGATCAGCAGCTTCCTGCCGTGCACCGAGGTCCTCATGGCCGACGGCGGCACCAAGGCCATCTCGCAGGTCGAGGTCGGCGACCTGGTGATGTCGGAGGATCCGGTCACCGGGGAGCGAGCGCCCCAGCCGGTGACCGCGGTCATCGGCTCCTACGGCGACAAGGAGCTCGTCTCCCTCGGCTTCCGCGACTGGAGCGGCGGGATCACCGGGGTCGGCGCCCTGACCGCCACCGGCGGCCACCCCTTCTGGATCGAGGACGAGCAGCGCTGGAAGGAGGCCCGCGAACTCGTCCCCGGCGACGAGGTGATCGGCCCCGGCGGGGAGCGGTCGTGGGTGACCTCCACCAGCACCGAGCAGCGCCCGCAGCAGGTCAACAACCTGAGCGTGGCGAACTTCCACACCTACTACGTCTGGACCGGCTCCGGTGCGGCGCTCGTCCACAACTGCAAGCTCAAGGAGCTCAACGGGCCGGGGCGGCCGTTCCAGACCCCGAAGGGCCTGATCTTCCGGGACCGCTACTACAACGACACGGGGCAGAACCAGCACGCTCTCCAGCACGTCCTGGAGCACAGCTCGGACAACTCGCCCAAGGCGATCGACCGGATGAAGAACGGGCGGCCCCACACCAAGTTCAAGCAGGACGGGAACGCGCTGCAGACCCTCAACGACGCCTGGGGCAAGCGGAAGAAGAAGGACGTCAGGAAGTCGACCCACAACGGCAAGACGACCTACTGGATCCCGATGGGCAAGGCGATCGGCGATGATGGGGAGGAGATCGTCAAGATCGTCGTGGAGAAGGGCAACGAGGTCGTCACCGCCTTCCCGGTGAAGAAGATGGGCGACTGAACCGGTAGAGAGGCGGAGAGGAGCCGATGCAGCGCTGCAACGAGTGCGGAAACCTCGACCTCGGGAAGACGTGCGCGGAGCGCACCGGCGAGTGCCTGTGGACGTGCTACGAGTGCGGGTCCCTCTGGCGGGACGGGGAGGACCTGGTGGGGCCCGCCTCCGGGGACACCAACTCCTATGTGCCCCCGCCCGGCGGGGCGGCGCTGACGGAGTTCGTCAACGTCCCGGTCCCCCCGCACGAGCGCATGAACTACCCCAAGGCGGTCCGCGCGATGGCGGACCTGGTGTCCGTGGGCTTCTACGGGCCGGTCATGCTCGGCATGCCCGCGGGCGAGGCCGCCGACCTGCTCGGCGACGGCGATGACGGGGACGCGCCGCCGGCGGGGGAGCACTGGGCGCCTGAGAAAGGCCCGCTGCGGGTCAGGATCGCCGCCGGGGAGGTCGCCGAGATCGACATCGCCCCGCCCGGCGGCCCGATGCCGCTGCCCGGAGGCCTGCGCCCGGGGGCCGACCTGTCCCTGATCAACATCTCCCTGGCCGAAGAGGCCATCGCCGAGGCCGAGGGCTCCTTCGAGAAGAACGGGGAGTTCATGGGGGCCGTGCGCATCGGCTTCCGGACCCCGGAGACCACCGGTGAGCTGGACTTCTTCCGCTACCGCATGACCCGCGCCCGCGTCCGCCGGGCAGGCTGAGGCGGGACCCGCGGGGCCGGACCCGAAGGCCCGGCCCGCGCGGGCCCGGCGGGTCAGCCCCGGGCGGCCTCGGCGGCGGCCGGGCCGTCGGGGATGTGCAGGACCGCGTCGGCGGAGTCCAGGATCTCCCGGTCCAGGGGGAAGTAGCCCTGCTCCTGGACCTGGTCGGTGCGGGTGCGGGCGGAGTCCGGGGCGGTCGGCCCGGTCAGGACCCAGGGGGCGGTTTCGGCGGTGCCGGTCAGGTGGGCCTCGAAGGTGCCCGGCGCCGGGTCGCCGAGCCCGATCGTGTCGCTGCGGCCCAGGCTGCAGGCGATGAAGACGTACTCCTCACCGGTCAGGGACGCGACGATGGCGCCGGCGCCGGACCAGGCGAGCCGCTCGCCGGCCATCGCCATGCCGCTCGGGCTCCGCTTCAGGTGCAGGTTGTGCGCGAAGACCAGGGTCGGGCCGCGCTCCGCCTCGGCGGTGCGGATGTCGAGGAGGTTCTGCGCCATGAGCGCGTCCCGGGTGGACGCCAGGAGGTTCAGCCGCGGGCCCAGGTCGAGCCGGCGCGCCGCCTGCCTGTGGTAGCGGAGCAGGTCCAGGCCGGCGGTCAGCCGCGTCCTGGCCCGGAGCCACGCGGGGCGCGACGTCGCCGCGATCAGCTCCGGCGCGCGGGCGTAGAGCGAGACGAGCATGTCGTCGGCGACCGCCCGCAGCCGCTCGGCCTCGGGCGTCGCGCCGGGCGAGGCGGCCGGGTCCAGGATCGCCTCGGTGCGGCTCCACCGCTCGTCGCCGCCGATCAGGCCGGCGATGTCGAGGTCGAGCCCCAGGTAGTCGCGGGCGTGTTCGAGGTGGCTCCGCGGGCTGGGCGCCTCGGTGGTCTCCATCGGGCCGTCGAAGCCGTGGAAGGACAGCCGCTCCTCCGCCGGGCGGTCCCGGTTGTACTCGCGCATCCAGGCGACCAGCGCCCGGTTGGCCTCGAGTTTCCCGAAGCCGTGCGAGAAGCCCGCGGCCATCACCGCGTCGAGGTCGCCGGCGCCCTCCCGGACGTGGTCGTCCACGGCGAGCGCGGCCGCCCGGTCGGTCTCCATGGCGATCGACCGGAAGCCGAGGCCGGCCAGCCGGGCGAACAGCCCGTTGCGGACCCAGCCGAAGGAGGGTTCCAGATGCGTCGGCTCGCCGAGTGCCAGCAGGCCGCGGGAGGCGGGGATCAGGTCCTGGATTTCCTGGTTCATGCCTCTCAAGCGTATCCTTGAAAGAACGGTTGAGACTTGCGCCGCCCTGGCCGAGCATTCCTGCTGCAAAGCCTCAAACGGGGGATCACCTTGCGACCTTCCGACCTCGCCCGCGGGCACGGCATATCGGCCCAGGCGGTCCGCAACTACGAGCGGGACGGCTTCCTTCCGCCCGCCGAGCGCACCCGCAGCGGCTACCGGGTCTACACCGAGCTGCACGCGGCCGCGCTCCGCGCCTACCTGGCCCTCGTCCCGGCGCACGGCTACCCCACCGCCAACCTGGTCATGCGGGCCCTGCACGACGGCGCGGTGGACGACGCCCTGACCGCCCTCGACCGCGGGCACGGCCTGCTCCTCCGCGACCGGGAGACCCTCGACGCGGTGCGCAGGGCGCTGGACCACCTGACGGCGGCACCGGAGCCCGGGCCCGCTCCGGGGCGGGCGGCCGGCCCGGGCCCCCGCACCATCGGCGAACTCGCCCACCGGCTCGGCGTCACCGCGGCGACCCTGCGCAGCTGGGAGGAGGCCGGGATCCTCGCCCCCGAGCGGGACCCGGCCACCGGCTTCCGCGTCTTCCGCGCGGCCGACGTCCGCGACGCCGAACTCGCCCACCTGCTGCGGCGCGGCGGCTACCTGCTCGACCACATCTCCGCCGTGGTCCGGCAGATCCGCACGGCGGGCGGCACCGACGCGCTGGCCGCCTCCCTGGCCGACTGGCAGCGGAAGCTGACCGGCCGCGGCCGCGCCATGCTGAGCGCGGCCGCGCGGCTCGACGAGTACCTCGGCATGCTCGACGGGCGGCGGGCCGCGGAGGAGCGGCCGGGGCCGGCCCCCGGCTGAGCGGCCCCGGAAGGGCGCGGGTCAGCCCTCGGCGGCCTGGTCGGTGACGCGCCGGACGGCCTCGGCGGCGACGTCGGGCTGGTCGGTGTGGATGTAGTGGCCGCTCTCCTCGGCGGTGCTGAGCTCGCCGGCACTGGAGAGCCCGCGCCACTTCTCCTGGCCCTCGGCCCAGACCCGCTCCAGCTCGTCGCCGTATTCGGGGATCTCGCCGAGGTAGGGGACGCCGTGCTGGATGATCTGCACCGGGATGTCCCCGGCGGAGCGGACCTCCGGGTCGCTCTCGATGGTGATCTTCTCCGGGTTCTCGCCCTGGAACACCGCGAGGTTCTGCGCGCGGACCTCGGCGCCCTCGCCGGTGGCCGACTCGGGGATCACCTCGGTGATGTCGTCGATCATCGTGGGCGAGGTGGCGTCCAGCAGCACCAGGCCCGCGACCCGGTCCCGGTGGTCGGGGGCGTAGCGGGCGGCGATCAGCCCGCCCAGCGAGTGGCCGACCAGGACGGCGGGGCCGTCGGGGGAGACGTCGTCGAGGACGGCGGTCAGCACCTCCCCGGCGTCGGCGATGCTCTGCGGGCCGTCCGGCGCGTCGCTCTTCCCCTCGCCGGGCCGGTCGTAGGAGCAGACCCGGTCCTCTCCGCTCAGGGTCTTCTGCAGGTCGGCCATGGTGTCCAGGCCGTCGCCCATGCCGGCCATCAGCAGCACGACCGGCCGCCCGTCGGCCGGGGCGCCGGAGCAGGAGACGTTGACGGACGCGCCGTCGACGTCGAGGCTCTTCTCCCCGGTGAACAGCTCCCCGTCGGTCGCCACCTCTTCGGCGGCGGACTCCAGGTCGGTCCTGACCTCGTCCAGGCCGGCGCCGACATCGTCGGAGACCGCCCCGCATCCGGCGAGCACCGGGCCGGCCACGGTGCAGCAGATCGCGGTCAGAGCGGTCGCCCGGGTGGTGCGGGACATGGCTGCCTCCAGGAAGAGAAGCGGATCGGGGAAGGACCGGGGAAGCGGACGGCGCGGCCGGAGAGGCGGAGAAGCGGAAGGGCGCCCCCGCCGAAGGGCGGACGCCGCGGCCGGGGAAAACGCTACGGACCCGGCGCCCGGAGGTCGTCACCGCGCAGTGGACACCTGCCTGTCGCTCGCACGGGGGACAAGGCCGGGCGCCGCCCGCCCGAGGGGCGCGGCAGCGGCCCCGGCCCGTCCGGGCCGGAGTCACCGCTCGAAGACCTCGGCGGTGAACTCGAGGGCGGCCGGCATCTGGTCCTCGATGACCCCCGGGCCGTGTCCGCCGCCCTCGACGACGGTGAGGTCGGCCGGGTGCCCGGCATCGGTGAGCGCCTTGTGCAGCTCCTCCGACTGCTGGTGGGGAACGACGCAGTCGGCGTCGCCCGCGGCGATGCTGACCGGCGGGATTCCGTCCGCGGTCGGGATGTAGGTCATGGGGTCGGCCTGCTCCACCTCGTCCGGAAGTGTGCTCGGGCGGCCGCCGAGCCAGATGCCCTCGGGAGAGTCCGCCAGATCGTGCTCGAGCGGCCCGCCCTCGCACTGCTCCGGGGTGTCGGCGGCGAACTGCGGGTCCGCCGCGGCGAAGTCGTACATCCCGTACCAGGCGACGGCGCCCTGCACGGCGCTGGACACCCCGGCGTTGCCGAGGCCCTCGTCGTCGAACACGGTCTCCTGGTCTCCGGTGATCGCGAGCAGCGCGGACATGTAGCCGCCCGCGGACTCGCCCCAGGAGAGGAACCTGTCGGGGTCGAGGCGGTAGGCATCGGCGTTGGCCCGCAGCCACCGGACCGCCGCCTTGACGTCCTGAGCGCCGGCCGGGAACTCGGCCTCGCAGCTCAGCCGGTAGTTGACGGTGGCCACGGCGTACCCCTCGTCGAGCAGCGGCCCGGCCAGCATCGCAGCGGACTGGTCCTTGTCGCCCGCGATGAAGCCGCCCCCGTGGACGGCGATGACCAGGGGCGTCTCGCCGGAGGCGTCCGGGGGCAGGTAGAGGTCGAGCTTCTGGGCGGGGGAGGTCTCGGCGTAGGCGACGTCCTCGTGCGTCGCCGGAGGGGGCGGGGCCGCGGCCGTGGACGGCTGCGGGGGAGCGCCCGCGGGCATGTCGGGCCTCCCCTGGTCGTCGCAGGTGAGCATGGGCGGCGTCGCGGGGGTCGGGGCGGCGGCCTCCCCGGGGCCGCTCGCGGATCCGCCGCCGCACGCAGTGGCCAGGAGGACGGTGCAGGCGGCCGCGCCGGCCACCGCGGCGCGGAGCGCGCCGGGACCGCGGTGCCGCGGAGAGCGGACGGAAGGCATGAGGTTCACGATCACCCAATCGTTTCGCGGGCGGAGAATGCTGTTCCGGCGGATGCGGGCACACCTCCGGACGACACCGGCGGAGCCCGCCTCCCGCGGTGCCGCCGGGCCCGGTGCGGACCGGACCGGGGCCTGCGCGGCGGGTTCGCCCGCCCGTACGGAGAAAGAGGAGGCCGAATGCGCCCGCCGCGCCCCGTGTCCGGCGGCCGGGGAGGCGTCACCGCTGCCGACAGCATCGGACGGCGGGGTCCGAATCCGCGTCGTCCGCGCGCGGTGACCGGCGCCTACTGCGATCGCAGTACGCCGCGGCGGCCGTCCTCGGCGCGGACCCCGCTACGGTGCGGGGTCGCCGGCGCGGACCAGCCCGGCCTGATAGGCGATCACCACCAGGTGGGCGCGGTCGCGCGCGCCCAGCTTGCCCATCGCCCTGTTGGTGTGCGTCTTCGCGGTGAAAGGCGAGATGAAGAGCGTTTCGGCGATCTGCTCGGTGCTCATCCCCTGGCCGAGAAGGGCGACGACCTCCCGCTCCCGCTCGGTGAGTGCGGAGAGCCTCCCGTCCGAGGCGGCCGCCGAGGCCGCCATGGGAGTGGCCAGGTAGCGCTCGATCAGGCTGCGGGTGGCCCGGGGGGACAGCAGCGCCCCGCCCGCGGCCACGCTGCGGACCGCGTCCAGCAGCCCGCGCGGCCCCACGTCCTTGCCGAGGAAGCCGACCGCCCCGGCGCGCAGGCCGGCCAGCATGTTCTCCTCCGCATCGAAGGTCGTCAGGATGACCACCCGCACCCTGTGCAATGCCGGGTCGCCGGTGATCCGCTCGGCCGCGCGGATGCCGTCCAGCCCGGGCATCCGGATGTCCATCAGCACGACGTCGGGTACGAGGCGCCGCACCGCGTCCACGGCCTCGTCCCCCGTCGCGGCCTCCCCGGCGACCTCGATGTCGGCCTCGGGGCCGATGACGGCGGCGAACCCCGCGCGGATCAGGGGCTGGTCATCGGCGATGAGCACGCGAATCGTCATGTCCGGCCGCCTTCCCCCGCCGGGACGGCGACCCGGACCGCGAACCGCCCGCCGGCCTCGGGCCCGGCCGACAGGGTGCCGCCGATGAGCGCCGCCCGCTCCCGCATGCCGGTCAGGCCGTGCCCTCCGCCCGCTTCCCCCGCCGGCGGCTCCCGGCGCACGTCGTTGCAGACCTCGACGGTCAGACCGCCGGTGTCCTGCCCGGTCGTCAGCGAGACGGCCCCCGTCCCGTGCCGGGCCGCGTTGGTCAGGGCCTCCTGAACGATCCGGTAGACGTGCACCCCGACATGGCCGGGAACGCGCAGATCGGAGCCGTACTCCCGCCAGACGACGCGGGTGCCGCCGGCGCGCACCTCCGCCACCAGCCGGTGGATGTCGGCGACCCCCGGCGCCGGGGGGTCGATGGAGGAGTGCGCCTCGGTGCGCAGCAGCCCCACCATGCCGTTCATCTCCTGCAGCGCCTCACCGCAGGCCGCGCGGACCTGCGCCAGTGCGCCTCTGGCCGCCGCCGGGTCGGCCTCGCCCAGGTGCTCGGCCACGCCGGCCTGGACGCTGACCACGGCGATCTTGTGGGCGACGGAGTCGTGCAGTTCGCGGGAGATGCGCAGCCGCTCCTCCGCGACGAGCCGCCGCGCCTTCTCGTCCCGGTTCGCCTCCGCCTGCTCGGCGCGTTCCACGGCCGCGGCGGCCATGGCGCGGTGGCCGCGCACGGCGTCCCCCAGGACGACGGCCAGACCGCACCAGGAGACGTTCAGGTAGGCCACCGTGCCCAGCGCCTCGAACCCGCCTCCCCCGATGGCCGCGGGCAGCACGACCGCCGACGACACGACCGCGGCGGCGAAGGCCCACCGGCGGTCGCCGAAGGACGCCGACGCGTACAGCGCGGCCAAGAGGGCGGGCGCCAGGCGCCAGGTGCCCCCTCCGAGAAGGAGCGAGTCGGCGAGGGCGAGTACGGCCACGACCAGCCATACCGCCCCCGGCCGGCTGCGGCGCAGCAGCAGCGCCGCGGCGCCGGCCGCCAGCAGGGGCACCTCGGCCGGAACGAGCGGCCGGGAGAAGTTCCAGCCTTGCGGATCGGGCAGCGGCGGCGGCTCGACCAGGACCGACCCGGCGAAGACCGCGAGCACCACTCCCAGGTCGACCAGGCGCGGGTGCCGCCTCGACCAGCCGGCCACCGCCATCGCGTGCACAGGCCACTCCTCGCAAAGCTCGGCGGGGGCCGCCCTGGGCCCACCGCGGTCGGACGAGTCTAACTTCGCAGCTGAACGGGGGCCGAGGCCGTCCGGCGCAGCGGTGCTCCGAGGACCCGGCGGCGGCCGGTGCCGCCGCGGCGGAGTCCCCAGGGGCGGTCACGGGAAGCGCAGTTCCACGCCGTCGACGCCGGTCCCGTCCGCGACGTCCTCCTCGTCCACGACGACGCCCACCACCCCGGTCCTCCTCCCGTCCTTGATGCCCTGCAGCTCCCACGGGCCCCGCTGCAGCGGGACCGTCCACCGGCCGCCGGAGCCGGAGGAATGGCCGATCTCCTGGATCAGGATGGGCTCGTCCCCCAGATAGGACGGGGAGATGAAGACACCGGCCACCGGTTCCCCCGACGAGTCGAGGACGATCCCGCTCACGTCGGTCGTCTCGTTCGGGTCGTCCCCGGTGAGGGCGCGCCCGATCTCGCCGGGGGAGCAGGCGGAGGCCGCGGCCGCGACGGCGAAGGCGAGCGCGCCCGCCGAAAGGCCGCGGAGAATCGGCCGCATCGGACCTCCCGTCGTGCTTCGAAGGGGCCGGTGACCGGCGGCGGTCCACCCGGACCCGCGCCGCCGGGAGAAGTGTCCCCGGATCCGGCGGGAAGGGGCGGGGTCCGCCTGGCGGGGCTACCGGTCCCGGGAGACCGCCGACGGGAGCACGTCCCGGTAGGACGGCGCCCCCGGGCGGCCGGTGGCGTGCAGGACGCCGTCGGCGATGGTGCGGGCGAACACCGACGCGGTGGCGGACAGGAGCCGCTGGAACGCCGCCAGGTCGCCCTCGCGCTCACCGGTGGACAGGACGAACACCGTGTCCCCGTCGACCATGGTGTGCGCCGGGCGCACCGCGCGGGCCAGGCCGTCCTGGGCGACGCCGGCCAGCTTCGCCGCCTGCGCCTTGGTCAGCCGCAGGTCGGTGGCGACCACCCCGATGGTGGTGTTGAACCCGCCCGGGGCGGCCGGTCCGCCCCACGCCTCCAGCTCCGCCCGGTCCGGCAGCGAGAGCGGGAACTCGCCGTCCAGCCCGTCGTGCGCCCCGTACAGCGCGCCGGTGCGCGGGTCCACCGCGCTGCCCGCCGCGTTGACCGCGGCCACCGCCCCCACCGTGGTGCCGTCGGCCAGCACCAGGCTCGCCGAGCCCACCCCGCCGGCCAGGCCGCCCACCAGGGCCCCGGTGGCCGCCCCCACCGAACCGCGCACGACCGCCCCGCCGTCCTCGGCGTCGGCGCAGGCCAGCGCCCCCAGTCCGGCGTCGGGCACGGCCCGGAACCGGCCGCCCCGGCCCAGGTCGTACAGGACCGCCGAGGGCACGATCGGCACCACCTCGCCCGCCTCCGCGCCGACCGGCAGCCCCACCCCGGCGTCGGCCAGCCGGTGCATGACACCGCCCGCCGCGTCCAGCCCGTAGGCCGACCCGCCGCTGAGCACGATCGCGTGCACCCGCTCCACCATGTTCCGCGGGTCGAGCAGGTCGGTCTCCCGGGTGCCGGGGGCCGCCCCGCGCACGTCCACCCCGGCGACCGCGCCCTCCGCGGGCGGCAGCACCACCGTCACCCCGGTCCGGTACCCGTCCCCGACCCGCTGCGCGTGGCCGACGCGGATCCCCGCCACGTCGGTCACATCGTTGCGCGCCCCGGCCCGGGCCCCCTCCCCGACCTCCACCCGAACCGCCCGCCCGGTCGCCTGCTCGTCCATGCCCGGTCCTCTCCGCCTCGGTTCTCCTCGCCGCTTTCCGGAAGCCTGGCACACCGGCCGCTCCGTCCCGAGACCGTCCCCCGGGATCCGGCAGAGGAACCAGGCCGCGAACCCGGTGCGGAAGTGGTTCGCCTTCTCGGGCGGCAGAGTTCGCGTAAGAATGAGGACGGCGCTCCCCGCACACGCGGGGATGGTTCCGGCTGTTCAGAGACGCGGGAACCTTTCCTGGAGAAGCGGGCACCTCGTGTGTCCGAGGGAGGACCTTCGACATTGAACTCTGCACACGCCACAGAAGAACCACTCATCGAGCAGCCCGTGGCCACCCCGGACTCCCTGCGGGCGGCGGTCGCTGCGCTCGAACCCGCGCGGCTGGGGGAGTTCCTCAGCGATCTGACCGCGGCCAAGGCAGACTCCGTGAAAACATCGAGCATGCGGCCGATGCTGGTCTTCTACGCCAAGTGGTCGCAGTTCGCGGCCCTGCACCGCTTCCCGAAGCGGCGCGAGCGCCTGCGCCGGCTGGAGCGAACCGTGGCAGAGGAGACCGACCCGGTGAAGAACCGCGCGGCGATCAAGGAGATCTCGCTGCTCCTGGCCGAAGTGGAGCGGGAGATCAACGGGTGACGAGCTGGGGGTACGCCTTCGAACCCGCGGATCTCGCCGACGGCCTTCCGCCCGGTGTCCTGGCAGAGGTGGAACGCGTCGCCACGGAATTGGCCGAGCTGGGCCCGGACGCAGAACAAGTGGGAGAGCCAGAGGGCCGCTCGGGCGGGCTGCGGACGCTCCACTTGAGGGACTGCCCCGGCTTCTTCCTCTTCCTGGTGGGGCGGCCGACTCAGGAGATCGTCATCGTGCAGGTGACCGCACTGTGAGCGGGGTCCTGTGCGGGGCGGCCGTGTCCTTCCGCCTCCCCGTGCGGTGAACCGCCGGTGAACCCTTCGGCCGGTGCCGGCCGGGCACAACCGCCGGGCGGGTAGGAGCATCCGAGTGGACATGCCCCCCGAAGAACGGGGCGGCCGCCGGGCCGCCCGCTTCAATGCCGGACGGGTGATCGCCGCCGCGGCGGTCGCCGCCATCCTGATCACCGCGGTCGCGTTCGCCGCCGCCGCGCTCGCGCCGGTCGAGGAGCCGGAGGCGGTCGGACCGGCCGCCGGCCGCGCGATCACCTCGTTCCGCTCCGAAGTCCTGGTCGAGCGGGACGGCGACGTCCGGGTCACCGAGCGGATCACCTACGACTTCGGCGGCGACGGCTCCCCGGTCGTCCGCCGCCTGCCGCACACCGCGAGCATCGACGGCGCCCCGGAGCAGGACCTGGGGCTGCGCCGCGTCGGCGTCTCCGACGACGGCGGCGTGCGGCCGGTGGAGACCACCGAGGAGGACGGCCGGACCGTGATCCGCATCGGCGGCCCCGACGCCCCGCTCACCGGGACCCGCTCCTTCACCATCGAGTACGTCTACGGGAACCTGCTGGTGCAGGATTCCCAGGGCCGGCCCCGGCTCTTCTTCAACGCGGTCGGGACCGAATGGTCGGTCCCGGTCAGCGGGGTCACCGTCGACGTCTCCCTCCCGGGGGAGCCCGAGGAGGCGGCCTGCTACGCCGGCCCGCAGGGGTCCAGGAGCCCCTGCGACTCGGCGGAGCACGGCGACGGGGACGGCGCGCTCTTCAGCCAGTGGAGGGTCGCCCCCGGCCAGGCGATGAGCGTCGACGTCTCCCTCGCCCCGGGCGATCTCGACGCCGAGATCCCCGGCCCCGGAGAGGAGGACGGCGGCACCGACTCCACCATGGGGGTGCTGCTCGCGTTCGCCTGGGGCGTCTTCATCCTCACCGTGCTCGGCATCGTCTTCGGCGCCGGAGGCGCGGTGGTGGGCGGCGGCGGATCCTACGGCGGCTCCTACGGAGGGGGCGGCGACGGAGGCGACGGCGGCGCGGGCGACGGAGGCGGAGGAGGCGGCGGGGACTGAGCGGGCGGGACCGGGCGCGGCGGCTCCGCGGCCGGCCCCGCCCGGGCCGCTCGCGGGGCCGCCGCCCCGGGGAATCAGGAGCCGGGGCTCTCCTCGCCGTCCTCCAACTTCTCGAAGACGTCCACGTTGCCGCTGTCCCAGGTCACTTCGACCCGCGGGTCGCCGCGGTAGGAGGTGAGGTCGGCGCTCCCGGAGTGGTCGGTGCTGCCCGCCCCCATGTCCGCCAGGTTCGAGCAGGTCACGGTGAAGTCGACCGGGACGGCGGCCGGGTCGCCGTCCGACTCGCCGGCGCAGATCGGGGCCTGGCCCTCCTCCACGCCCTCCAGGCCGGGGTCGCCGATCATGCTGACCTTGCCGTCCTCGCCGAACTGGATGGAGACCACCGCGGCGCTGTCGGAGGAGTTCTGCACGGCCCACCAGAAGCCGAGCACCCCCTCCTGCTCCTCTTCCTCCGCCGCGGCCGCCTCTTCGGTCGGGGTGGGCGAGGGGGACTCCTCGGCCGAGGGGGAGGGGGACGCGCTCCCCGCGCCCTCTCCGGGCTCCGGCCGGGGCGGTTCGCCGCCGCACCCGGCGGCCAGCAGGCCGGCCGAGAGGAGGACCGCCGCGGGGATGGTGGGACGCACTCCGGCACCTTCGCTTCCGTACATGGGGGGCAAGGCCTCCCATGCTGCCGGTCCACCGGGGTGTTCTGTTCCGGAAAAGGGCTCTTCGACCGGTTCCGGCCGTGCCGTGGCCGGAACCGGCTGCACGGCGGTCCGGCTCCGGCCGCCGCAGAGCGGACCGCCCCCGGCGGGGACGGGGCGCGAAGGCCCCGCCCCGCCGGGGGCGGCCGGATCAGACGCCGAAGGCCGGCGGGTAGGCGATGGTGCCGGTCGGCACCGGGCGGCCCGGGTCCAGGGAGAGGGCCATCATCGCCTCGTCCGGGACCTCGAACGGCGGCCGGACGCCGAACCCGGAGGCCGGGGTGAACCCGAACCTCGGGTAGTAGTCGGCGTGCCCGAGCACCAGCACCAGGTTCTCGCCCATCGCGCGGGCCGCCTCCAGGGCGGCGCGGATCGCCGCGGAGCCCGCCCCCTTCCGCTGGTAGGCGGGGAGGACCGCGCACGGCGCCAGGGCCAGCGCCGGGGCGCCGTCCACCCGGCAGCGGGTGAGCAGGGCGTATCCGGCGACGGTTCCGTCCGGCGCCTCCGCGACGAAGGACAGGCCGTCGATCCACGCCTCGGGGTCGGCGCGCAGCGCGTCGACCAGGTCGGCCTCCTCCTCGGTGGGGAAGGCCGCGGCGTTGACGGCGCGGACCGCACCGGCGTCGCCGTCGTTCTCGGGGCGGGCGGCCCACTCGATCATGGTGTCGTCGTTCATGGGGTGGTCTTCCGTTCTCTTCCGTTCCGTGGTTCGGGACGTGCGGCCGCCACCCCGCCCGTGCACGCGGAAAGCGCTGAGCAGGGGCGGACGTGGGCGGGCGCGGAAACGGGTCGCCGCCGGACGGCGGTGCGCCGACCCCCGCGGCCCCGGTCGGCCGGGCGTGCGCGCCCGCCTCGGGTGCGGGGACGGTGAACGGAGCAGGACCTCAGGGGCCCGGCGGGGACGCGAGCGGAAGGCTCAGGTCAGACCGGGATCCGGGACGTGAGGACGGTCCGGGCACCGCGCGCCGCGGCGGCTTCCTGGGCGGCCATCAACTCACCTCCGGGTCGGATCCCAACGAATGCGGTGCGGGCACCGCAGCAGGAAAGACGCTAACACGGCCGCCGGGGTTGCCCGACGAGACCGGGCTCACACGGCCCCGGACGGCGGGCGGGCACAGGAGGGGAGCGCGGCCGCACCCGCCCGCACGAGGGCTCCGCGCACCCACCGTGCGGGGACAAAAAAGCGGACTTATCGCAAACTCGGTGTGGCATGTTCATCGCCGTCGGTAATCTTCCGGTCATGCTCAAGATCGAGCACGAGTTCATGACCGAGCTGCTCCAGAACGATCCGGGCCTGGTCGCCGAACTCGCGGAGCTCGGCTTCGGCGTCCGGCTCCCCCCTTTCGCCCAGGCCACCCTGGAGAGCAACCGGACAGGGCGCATCGACCCGCCCGAGCTGACCGCCGACTCGGTGGTCCTGCTGCGGGACCCGGCGAAGAAGCGGATGGTCCACGGGAAGCCGACCGACGCGGTGGCCGGGATCATCGCCGAGGTGCAGCGCGGAGAAGACCCGGGCAAGCGGTTGAGCCGGCCCTGCTACATCGCCAACCTCCGCCACCGGATCGATGCCCCGGTCCTGCTGGTGGTGCTCTGCCCGAGGCCGTCCGCGGCGCCCTGGGCCCGGCGGGCGATCCCCACCGGCCACCCCGGGTTCACCCTGGAACCCCTGGTCCTCGGCCCCGCCGAGGTACCGGTGGTCACCGACCCGGAGGCCCTCGCCGAATCCCCTGAACTGGGCGTGCTGTCCACCCTGCTGCACGCCGACGAGGACGTCGACCTGGTCGACGTGATGATGGAGGGCCTCGACAAGATCGACCCCTCCCGCGCCGAAATCTATACTCGACTCGTGATGGTGCTCCTCGAAGAGGCACCGCGACACCGGCTGGAGGTGATCGTGGCGTCTGCGATCTACGACTTCACCACCCCGTTCACCGAGCGCTACGTGGAAAAGGGCCGCGCCGAGGGGATCGCGAAGATGATCCTGAAGGTGTCGGACGCGCGCGGGATCGCGGTCGGGGACGAGGTGCGTGAGCGCGTGCTGTCCTGCACTGATGTCGAGACGCTGGACACCTGGGGCGGCCGTGCGGCCGTGGTCTCCTCCGCGGACGAGATCTTCGGCTGACGCCGGGCGGTCCGGCGCCGCCGTTCAGGACGGTCCCGGGCGGTGCTCCAGTTCGGTGCGGGCGGCCTCGGCGCGGGCCAGGGCCTCCGGGGGCGGGGAGACCTCCACCCCGGCGGAGGTCAGCATGGACAGGTCCAGCGTCCAGGCCAGGGCCGAGCGGGCCTCCCACACCGTGAACGCGTCGTCGACGTGCTCCCGGGCCTGGGCGTCGGTCATCCCGGTGACCTCGCGCAGGTGGGCCAGGGCCTCGGCGGCGCGGCCGCGGACCTGGGCCAGGCCGAAGTGGGTGACGGTGTGGCACGGGGTGCACAGGCAGATCAGCCGCCTGAGCGCCTGCACCCGGGAGGCGGGGTCGTAGGTCCACCGCTCGTGCACCTCCAGCCAGGTCCGCTCGGCGGGGGCCGCGGCGGCGCCGCAGACCTCGCACCGGCGGCCGGCGCGGCCGACGACCATCCGGCGCAGCCGCTCCCAGTCCCGCTGCGGCACGCACGAGCGGACGTTGGTGAACCAGCAGGTGCTCGGGACCAGGTCGACGTAGAGACCGGAGCCCAGCGACCGGTCCTCGCCGGGCAGCAGGTCGGGCACGTCCGGGGCGGCCGCCCACCGGTCCAGCCCCGCCATGTCCGGCCGCGGCGCGTACCACCGCCGCCGCCGCGCGTCCCAGCGCGCCCCGAGCGCCTTCGCCTCGTCCTTCTCCGCGAACGGCACGTCCAACCAGATCCGCTCGGCCGCCATGGGTCCCCTCCGCTCGTCGCGGCCACCGACCGCGCCCCGACCCTACGGCCCGCCGGGCGCGGTGAAAAACGGGTGCGCCCGGTCCGGCGCTTCGGGCACCCTGGGGTCTCCGCCCCCCTGCCGGAAGGAAGAGACCCGTGGACCCCCGGACCGTCGACCTCGACGCGCTCAACTCCGCCACCAAGTACCCGAGCATCCCCACCTACCACGTGCTCGACCCGAAGAACGGCGGGCTGCTGGAGGAGACCGCCGCCTTCTCCGGCGAGGTGGTGCTGAGCGAGAAGGTGGACGGGACGAACGCGCGGATCATCCTCTTCCCCGGCGGCGACTACATCCTGGGCAGCCGGGAGGAGCTGCTCTACGCGCGCGGCGACCTGATCGGCAACCCGGCGCTGGGCATCGTCGACGCGCTGCGCGGCCCGGCCGGCCGGCTCGCCCCGCCCGAGGCCGGTCTGCGCGTGTACTACCTGGAGGTCTACGGCGGCAAGGTCACCGGGGCGAGCAAGGAGTACACCGGGAGCCGGGCGGTCGGCCACCGCCTCTTCGACGTCGCCGGCGTCGGCGCGGACGTGCTCTCCCTGCCGCGCCCCCGGATCTCGGCCTGGCGGGAGGACGGCGGCCAGGCGTTCCTGCCCGAGGACGAGCTGGCCGCGGCCGCGGAGAAGGAGGGCTTCGAGCGGGTCCCGATCCTGGGCTCGGTCGACGCGGCGGAGCTGCCCGCCGGCGTCGCCGAGATGCAGGAGTTCCTCGCCGAGCGCCTGCCCGGCACCCGGGCGGCCCTGGACGACGGCGCGGGCGGCCGCCCGGAGGGCGTCGTGCTGCGCACCCGGGACCGCTCCGCGATCGCCAAGGCCCGGTTCCAGGACTACCGCCGCACCCTGAAGCGGCGCGGCTGAGCCGGGCCCTGCGGGGACCGGGCGGCACGGCGCCGGATCCTGCGGGGACCGGGCGGCGCGGCGCCGGGAAAAGCGGTGGCCGCCCGGTCCCCGGCCCCGCTATCGTCCGGGCCTCGGACGGAGAGCGGGCCCCGGGCCCGGACGGGAGGCGGTACCCATGGCCGGCGCGGACACGACGACCCTGTGGCGCCCCACCGGGCCCGCCGAGCTGGAGCTGGTCCGCGGACTGGAGTGGAGGGCCTGGCCGCCGCGCCTGCCGGAGCAGCCGATCTTCTACCCGGTCCTGAACGAGGACTACGCGGTCCGGATCGCGCGCGACTGGAACGTCCGCCACGACGGGGCCGGCTACGTGACCCGGTTCGAGGTGGACACCGCCTTCCTGGCCCGCTACCCGGTCCGCCGGGCCGGCGGCCGGACCATCCTCGAACTGTGGGTCCCCGCCGAGGAGCTGGACGAGTTCAACGCGCACATCGTCGGCGAGATCCAGGTCGTGCACGAGTTCCACCGCCCCGTCGGCGGCGAGGAGGAGTGACCGGCCCCCGCACCCGGGACCGGCCGGACGCGGAACCCCGGAACCGCCGCCGGAGCGCCCCGCACGGCCCCGGCGCAGGACGGATCAGGCCCCGGCCGAGCAGGACCGGCCGGGGAGCAGCACCCCCTCCAGCCAGGACATGAAGGCGCCGTACTCCGCCGAAGCGCTGACCCGGACGGCCGGCGCGCCGTCGGCGGCGGTGGTGCGTCCGATCGGGTCGACGGCCAGGGGCGTGGGCGCGAAGGCGACGAACGGGAGGTCCAGGGCAGCGCTGAGGGCGAGGGCGTCGTGCTGCCTGGTGCCCGGGAAGAAGCGGGCGAACCACTCGTCCAGGTGGGCGGCGAGCAGGGAGGCCCAGGCGGGGGCGGCGGGGGCGGAGAGCGCGCGGTGCAGGGTGTGGCCGGGCCCGATCTCCGTGTCTGGGACGAAGGTGATCTCCGAGGTGACGAACCGGGGCGGGGCGAGCCTGCCGTCGGCGACGGCCGCGAAGACCGCGTGCACGGCGGGGACGTCCAAGCGGAAGTTGTGCTCGGCCCGCTCGGGGGAGCGGTAGCGCAGGGCGCCGCCCATCTGGGTGACGCGCAGCCGGGGTGCCAGCTCGGGGGCCTCGGCCAGGAGGAGGGCGAGGTTGGTCAGGGGCCCCAGGCCCACCCAGTCGATCGGTCCCGGCCGGGTGGCGGCGACGGCGCGCACCGCCGCGATGACATCGCCGCCCTGCGGCGGTGCGGATGCGGGGACGAGGTCCTCGACGCAGACATAGCGGGTCTCGCCGCCGGCTCCGGCGGCCACGGGCACATCGGGGCGTCCGAGGCGGTCCAGCAGGATCCGGGCGAACCGCGCGCGCAGGCCGGGCCGGCGGGGCCCCGGACCGGTCTCGTCGGAGGTGGTCACCAGCTCCAGAGCGGGTGCGCACCGGGCCGCCACGGCCAAGGCGATGGCGTCGTCGGGGTCGCCGCCGATGTCGGTATCGATGATCACGACCGTATTCTCCCCGGAGGGGACCCGGGCGAAGGCGCTCTCCTGCGGCCGGATCCTGCCGCCTCGCGGGCACGGGGCCGGTGTCTCCTCGACACGGAGCCCGGTGGTGGTGTGCGGGTCGTGGTGCCGGGTCCACTCGTCGCTCAAGCCGCGACCTCGCGGTGGGCCTCGGCCAGGATCTGCCGGATGTCGGCGGCCAGACGGGCCGGGGTCTCCGGATCGGCCGCAGTGGCGGTGGCCGGTGCACACCGGTATGCGGTGGGTGGGCGCCGTCGGATTCTGAATCAGGGGTGCGTCCCGGGGGAGGGCGGGAACTCTGCGGGGCTCCGGGGCGTCGCAGGTGCGACGGTCGGAAGAGTGATGGGCAGTGGGATGCAGAACGGTTTCGGGCAGGTCATGGTCGCGGCCTTCGCGGACGCGCGGATCGAGGCGGAGTACGTGCCGCCGGCGGGGGTGCGGGTGGTGCTGCCGGACGGGCGGTACAGCGAGATGGACCTGAGTGCCGCGTTCCAGCACGTCGCGGCGGAGGTGCCGGAGGCGGAGCATCCGGACTTCGCCGCGGGGGTGGTGCGCGGGATGATGCGGTCGTTCCGGCGGAGCGGGATCCGGATCGGCACGCACTACCCGCCGCCGGCCGACGACGCGGCCGGGCACGCGCTCCTTGACGCGTTCCGGCAGGCCGGGCACCGGCCGCTGTTCGAGGAGCCGGACGTGCTGGCGGTGGAATTCGGCGACGGCGCGAAGGGGGTGCTCAAGGTCGACCGGTACCGGGCCGCCGCCGAGGGGGCGTCCGAGCAGGAGCTGCGCGGGCAGGCCGCGGAGTTCGCGGCCGCGGCGATGCGCGACTCCGCCCGGATGAGGGAGCAGGGCGACCACGCCGCCGGGGAGTCCGCGGCGCTCCGGCTCCGGCTCTACCCGGAGGGCATGCTCACCGAGGAGCTGCGCGGCTCCGTGGTGACCCGCCCGCTGGCCGACGGGGTGTGGGAGACCGTCGCGGTCGACCACCCCGACTCGGTGCAGCCGCTCTCCCGCCGCGCGGCGGAGGGGCCGAACGCCCAGCCCTTCGACCGCCTGTTCCAGGCCGCGGTGGAGAACTCCCTGGCCGAGCCGTTCGAGGTCAGCGAGCACGAGATGAACGGGGTCAAGCTGCTGCACATCGGCGGCGACCACTTCTACATGGCGGCGCACGCGCACGTCCTCGGCCGCTACCTGGGCCGGTACGCGCCGCTGGAGAACGGGGCGCTGGTCTCCTTCCCGGTGCCCCAGGTGGTGCTGGTGAACCCGTTCGGCGCCGGGCACCCGATCGCCGCGATGGAGGCGATGCAGGACCTGGCCGCGAGCTTCGCCGAGGGGGACAAGCCGATCAGCTCGCAGGTGTTCTGGTGGCGCCCCAGCGCCGCGGAGCAGGCCGACCCGGGCCGCGCCCCCGCCCAGGACCACCGCCCCGACCTGCGCCGGGTCCGGGTGGAGGTGGACCACGAGGCCAAGAGCGTGTCCGTCTACGGCGACGAGGACTTCCGGGCCCTGCTCGACCGGCTGATGTCGGAGGGGTAGCCCACGCGGGGAGGGGCGGGGAGGCGGCGGACCGGCGCCGCCCCCGCCCCTCCGCCGTGTCCGGGGCGGTGCCGGTGGGAGAGGGAAAAGGAAGGGAGGGAAGGGAGGGCAAGGGAAGAGGGCTTGAGTTCGAGTTAACTTGAACTTCTAAGGTCGCCCTGTCGCGACCGGGCACCCCGGCCCGGCGCAACCGAGAGAGGGACGGAGACATGGCGACCGACGGACCGGAACGGGCGACCTGGCGGGAGTGGGTCGGCCTGGCGGTGCTGCCCCTGCCGCTGCTGATGACCGCCGCCGACATGAGCGTGCTCTTCCTCGCGCTGCCGAGCATCGCGGCGGACCTGGGCCCGGGGAGCACGCAACTGCTCTGGATCACCCACGTCTGCGACTTCCTCGCCGTCGGGTTCGCGCTGACCATGGGCCGGCTGGTGGACCGGCTGGGCGCCCGCCGGATGCTGGTCGCCGGGGCGGCGGTCTACGGGACCGCCTCGCTCGCCGCCGCCTACGCGCCGGCCCCGGAGGCGCTGATCGGGATGCGCGCGGTGCTGGGCATCGCCTCGGCCACCGTGATGCCGGCGGTGCTGTCCCTGCTGCGCCCGATGTTCCGCGCCCCGGCCCAGTTCTCTTTGGCGGTCGCGGTGGTGATGAGCGCCTTCTCGGTGGGGATGGCGATCGGGCCGCCGCTGGGCGGGCTGCTCCTGGAGCACTTCTGGTGGGGTGCGGTCTTCCTGATCAACGTGCCCGTCGTGGCGGTGCTGCTGCTCAGCGCCCCGATGCTGCCGGCCGGTCGCGGCGCCGGGGCGGGCCGGGTGGACATGCTCAGCGTGCTGCTCTCGCTCGGCGCGATCCTCTCCGTGGTCTACGGCTTCCAGGAGATCGCCGACGCCCAGGCCGGCGGCGGCGGGGAGGCGGTGTGGCCGCACGCCGCGGTGGTCGCGGCCGGGCTGGTGCTGGGCGCGCTGTTCGTCCGGAGGCAGCTGCGGCTCGCCGACCCCCTGCTCGACCTGCGGCTCTTCGCGATCCCGGCGTTCTCCGTCTCGCTCGGCGGCATGCTGCTGATGCTGCTCGCCTATGGCGGCGCCGACCTGCTGCTCACCCAGTTCCTGCAGACGGTGCTCGGGATGTCTCCGGGCCGGGCCGGCCTGCTGATGGTCGCCCCGGCGGCGGCCGCGCTGATCAGCGGGATGGCCGCGCCGCTGCTCACTCGGTCGTTCGGGGCGGTCCGCACCATGGCGGGCGGCCTGCTGATCGCCGGCGCCGCCGCGGCCGGCATGGCCGCGCTGGTCGGCCGGGCCGGCCCGGTCGTGCTCATCGCCCTGGTCACCGTCATCGCGCTGGCGGTGGGGCCGCTGTTCCCCGTCTTCACCGAGCTGGTCGTCGGCTCCGCGCCGGAGGAGCGGTCCGGGACGGCGGCCGCGGTGAACGACGTCGGCGGCGGCCTCGGCCAGGCGCTGAGCGTGGCGACCCTCGGCTCCATCTCACTGGTGCTCTACCAGGGCGCCCTGCGGGACACCGCCCCGGAGGACGCGCCGGAGGCGGCGGTGCGGGCGGCCGGGGAGAGCATCGGCGGCGCGGGCGCGGTCGCGGAGGGCCTGCCCGGCGAGGCGGGCCGGGCGCTGCTGGACTCCGCGAACGCCGCGTTCACCACCGGAGTGCAGGGCGGCTACGCCTTCGGGGCGGTCCTCCTGGTGCTGGCCGCCGCGGTGGTGGGCTGGTTCCTGCGCGGCGACCGCGCCGACGCCTCCGGCCGGAGGGAGGGCGCGGAGGCGGCCGGTCCGGAGGAGGCGGCAGAGGGGGCCGCCGCGGCCGCGGACACCCGGTCCGGCTGACCGGGACTCGAAGGGGGCGGGGGAAGGCGGACGCCCCGCCGCCCGGCCCGCCGGGAACCCCTGGTCGGCCCCGGCCGGACCCGGCCGGGGCCCGGAAGCGGCGCGGCGCCGGGGCGGGAGCGCCTCTCCGGGCGGCCGTTGACTTCCACCCGAATGGAACTTCTAGCCTCATCGCGGGGAATCGGAACCGGCGGTGCGGATCGAGCGACGGGAGTCCGAAAGATGGAGACCGAGAAGGGCGAGAAGGAGGCGGCGCCCGGAGGGGCCCGCCGGGCCGGTGCGCGGGAGTGGGGCGGCCTGGTGCTGCTGGCGCTGCCCGCCCTGGTGATCGCGATGGACTTCTCCGTGCTGCACCTGGCGGTGCCGCACCTCAGTGCCGACCTGGACCCGACGAGCACGCAGATGCTGTGGATCGTCGACGTCTACGGGTTCCTCATCGCCGGGCTGCTGGTTCCGATGGGCACGGTCGGCGACCGGATCGGGCGGCGCAGGCTGCTGCTGGCCGGCGCGGCCGCGTTCGGCGCGGCGTCGGTGCTCGCCGCGATGGCGACCGGCCCGGGGATGCTCATCGCCGCCCGCGCCCTGCTCGGGGTGACCGGGGCGACCCTGCTGCCGTCCACGATGTCGCTGCTCACCACGATGTTCACCGACCCCGGCCAGCGGCGGCTGGCCATCGCGGTCTGGTCCGGCGGGTTCATGGCCGGCGGCGTGATCGGGCCGCTGGTCGGCGGAGTGCTGCTGGAGTACTTCTGGTGGGGGGCGGTGTTCCTGCCGGCCCTGCCGGTGATGGCGGCGCTGATCGCCTTCGGCCCGTTCCTGCTGCCCGAGTACCGCTCCCCGTCGGCGGGCCGCGTCGACGCGCCCAGCATCGCGCTGGCCATGGCGGCCGTCCTGCCCGCGGTCTACGGGATCAAGGAGATCGCCAAGGACGGGCCCGGCGCGGTCCCGCTGCTCGCGCTCGCCGCCGGCGTGCTGATCGGCCGGGTCTTCATCCGGCGCCAGCGCCGCCTCACCGACCCCCTGCTCGACCTGCGGCTCTTCGCCGCGCGCGAGTTCAGCGCCTCGCTCGGGGCGCAGACCGCCGGGCTGTTCGCGCTGGGCGCCGCCACCTTCTTCACCATGCAGTACCTGCAGATGGTGATCGGGCTGTCCCCGCTGGCCGCCGGGCTGTGGACGGTTCCCGGCATGCTCCTCGGCGTGGTCGGGAACCTGCTGGTGCCGGTGCTGGCCCGGCGCGTCCCGGCGGGGACCGTGGTCGCCTGGGCGTTCGCCGCGGCCGCCGGGGCGCTGCTGCTCGTCGCCGCCGCCGGAACCTCCGGCCCGGCCCTGGCCGTCGCCGGGTTCACCCTGCTCAACCTGGTGGTCAACCCGGCCATGGTGCTCACCTACGACCTGATCCTCACCTCCGCGCCCCCGGAGCGGGCGGGCGCTGCCGCGGGGGCCGCCGAGACCGGCAACGAGCTGGGCATCGCCCTGGGCGTGGCGGTCACCGGCAGCATCGGCACCGCGGTCTACCGGCGGATGCTCGCCGGGGAGGCGCTGCCGGACGGCGTCCCGGCGGAGGCAGCCGCCTCGGCCCGGGACACCCTGGGCGGCGCGGTGGCCGCGGCCGACGGGCTCTCCGGAGCGGACGCGGAGCGGCTGCTGGAGGTCGCCCGGGAGGCGTTCGTCCAGGGGATGCAGGTGGCCTCGGTGCTCCTCGCGGTCCTGCTCGCCGCGGTCGCGGCCGTCACCGGCGTCCTGTTCCGCCGCCGCCCGGCCGCGGCCGCCGCACAGGAGGCCCGGGGCGGCGCCCCCGCCGCCGAAGAGCGCCCCTCCCCGCGCTGACCCCGACGCCGCCGTCGCCGTCTCGACCGGCCTCGTCGTCAAATGGCCGTTGCGACGAGGAACTCGGGGAGGGCCGAGGGACGAGAGGTGCCCCGACCGAGCGCGGCACCCCACGGGGTGCAGGTTCAGGCGAGCGGCGACGGCGGAGGAAGGGCCGGGGCGGAAAACCGGTGGCCCCGGGGACCGCGTCGGCGCTACTTTTCCGGGCATGTCCACACGATTGCGCCGGCAGTGGGCCGAGACCCGGGACGCCGTCGAGCGGGGGTACTACACGGCGGGCGGCCGCAGGGCCGACCTCACCGCCCACCTCGCCGCGATGCGCCGGGGGACCCGGCTCTACCTGCCCGAGGAGCTGCCCGCCCTGGCCGAAGCCGCGGCCGGGCGGCCCGGCACGCCCGCGGCGCGGACCGAGGTGACCGGGGAGACCACCCTGCAGGCCGCGCGCCGGCTGGCCGCGGACGGGCCGGTGGCGGTGCTCAACTTCGCGTCGGCGCGCAACCCCGGCGGGGGAGTCGCCAATGGGGCGCGCGCCCAGGAGGAGAGCCTGGCCCGGTCCAGCGCGCTCTACGACAGCCTGGTCCGGTGCCCGGAGTTCTACGACCACCACCGGGCCGAGCGCAGCCTGCTCTACACCGACAGGATCATCTACTCGCCGGACGTCCCGGTCTTCCGCGACGACGGCGGCGAATGGCTGGACGAGCCCTACACCGCGGCGTTCCTCACCGCCGCCGCGCCCAACCGCCGGATGATCGAGCGCAACACCCCGGAGCGGAGCGGGCAGGTGCGGCCCGCGCTGGCCGCCCGCTCCCGCGGGGTCCTCGCCGTCGCGGCGGACCGCGGCCACGCCCGGCTGGTCCTGGGCGCGTGGGGCTGCGGCGTGTTCGGCAACCGCCCGGCCGAGGTCGCCGAGGCCTTCCGCGCCCACCTCACCGGGGCGTTCGCCGGCGTGTTCGAGGAGGTCGTCTTCGCCGTCCTCGACCGCCCGGACGGTACGACCCGTCGTGCCTTCACCGACGCCTTCGCCGGGTAGCCGGACCCTGCTCCCCGCCCTCCTGCGGCTGTCGTAGGGGGCCGGTGGACACAGGGGTGCGGATCCCCGACGGTGCCCCTGGGCGATGATCTTGACGGCTGTCAACGCGCGTTGACAGCCGTCAAGATCATCGGGGAGCCGCTCCGGCGCGGCGGGCCGGGCTCACAGCTCCGGCCAGGCGTACCCGGGGAGGTAGGCGTGCTCGCCGCGGAAGAACCAGTCGGCCAGGTCCTCCAGGCGCTCCAGGCAGGCCGAGTGGTAGGACTCCGGGGTCGGGCGGGGGAAGGCCGGGTGCGTGCTCCAGTCGCGGACCCAGGTGCCCATCTCATGGAAGCCCTCGGCGAGCCACCGCTCCAGGAGCTCGGCGCCCTCGCAGCGCTCGCACACGGCGCGCATCGCCCGCTCCAGGCGGGTGAACGCGGCCCGGCCCCACACCAGGTCGCCGCGGAGGCGGATGAGGAAGCTCCCCTCGCGGGCCTCGAACTCGTGCCGGAGGACCTGCACGGGGTCTGCGTCGTCGGCGCGATCCATCCGGCGATGATCGCAGACCCCGGGCAGGTGCGGTCAGCCGCGGCCGGCCGGCCCGGCCGCCATCGACCGGCGCAGGTGGGCGCCGGTGACGGAATGCGGGTCCTCGGCCAGCCGGGCGGGCGGGCCGGTGAACACGACCCGGCCGCCGTGGTGGCCCGCGCCCGGGCCCATGTCGATCACCCAGTCGGCGCGGCGGACCACGTCCAGGTCGTGCTCGATCACCACCACGGTGTTGCCCGCGTCGACCAGCCGGTCCAGCACGTCCATCAGCCGTCCGGTGTCGGCCCGGTGCAGGCCGGTGGTCGGCTCGTCCAGCACGTACAGGCCCCCGGCCGGGCGGCGGCGCAGCTCCGCGGCGAGCTTGATCCGCTGGCACTCGCCCCCGGACAGGGTGTTCAGCGGCTGCCCCAGGGCGAGGTAGCCGATTCCGGTCTCGACCAGCGCGTCCAGCATCGGGCGGATCCGGCCGTCGTCGAACGCCTCCCGGGCCCCGGCCGCGGTCATGTCCAGCACGTCGGCGATGGAGTACCCGTTCCAGGTGTGCTTGAGCACCTCGTCGGTGAACCGCCGGCCGCGGCAGGCGCCGCACACCGATGTCACTCCGTCCATGAACGCCAGGTCGGTGTAGACCGCGCCCAGCCCCCGGCAGTCCGGGCAGGCGCCGGCCGAGTTCGGGCTGAACAGGGCGGCCTGCACCCCGTTGGCGCGGGCGAACAGCCGCCGGATCGGGTCGGCGATCCCGGTGTAGGTGGCGATGGTGGAGCGCCGGTTGCCCGCCACCGCCCTCTGGTCGACCGCGACCCCGCCCGGGTGCTGCTCCAGCAGGACCCCGACCAGGCTGCTCTTCCCGGACCCGGCGACCCCGGTGACGGCGGTCAGCACCCCCGCGGGCACCTCCACCCGGACGTCGCGCAGGTTGTGCCGGTCGGCGCCGGCCACGGTGAGCGCGCCGGAGGGGGTGCGCGGCTCGGCGCGGGGCGCGAGCCGGCCGCGCAGCGCCCGCCCGGTCACCGTGTCCGACCGGAGCAGCCCGGCGTAGTCGCCCTGGTAGACCACCTCGCCGCCGTCCGCCCCGGCCGCCGGGCCCAGGTCGACCACGTGGTCGGCGACCGCCACCACGTCCGGGTCGTGCTCGACCACCAGGATGGTGTTGCCCTTGTCGCGCAGCCGCCGCAGCAGCGCGGTCAGCCGCTCGGTGTCGTGCGGGTGCAGCCCGATGGACGGCTCGTCGAAGACGTACAGCATCTCGGTGAGGCTGCTGCCGAGGTGCCGAACGGTCTTGATCCGCTGCGACTCGCCCCCGGACAGGGTGGTGGTGGGCCGGTCCAGGGAGAGGTAGCCCAGGCCGATTCCGACCAGCGCCTCCAACCGCTCGGCCAGCGACTCCACCACCGGTTCGGCGCCCGGGGCGTCGACCCGGCGCACCTCCCGGGCCAGGTCGGACACCTCCATCGCGGTGCAGTCCATGATCGTGCGCCCGTGCAGGCGCACCGAGCGCGCCGCCTCGTTCAGCCGGTGGCCGCCGCAGTCCGGGCAGGTCCGGGAGGTGGTGAACCGCTCGGTGACGGCCTGCTTGTACCCGGAGTCATCGCCCTCGGCGTGGATGTAGATGCGGGTGAACCGCTCCACCAGCCCCTCGTAGTCCTTCGGGGGCCTGGAGCCGAGCCGGGCCGCGGCCTCCCCGCCGTACAGCAGGGCCTCGCGCTGCTCCTCGGTCCACTCGCGCAGCGGTGCGGCCGGGTCGAACAGCCCGATGTCGGCGTACTGCCGGTACCAGTACTGCCCGCTGCCGAACCCGGGCAGCAGGATCGCGCCCTCCTCCAGCGACCGGTCCGGGTCCAGGAAGGCGGAGGTATCGGGGAGCACGACCCGGCCGATGCCGCTGCACCGCGGGCACATGCCCGCCGGGTCGTTGAACGAGAACCGGTTCGACTCGCTGATCGGCGGGGTGCCCGCCCGGGAGAACAGCAGCCGCAGCAGCGTGTAGATGTCGGTGATGGTGCCGACGGTGGAGCGCGCGTTCCCGCCGAGCCGGCGCTGGTCGATGACGACCACCGGGGACAGGTTCTCGATCAGGTCGACGTCGGGCCGCCCTGCGCTGGGAAGCCGGTTCCGCACGAACGCGGTGAAGGTCTCGTTGAGCTGCCGCCGCGCCTCGGCCGCGATGGTGTCGAAGACCAGGGAGGTCTTCCCGGACCCGGAGACCCCGGTGAAGGCGGTGATCGCCCGCCGGGGCACGGTCAGGTCGAAGCCCTTCAGGTTGTGCTGGCGGGCACCGGTGATGCGGATCGCGTCATTGGGCATGCGCCCGAAGTTAGGCGGAGTAGTTGCCACCTTCCGGCCACAATCCGGTGCATCATCGGAGGACCATGAACGGACCGAGCACCCGGATTCTGGAACTCCTCTCACTGCTCCAGGACGGCCGCGTCTGGGACGGGGCGGAGCTGGCCCGCAGGGTCGGCGCCTCGCCGCGCACCCTCCGCCGCGACCTGGACCGCCTGCGCGAACTGGGCTACCCGGTGGAGTCGGCGCGCGGACCGGGCGGCGGCTACCGGCTGGCCGCGGGCCGCGCCATGCCGCCGCTGCTGTTCACCGACGACGAGGCGGTCGCCGCGGTGGTCGGCCTGAGGTTCGCCGCGCTCACCTGGGCCGGCTCCGACACCGGGGTCGCCGACAGCGCCCTGGGCAAGCTGGAGCGGGTGCTGCCGGACCGGCTGCGCCACCGGGTGCGCGCGGTGTCGGCGTCGATGGAGACCGGGTCCCGCCCGCACCGCCAGGCCGACCTGGGCGTTCTGCGCCTGCTCGGCGGCGCCGTCTCCGGCCGGAACCACGTGCGGTTCCACTACACCGACCGGGGCGGCGCCGAGACCGACCGGCGGGTCGAGCCCTGCGCCCAGGTGCTCTTCGCGCACCGCTGGTACCTGCTGGGCTGGGACCGGGACCGGAACGACTGGCGGACCTTCCGGGCGGACCGGATCAGCGGCCTGGAGGTCCTGGGCACCACCTTCGCCCCGCGCCCGCCGCCCCCGGGGGGCGCGGTGAGCTTCGTCCAGGACAGCGCCCGCCTGCCGATCACCCGGCACCGGGCGACGGTGCTGTTCCGGGCGCCGCTGCAGGTCGTCTCCGAGCGGCTGGTCGCCGAGGCCGGCGAGCTGACCGCGGTCGACGCGGAGAGCTGCCGCTACGTCAGCGCCCCCGACTCCTGGGAGTGGCTGGCGATCACGCTGGCCATGGTGGGCGTGCCCTACACCGTCGAGGGGCCGCCGGAGCTCATCGAGGTCTCCCGGGGCCTGGCCGAGCGCATCGCCCGCGCGGCCGACGGCTGACCGGCGGCCGCGCGGGCCGGGGATCTGAAAACGGCCGGGCGGGGAGCGCCGCGCGGGGTTAGCATCGCGCCATGGCCGACCCGATCCCGTTCCTGTTCCCCGGAGACCCGCTGCGCCCCCGGCGGGTGGACGGCTTCTTCGCCGACGAGCACGCGGCCGCGCTGCACGCCGGCGCCGAGGCGTTCCTCATCGACCACGACGCCCTGGTCCGGGGCGACCTGCGGGAGGCGGTGCGGGGCCTGCCGAGAGGGCTGGGGCCGGTCCGCTACCGGGGCTGGATGGTGCCGTCCGGCCGCTACGCGGAGTTCGCCCGGGCGCTGGACGAGCGCGGCTGCCGCCCCGTCGTCTCCGCGGAGGACTACCGGCGCGCCCACGAACTGCCCGGCTGGTACGCGCTGTTCGAGGAGGTGACCCCGCGCAGCGTGTGGTGCGAGGCCGACCCGGGCTGCGCCCCGGACCCCGGCGAGCTCGCCGAGCTGGTCCGGCCGCTGCGCTCCGGCCCCGGGATCGTCAAGGACTACGTCAAGTCCCGCAAGCACGAGTGGGACCAGGCCTGCTTCGTCCCGGACCTGTCCGACACCGGCGCGCTGCACCGGACCGTCGCCGAGCTGGTCCGCCTGCAGCAGGAGGACCTGGCGGGCGGGGTGGTGGTCCGCGAGTTCGAGCGGTTCGACGGCGCGGGTGAGGCCCGGGTGTGGTGGATCGGCGGCGAGCCGGCGCTGGTCGGGCCGCACCCGGACACCCCCGGCGCGGTCCCCGCCCCGGACCTGGACCCGCTCCGCCCGGCCGTCGCCGCGCTGGGGCACCCCTTCGTCACCACCGACCTGGCCCGCCGCGCCGACGGCGCCTGGCGGGTGGTGGAGGTCGGCGACGGCCAGGTCAGCGGCCGCCCCGAGGGGATCACCCCGGACCGCCTGATCGGCATGCTCGCCGCGGCCCGCTGACCGGCCGCCGGGCACCCGCGCGGCGCCCCGGCCCGCCTGCAGGGCGGGCGTTCCGGCGGAGGGCCGGCCCGTGCCGGCCCGTCTGCCCGGGGCTCCGCCCCAGCCCCGGCGGGCGCGGGGCCGGGCGGCCCGGTCGCCGGAGGCCGTCCCGGCCGGGGTCAGGCGCCGATGTAGCGGAGTACCGCCAGGACCCGGCGGCTGTACCCGGGTGCCGAGCCCAGGTCGAGTTTGGCGAAGACGGCGTTGGCGTGCTTCTCCACCGCGCTCTGCGACACGAAGAGGCGCTCGGCGATCGAGGCGTTGGTGTGCCCCTGCGCCATCAGGTCGAGCACTTCGCGCTCGCGCCCGGTCAGCCGCTGCAGCGGGTCGGGCCGGGGGCCGCCGGCCAGCAGGTGCCGGACCACCTCGGGGTCGAAGGCGGCGCCGCCCGCGCCCACCCGCTCCAGCGCGGAGAGGAACTCCTCCACCTCCACCACCCGGTCCTTGAGCAGGTAGCCGACCCCCTCGGTGTTCTCGGTGAACAGCTCGACGGCGTAGCGGCGCTCGACGTACTGGGAGAGCACCAGCACCCCGACCCCGGGGTGCTCGCGGCGGATCCGCACCGCGGCGCGCAGTCCCTCGTCGGTGTGGGTGGGCGGCATCCGGACGTCGGCGACCACCGTGTCGGGCGGGTCGGCGGCGACGGCGTCGAGCAGCGCGGCGGCGTCGCCGACGGCGGCGGCCACCGTGTGCCCCTCGTCCTCCAGCAGCCGGACGAGCCCTTCGCGGAGCAGGGCCGAGTCCTCGGCGATGATCACCCGCACGGCAGCTCCGCGAGGATCACCGTCGGACCGCCCGCCGGGCTGTGCACGGTGAGCCGGCCGTCCACTGCGGCGGCCCGGTCGGCCAGTCCGGCCAGGCCGGTGCCGGCCGGGTCCGCGCCGCCGGCCCCGTCGTCGGAGACCCGGACCAGCAGCGCCGGACGGTCGCCGGGCCCGCTTCCGGGCCCGCCGCCGGATCCGCCGCCGGACCCGGGTCCGGCCTCGCCGACCAGCACCGAGACCCGGTCGGCCCCGGAGTGCTTCACCGCGTTGGTCACCGCCTCGGCGACGATGAAGTAGGCGGCGGTGGCGGTGCTCGGCTCCGGCGCCCGGTCCAGCCGGTAGTCCAGGTCGACCGGGAGCGCGGAGCGGGCGGCCAGCCCGCTCAGCGCGGCGTGCAGCCCGGACTCCGACAGCGCGGTGGGGTACACCCGCCAGGCCACCTCGCGCAGGTCGGTCAGGGCGCGGCGGGACTCCTCGTGGGCCTGGAGCAGCAGCTCCCGCCCCTTCTCCGAGCCGGGGTCGCGGCGGGCCCGGCCCAGCGCCATGCCGAGCACGACCAGCCGCTGCTGCACCCCGTCGTGCAGGTCGCGCTCGATCCGGCGGCGCTCCTCGTCCACCGCGGCGAGGATCCGGGACCGGCTCTCCGCCAGCTCGCCGACCCGCTGCTCCAGCAGGTCCTGGCGGGTGGGGCCGAGCAGCCGCCGGGCCAGCCAGCGCTCGGTGCCGACCAGTCCGACGGTGCCCTGCATGCTGACGTACATCAGCGCCAGCCCGAACGGGACCACCGCGGGGGTGTTGCCGTCCAGCACCCCCAGCGGCGACACCACGGTGTAGGCGCCCATCGGGAACAGCGCCAGGACCATCCCGCCGAAGAGCCCGACGGGCGCCCGGAGCGCCAGGTAGAGGAGGGAGCGGGCGGTACCGGGGCGCCCGGCGGTCTCGATGCCGAACAGGGCGGCCAGCCGGCGCCGCTCCACTGCGACCGCGGGCCGGACCAGGGCGCCGAGGACGCGGGCCGGGAGCCGCCGGGCCGCGGGCCAGGGGGTGGCGAGGGCGGCGGGCAGTGCCGGCAGCGCCAGCAGCGGCAACACGGCCAGGAGGACGCAGGCCGCCAGCGCGGTCACCGCGCCCGCGGCGGCTCCGGCCGCGGCCCGGCACCAGGTGCGCAGCACCCCGGCGGCGTCCGCGGCCCCGGCCGCCGCGCGGACCGGCCCCTCTTGCGCGTAGGCCATGTGCATCCTTCCGACGACCCCGTCCGACCGCCTGAGCGTAGCCAGCGCCGGGTCGCTCCGGTACTGCGGAGTTCCGCATTTTCCAGGTGCGGAAGAACGTCGCGGTCAGTGCGGGCATCTTTATCGGATAACGGCGCGCCCTTCTGTAGCGTTCACGGCGTCCGCCCGGTCGGCGGGCGGACGCCCGTTCGGGTCCGGGTAAACCCCTACTGACGATTGGAAACCGACGTGAACAGCACCGCTGTCCCCTTCGCCGCGTCCGGCGGCGGCCTCCTGGACGGAGTCGTGGACTGGGTCGTGGGCCTCATGGAGACCCTGGGCGGCCCAGGCGCGGGGCTGGCCATCGCGCTGGAGAACCTCTTCCCGCCGATCCCCAGCGAGGTGATCCTGCCGCTGGCGGGGTTCACCGCCTCCCAGGGCGACCTGAACCTGGTCGAGGCGATCGTGTGGACCACGATCGGTTCGGTGGTGGGCGCGCTGGCGCTGTACGGCATCGGTGCGGCGCTCGGCAGGGAGCGGTTCCGCGCGCTCGCCGCCAAGGTCCCGCTGGTGAAGATCTCCGACATCGACAAGACCGAGGAGTGGTTCGCCAAGCACGGCACCAAGGCCGTGTTCTTCGGCCGGATGATCCCGATCTTCCGCAGCTTCATCTCGATCCCGGCGGGCATCGAGCGGATGTCGGTCCCGGTCTTCCTCGGCCTGACCACGCTGGGCAGCCTCATCTGGAACACCATCTTCGTGATGGCCGGCTACCTGCTGGGCGAGAGCTGGCACCTGGTCGAGGAGTACATGGGCTACGTGTCCAAGGCCGTCGTGGTCGCGGTGCTCGTCGCGGTCGTGTGGTTCATCGTCGCCCGCGTCCGCGACATGCGCCGCAGCGGAGCCGCCGAGGAGCGCTGACCCGGGCCGGCCCCCTCCCCCGCAGAGCGGGGGAGGGGGCCGCGGCCTTTCCGGGGCTGTGACCGCACTCACGCCTCTGTGGGGCGAGTCCGCCCCTCCGCTCCCTTGACCTCAAGTGAACTTGAGGTACGAGACTGCTGTGTGCGGCCGGGAAAGCGGCCGCGACGTCGAGAGCGGAACGAGGCGGACATGCGTGCGGTACAGGTGGACGAGTACGGGGCGCCGGAGGTCCTGAAGCCGGTGGAGCTGCCCGACCCGGTCGCCGGCCCGGGCCAGGCGGTGGTGGACGTGGCGGCGGCCAACGTCATGTACCTCGATGTGCAGATCCGCAAGGGCTGGGGCAAGGAGTTCTTCGGCGTCACCCCGCCCTACGTCCCGGGCTCCGGCGTCACCGGGCGGGTCGCGTCGGTCGGCGAGGGCGTCGACCCGGCGCTGATCGGGACCGAGGTCGTCGTCGACACCGGCGAGCGCGACCCGAAGAGCGGCCGCGCGGAGGCCCCCACCGGCGGTTACGAGGAGAAGGCCGCGGTGCCCGCCGAGGACCTGATCCCCGTCCCGGAGGGGGTGGACGGCCGGGAGGCGCTCGCGCTGCTGCACGACGGCCCCACCGCGCTGCTGCTGGAGGAGGCCGCCCGGTTCGAACCGGGGCAGCGGGTGCTGGTCATGGCGGCGACCGGGGGCGCCGGCAGCCTGGTGGTGCAGCTGGCCCGGCGGGCCGGTGCGCACGTCATCGCCGCGGCCCGCGGCGAGAAGAAGCTGGCCCTGGCGCGCGAGCTCGGCGCCGAGCACGCCGTCGACTACTCCGAGGCCGGCTGGCGGGACCGGGTCCTCGAGATCACCGGCGGCAAGGGCGTGGACAGGGTCGTCGACGGCGCCGGCGGCGAGCTGGGCACCTCCGCCTTCGCCCTGGTCTCCGACGGCGGCCGGTTCGTCACCTACGGCGCCTCCAGCGGCGAGTTCGCCGAGGTCGACGCGGACGAGGCGGAGCGCCGCGGGGTCGCCGTCACCACCCTGCTCGACATGGAGAAGGGGGACGGCGAATCCTCCCGCCGGCTCAGCGACCGGGCACTGGAACTGGCGGCCTCGGGCGCCCTCCGCCCGCACATCGGCCTCACCTTCCCGCTGGAGCGGGCGGCGGACGCGCACGCGGCCCTGGAGTCCCGCGCCGCGCTCGGCAAGGTCCTGCTGATCCCCTGACGGGGCGAGAAGCCGCCCGCCCCCTCCGCGCGGGGGCGGGCGGGTCCCCCGCCCGGAGGCGGCGGAACCGCCGGGACCCCACCGGGGACAGGGTCCTGGCGGTCCCCCCGCCTCCGGCTTTCGCTTTTCTGCGGCCTCGGCCCTGTCCTGCGGATCCTTTCGTGCGGTGCCGCCCCGCAGGCGGGGCAGGCGAGCGGCGAAGGAGGGGGGGAAGGCGGCCGGGCGCCCCGGCCGGGTACGGCGTCTCACGGGGTCGGGGTTCATGCGGGCGGCGACGGCACAGGTAGGGGTGGGGCGAAGGCGGCCACCCGGGCGCGGCGTCTCGCGGAGCGAGGGTTCATGCGGGCGGCGAGGGCGGGAGCGGGTCGGCGCCGCGCTCCGGGAGCCCGGTGGTGGGGCGGTGCGGAAGGCCGTCCCGCCGAGGCGGCCGCCGGAGACCGATCCGGGTCGGGCTCGCCCGCTCAGCCCAGGAGCGGCGCGAGCGCCGTGCGCAGCCCCGCAGCGCCTCGGGCGAGCACGGCGCGCATGCCCACAGCCCCGGCGGCCGCGACGTTGTCCGGGGAGTCGTCGATGAAGAGGCAGCGCCCGGCGGGCGCCCCGGCCATGGTGGCCGCCACCGCGTACACCCGGGCGTCGGGCTTGGCGAAGCCCAGCCGGGCGGAGTTGGCGATCGCGTCGAACGCGCCGGCGATCCCGAGCCGGGACAGGTCGGGCTCCAACCGGTCGGTGGCGTTGGTGACCAGCACCACCGGCACCCGGGTGCGCACCTCGGCGATCAGCGCCAGCGCCTCCTCGTCGGCCCGGCCCGGATGCCGCGACCAGTCCTCCACCAGCACACGGGCGCGCTCCTCGGAACCGCAGGCCGGCACCAGTGCCTCGCGGACGGCGGCCCGCCACTCCGCGTCGCGGACCGCCCCGGTGACGGCGGGCAGCAGCCGCTCCGGCGCGAACGCGGCGGCCTCCAGGGTCCCGGCCGGCAGCCCGTGCCGGCGGTGCAGGTCCTCGGTGACCCGGCGGTCCCAGTGCCGGATCACCCCGTCGAGATCGCAGAGCACGGCGGCGATGCCGGCAGCGGAGGCGGACATGGCCGCGATCCTCGCCGACCCCGCCGGAAAAGGCCAGGGCCCGACGGCCCGACCCCCCGACCGAAAGCGGCCACCCGCCGCCCAGCCGCACACGGCCCGCCCGTCCCCGCCGATCCGGGCAGGCCACTCGCCTGGCGCGGCGCACTCCGAGCACAGGCGCGCGAGCGGACCACGGTCCCCGATCGGGGCAGGGCCGAGGGGCGGTACCCGGGGGCGGGCCCGCCTTCCGCCACTCGGAGACCGTCGTCGGGGCGGTGACGGGGCGGACGGGGGAGCATTCCGCCGCTGGCACACTGGACGGCGGGGCGGCACATCGGACGACAGGGGCGGGCGTGGCACGGGGCGGTAAGGCCAAGAGCGGCGGGAAGCGGCGCGGGACCGGTGCGCACCCCTATGGCCGGGCCCGGCGCAAGAAGGAGCGCCCCGCCGCACCCGGGAACGGGGCCGGTGGGGCCGGTCCGGAGTCGGCGGAGGGCGGGGCGGGCGGCGCCGGGCGCGCCGAGGAGCTCGTCGCGGCCGCGCTGTGCGCCGTGCACGCCGACGACCGGGGCGCGTTCGACGCCTCGCTCGCCGTGCTCGCCGACACCGAGCGCCCGGAACGGGCCGCGGCGGCGAGCCGGGCCCTGGTCTCCTGCCTCACCTCCCGGCTCGCCCGGGCCTGGCGGCTCGGCTGGCAGCCTGCGGAGGCGGTCCGCCAGGCCTCCCGCGGACTCGGCGGCACCGCCGCCGCGATCTGCGCGGACATGGTGGTCGCCGAGCACCGCGCGCACCCCGCGGCCTCGCTCGACCCGCGCTGGGCGGAGCAGCTCGGCGCGCTCGGCGAAGGGGAGTGGTGGCCCGGGGACGCCGAATACCTGGCCGGGCTCACCGCCCGGCACGGCCTGCTCCGGTTGGAGGCGGTGGAGACCGCGCTCCGGCTGGCCGCGCTGCTGGAGGCGGTGCCGCCGCTGGAACCGCTGCTGCCCCGGCCGGGCGAGCCCGCCGCGCCGGCCCCGGCGTCTGCGGCGGCCCCGCCGCAGGGCGCGGCGCCGCGCGACGCGGCCAGGCTGGCCAAGATCCGGGCGCTGCTGGCGAAGGCCGAGTCCACCGAGTTCCCGGACGAGGCGGAGGCGCTCTCCGCCCGCGCCCAGGAGCTGATCGCCCGGCACAGCATCGACGCGGCCCTGCTCGCCGCCGAGCCCGCGGGCGGGTCGTCCCCGGCCGCGGGCGGCCGCCGCATCCCGGTCGACGCCCCCTACGAGCAGCACAAGGCCTCCCTGCTGCACGTGGTCGCCGAGGCCAACCACTGCCGCGCCGTCTGGCACGACGACCTCGGCCTGTGCACGGTCGTCGGCCACCCGGACGACGTCGCCGGCGTCGAGCTGCTCTTCACCTCGCTGCTGGTGCAGGCCGACACCGCGATGCGGGTCTCCGGCTCGGCCCGCGACCGCTCCGGCCGCGCCGCGGACCGGAACTACCGGGCCTCGTTCCTCATCGCCTTCACCGACCGCATCGCCGACCGCCTCGACCGGGCGGCCGCCGAGGCCGAGCAGGCCCACACCGGCCGGGACCTGGTCCCCGTCTTCGCCGCCCGCAAGGAGCAGGTCGACGCCGCGGTCGAGGCCATGTTCGCCGGCCTCACCACCACCCGGCTCCGCGTCCCCACCGACGCCGACGGCTGGAACGCCGGCCGCACCGCCGCCGACACGGCGTCCCTGCGCGACCGGGAAGAGCTGCGGTAGCGGAGCCGCCCGCGTCCCCGGAGGCCTTCCGCTCCCGCTCCCGGTCGGAGGCGGGCATCGGGGGGAGCGGCGGCACGCGGCCCGGCGGAGCGGAGCCGGCCGGGCCCCCTCCCGCCCGGAAAGGCGCATGAGGCGATCGCGGAGTTCCGCCGTCGGGGGTCCCCGCAGAGCCCCCTCCCCCGGAGAGCGGCCTGCTCCGGCGCGGCCTCCGCGCGGAACGCCCCGCTCCTTCCACCGGGGCCCGGGGCGCCGGGAGGCGGCGGAAGCGGGCGGTATACCTTTTCGAGGATGCGAACCCTGAGACGTCCGGCCACTGTTCGAGCGCCGGGGCGGGCGGCGCTCCCGGCCGAGCGGGCGGGCCGGTGATCGCCGAGGTGCTCGGTGTGGACGCCGGGCCCGGGATGCTTCTGCTGCTGGTCGCGGTGGGGTTCGCCGCGGGGCTCATCGACGCGATCGTGGGCGGCGGCGGGCTGCTCCAGCTCCCGGTGCTGCTCTCGGTGATGCCGGGAGGCACGGCGGTGCCGCTGGGCGTCAACAAGTCGGTCTCGGCGGTGGGGAACGTCGCCTCGGCGGCGGTCTACTGGCGGCGCAACCCGGGCAGCCGGGTCGACCTGCGGCTGCTGGCCTGGTCCGGGGGCGCCGCGGTGGGCTGCGCCATGCTGGGGGCCTGGATCGCCACCGGCATCTCCATGGAGGTGTTCCGGCCGCTGGTCATCGCGGCGCTGCTCGCGGTGCTCGGGTTCACCGTCCGCGGCTGGGTGAAGGAGGCCCGGGGCGGGGGAGCCGCCCCGGAAGGGCAGGAGGCCCCGGCGGTCGGCGCGGGCGCGCCGGGGGCCCGGGGCAGGCTGGCCGGGTCGTCGGCGGCGATCGGCGTCTACGACGGCCTCATCGGCCCGGCGACCGGCAGCTTCCTGCTGCTGGCCTTCCGCCGGATCCTCGGCGGCCGGCTGGTCGACGCGCTGGCCACCGCCAAGGTCATCCAGTGCCTGATGAACATCGGCGGGGCCGCGGTGTTCGCCGCGCTCACCGCGCTGCCCTGGCCGCTGATCGCGCTGCTCAGCACCGCCAACCTGGCCGGCTCGGCGATCGGCGCGCGGATCGCCCTCAGCCGGGGCGACCGGCTGGTGAAGACCCTGCTGGTGGCCAGCGTGCTGGCCACCGTCGCCAAGCTCTGCCGGGACCACTTCTCCTGACCCCTATCCTGCTCGAGCCGGAGCGGAACGGAAGAAGAGCAGGGGACGGGAACGTGGCAGGGGCCGGGACGGAGACGAGGCTGGAGCGGCGGGTCCGGGAGGCCGCGGAGGACGCGGTGCGGCGGCGCGGCGCGGTCAGCGCACTGGACGTGCTGACCGGGCTGGGCTGGGTCACCGACAAGGCGGTGCAGGACTGGCGGCAGGGCAGGGTGGACGCGCTGGACCGGCTGGTCCAGGCGCCGCCGGAGAAGCGGGCCGCGGCGCTGGAGGCGCTCCGCGCCTGGGCGGAGCGGGGCGGACTGGCCGCCGAACCGGTCGAGTACGCCGCGGCGACCCGGGACCGCAGGCCGCTGCGGTTCACCGCCGAAGGGTCGGCCGGCGCCGAGCTGGCGCACCGCACGCACTGGGTGTCGCCGCAGGCCACCGCGGCGCAGCGGCGGCGCGAGGAGGACCGCCGGGCCAAGGCGCCCGACCTGGTGGTCACCGAGGTGCAGGCCGCCCGGGAGTGCGCCGAGTGCGGGGAGAGCGGCACCGGCCCGCACCTGGAGGAGGGCTCCGCGGTGTACTGCCTGGACTGCGCGGACCTCGGCCACCTGGTGTTCCTCCCGGCGGGCGACGCCGCGCTGACCCGCCGGGCGAAGAAGGCGAGCCGGCTCTCCGCGGTGGTGCAGCGCTGGGTCGCCTCCCGCCGCAAGTTCCGCAGGACCGGGCTGCTGGTGGAGGAGGGCGCGCTGGAGGAGGCCGAGGCGCAGTGCCTGGCCGACGAGGACGCCCGGGCCCGCCGCCGGGAGCGGGACGCGGTCCGCCGCACCGCGCAGGACGCCGTCTTCCAGGGGCGGTTCGCGGAGGAGATCCGGGCGGCGTTCCCCGGCTGCCCGGAGGAGCGGGCCGAGCGCATCGCCGCGCACACCGCGCTGCGCGGCAGTGGCCGGGTCGGCCGGTCCGCCGCCGGCCGGGACCTCGACCCCGGGGCGGTCCGCCGCGCCGTCGTGGCGTCGGTCCGGCACGAGGACACCCCCTACGACGACCTGCTCATGTCCGGGGTGCCCCGGGACGAGGCCCGCGCCCGCATCGCCGCCGACATCGACCGGGTCCTCGCCCTCTGGTCCTGACCCCGCGCCGGTCCCGGCGCCTCGGGCGGGCGCTACGCGTTCTCGGCCGCGGCCTCCTCGGCCAGGGCGCGGCGCCGGCGGGCGACCACGAAGGAGATCGCGGGCACCACCGAGGCCAGCGCGGCCGCCCGCATCCACGGCCGGTCGAAGGCGTGCCCGGTGACCTCGTCCAGGGAGATCCGGCCGGGGCCGGAGACCGCGACGGACGCCGCGGTCAGCCCGATCAGCGCCGGGTACTCCAGGCCGCCCTCGGTGTTGAAGAAGCCGTTGGCGGAGTGCATCTCCGCGGCGACGCCCATCGCGCCCGCGACCGCGGCCGCGCCGGCCGGGGTGGCCAGACCCAGGGCGAGCGAGGCGCCGCCGGCGGCCTCGCTCAGGCCCGCGGCGAGCGCGGTGGTCTCCCCGGGGCGGTAGCCCATGCCCTCGAAGCCCTTCGCGGTGCCCTTCAGCCCCCCGCCGCCGAACCAGCCGAACAGCTTCTGCGCGCCGTGGGCGAAGATCGTCGCCCCCACCCCGACGCGCACCGCGAGCACCGCGACGTCGCCGGCCCGAACACACCCCATGGCAGATCCCCCCGAATCGCCGTCCGTACCGGGGCGGGCGCCGGCCGGTCGCGCCGGCCGCGCCCGCCCGCGAATCCACACCGTCCTCTACCCGCTTCCCAGCGGTCCGAAAGCCGTTGACCTGCACCGGGTCGGCGGGCTCAGCCGGCGTGCACCTCCACGGTGCGGCCGTCGGGGTCGGTCAGCAGGTGCCGCCCCGGCTCCAGCGGCGGCCGGGCGGCGGCGCCGTCCACCGCGAACGCCAGGCGCACCGCGCCGGTCCGCCGCTCCCCGGACGCCGGGTACAGCTCGAAGACCGCCCCGCCGCCGAGCACCGCGGCGAAGTGCTCCGGGCCCCGGCCGTGCCGCTCGCGGCGGAGGTCCAGGCCCAGGGCGCGGTAGAACTCCCGGCACTCCTCCAAGCGGTCGGTATAGAGCACCGCCAGGGAGAGCGCCGGGAGCCGCGGCGCGTCCGGTCCGGTCGGTCGGGTCATGCCGCCCATGCGATCACACGGGCGGCCGCCCGGTCAGTGCGGGGTCCGGATCCGGCCGTGCAGTGCGAGCACGGCCGCGGCGGAGAGCACCGCGAACCCGGCCAGCGCCAGGCAGGCGGTGTGCAGCGCCGACGTGTAGGCCGCGCCCTGCAGCGACCCCGAGGTCAGCGCCGCCAGCAGGGCGCCCACGGCGGCGATCGCGACGGTCTCCGCGGTGATCCGGACGGTGTTGAACACCCCGGCGGCGGCGCCGGCCTGCCCGGCCGGGACGCTGCCCACGGCGAGCCCGTCCAGGATGCCGTTGGTCAGCCCGGCCCCGGACCCGACGAGCACCAGCCCGGGGAGCAGCGCGAGCGGGCCGCTGCCCGGGCCGGTGCCGGTGAGCAGCAGCGCCCCCGCCCCGCACAGCAGCACCGCCGCCGCGACCAGGGCGACCGGCGGCACGGCGCGGGCCAGCCGGGCGCCGGCGGAGGGCAGCAGCACACTGGGCGCGGTCAGCATGAGCAGCTGCAGCCCGGCCTGCCCGGCGTCCAGCCCGACCACGCTGATCAGGTAGGACGGCAGGTAGACCAGGAGCGGGACGAGCACCGCCATGAGCGCGCCCGCCGCCGCGGCGTAGGCCAGGAACCGCCGGTCGGCCAGCAGGCCCAGGGCCAGCATGGGGTCGGCGGCGCGCCGCTCCGCGAGGACGAACACGCAGCCCAGCACCGCGGCGCCGACCGCGCAGCCGAGGGTGAGCGGGTGGCCGAACCCCCGCTCCGGGCCCTCCACCAGCAGGGTGATCAGCAGGAGCAGCGCGGCGGAGAAGGAGACCGCTCCGGCGGCGTCCACCCTGCGCCCGGGCGCACCCGGGGAGCGGGGCAGCAGCGGGCAGAGCGCCAGCGCGGCCCCGGCGACCAGTGCGGGCGCGACGAACACCGCGCGCCAGCCGGCCAGGTCCACCAGCGCGCCGGCCGCCGTCGACCCGAACGCCGTCCCGATCCCCAGCACCGTGCCGAGCAGCCCGAACGCGCGCGCCCGGGCGGCCCCGGTGAACGTCTGGGAGAGGAGGGACGTGCCGCCGGCCACCGCCGCGGCGGCGCCCGCCCCGGCCAGGGCGCGCAGCAGGTTCAGCAGCAGGACGTCGCCGGCCAGGCCGCACAGCGCCCCGGCGGCGGCGAACAGGGCCACGCCGCAGGTGAAGACGCGGCGGCGCCCCAGGACGTCGGCCAGCGACCCGGCCACCGCCAGGAAGCCCGCGAAGCAGGCGTTGTAGCCGTTGACCGCCCACTGCGCGGCGGACAGGCCGGTGCCGAGGTCGGACTGGACGTCGGGCAGGGCGAGCGAGGCCCCGGTGATGGAGAGGGGGAAGGTCAGCGTCGACAGCAGCACGGCGGCGAGCACGAACCGCTCGCGGCCGGCGGGCGGCACGGAGGGCCGGTCGGCACGGTCGGGACGGATGAGGTTCACGGGAATGCTCCGAGGATCGGGCGCGGAGCCGGGCGGCCCGAGGAGGCGCACCGGCGTCGGACACGGTGCGGCGGAGCAGGAACCTGGGGTGAGCGCCGCCGCTAGAGGCGGCGCAGATCATTCGACTCGGGCACGGTCGGGAGCGTAGCCGAGCGGCCCGGCCCGGAGCGAGCGGTTTTCCCGGGCCCGGCCGCCGCGGCCTGCTCCACCGGACTCCGTCCCGCCGCGCGGCCCCGGGACGGGGCTCTCGTCCACAGGCCGTCGTCCACAGCCCCGGTTTTCGTCCGGCGGCCCGGCCCCGCCGCTGTGAGAATGCCGGCATGAACCGAGAAGACGGGCGCTCCGGGCCTCCCGGACCGCCCCTGCCCGAGCAGCCCCTCCCGGCGGTGCGCCGCCCCCTCGCGGAAGGCGGCCGCCCGCCCCCGCCCGCCCCGGCGTCCCAGCGGGGCGCCGAGGGGTGGAGCGGCCCCCGGCCCCTGCCGCCCGGCCGCGGCCCCCGCGATAATGCCGGGCATGGAATCGGGAGACGAACGTTTCAAGCCCACCGGGCCCACCGGGCCGGCGGACGGGCCGCACCGCCCGCCGGGGCCTCCGCCGGCGCGGCCCGCCGCAGGGGGCGGGGGGAGCGGCGAGGCGGGCCGGCTGGACGAGGCGATGGCGCGGATCGCGCGGTTGGAGGACGCGGCCTTCCGGTCGCGGCGGGCCGCGCCGCTGCTGCGGCTCGCCACCGCAGGGCTGGCCTCCGGATTCACCGCGCTGGCCGTCTCCTGGTCGCTGCCCTGGCTCCGGGCCGACGTGCCGATCGGCGGCGACGGCGGCTACGAGATCTTCTCCGCCCCCACCCGCAGCGCGACCACTGGGGCCGAACTGCTCGGCTGGGCGGTGCTCCGGCCGGAAGGGCACCAGGGCATGGAGATCACCCTGGTCGCCCTGGTCCCGATCCTCACGGCCATGCTCGCCGCGGCGGCCGTCCTGGTCCACTCGGCCGAGGCGACCCGGGTGGCGGCCACCATCGCCGGCGGGCTGGGCACGATCTCCGCACTGCTCCTCTGGGCCGGCTGGGACAACAGCGCGACCGTGCCGACCACCGGCATGCTCACCGCACTGCTCGGCTGCGCGATGGTGTGCGCCTCCTCGGCCCTGTGGAGCGCCGGGGAGCGGGCGGCGAACGGGGGCCCGCCGCCCTGAGGCGGTCCGCCCCCCTGCCGTCCACCGCCTCTTACCGCAGGCCGCCCGAGGGGCGCCGGCCCCGGGGCGGGGCGGCGCCCGGGGAGAGCAGGTCGGCCGCGGCCGCACCCCGCCGGCCGGCCCGGGTAGGGGGAACAGGCCTGCCGAAGGTGGTGCCGGCACGATCGAGCGGCGGCCGGCGGCCTGGTTGGCTTCGCCGCATGAGTGAGAACGCACCGAAGAACGACCGGAAGAGCGGCGGGCGCGCGGCCCGGCGCGGCCCGCTCCGCGCGGGGGCCGTCGCCGCCGGGGCCCTGCTGGCCCTGCCCGCGGCGGGCGCGGCGGCCGACACCGCGGGCGGGACGGGCTTCCGCTTCGAGGTGCCCGAACCCACCGGCGGGTCCGCCGTCGGGGTGGCGGAGCTGCACTTCGTCGATGAGAGCCGGGACCAGTGGGAGGCCGACGGCCCCCGCGCCTTCATGGCGAGCGTCTGGTACCCCGCCGACCCGGACGCCGCCACCGAGCCGGCCGGCTACATGCCGCAGCGGGTGGGCGAGCTCTTCGCCGAGTCCCAGGGCATCACCGAGGAGATCGACTGGGAGGGCAGCCGGGTCTCCGCCGGACTCGGCGCGCCGGCCGACCCGGACGCCGGCGGGCTGCCCGTGGTGCTCTACTCGCCCGGCGGGGGCAGCCCCCGGGGACTGGGCACCACCCTCGCCGAGGACCTCGCGTCCCACGGGTACGTGGTGGTCGCCATGGACCACACCGGTGAGGCCCCGGTCCGCTTCCCGGACGGCAGGGTGGACGAGCCGCGCATGGACACCGGGGACCCCGAACTGCTCACCAGGCTCATGACCGAGCGGGTGGCCGACGCCCGCTTCGTACTGGACCGGCTGGAGGACGCCCGGGACGGGCGGCCCGCCCCGGAGGGGGCCGCGCTGCCGCCGGGCGTCGCCGACCTGCTGGACCTCTCCGAGGTCGGGATGTTCGGCCACTCCATGGGCGGCTCCGCCGCCGCGCACACCATGCACCAGGACGGGCGCGTGGACGCCGGGGCCGACCTGGACGGATCGATCGCCTTCAGCGTGGAGGGCGGCGGCTTCGAGGAGGCCTTCCCGGTCGCGGACGAAGGACTGGACCGGCCGTTCCTCCTCGTCGGCGGGAGCAGACAGGCGGAGGAGCCGGGCGCCGGCCCCGTCCCCAACACCCACCTGACCTTCGAGGACTGGGGGCGCTTCTGGGACAACTCCACCGGATGGAAGCGGGACGTGAACTTCCCTGAGGCGCGGCACTTCAGCTTCACCGACGCCCAGGCACTGGTGCCGCAGTTCCAGGAGGAGTTCGGGCTGACCGACGAGGAGGCGGCGCGCAGCATCGGCACCGCCGAGGACCCGGCCCGGCTGCACGCCACCCAGCGCGCGTTCGTCGCGGCCTTCTTCGACCGGCACCTCAAGGGCGAGCCGCGGCCGATCCTCGACGGCCCGACCCCGGACCACCCGGACGTGAGGTTCATCGAATGAGCACCGGTCGCTCCGCTCCCGGGCCGCGGATCCGCCCGGGCGGTACCTCGGAGCGGAGCGGCGCCCGCGCCGGGTCCCGCCCCGGCCGCCCCGCCGAGGACACCGCGGGGCGCGGGGCCGGCGGGCCCTGCACCGCGGGGACGGGGCGGGCGGCGGGGCGCGCTCCCGCGTCCGCCGCCCCCTTCTCCCGGCGGCGGGCCGGGGGCCTACTCCCCGCCGCCCTCGTCGTCGGCGGAGAGGACCTCCTCGGCGAGGCGGAGGATCTCGGCAGAGGCCTCCGGGGCGGCCTGCACCAGCCGGGCCAGCGAGCCCAGGACGGTGACCGGGCGCTCGCGGGCGGCCTCGGCGGCGGCCAGGAAGCGCCAGGAGACCAGCTCGGCGACGTCCTCCCGGGCCTCGGGGTGGGTCCAGGCGGTGGCGACCAGGGCGAGCAGCGCCGCCTCGGTCACCCAGTCCTCCGGGCCGTAGGCCAGGTCCACCAGGACGCGGCGGCGCTCGGACCCCTCCCACGGCTCGTCGCTGCGGTGGTGGGCGATGCCCAGGCAGGCCCAGGACTGCACCCGGCGCACCCAGGCCGGCCACACCCCCGGCGTCCCGGTGGGCGGCTCCGGCGGGTGCACCAGCACCCCGAGCAGGTCCTCCAGCGGGAGCCCGGACAGGTGCACGGCGTCGTCGTAGGCGCCGGGGAGGTGCCGCCACGGGTAGGCGGCCGCGCGGCGGACCGCCTCGGCGGACTCCGCCGCGGGCGGCGGGACGTCCGGCCGGGCGGCGGTCCCGTCGTAGGCCCACACCCGCCGGTCGACGCGGCGCACCGGCCCGCGGTCGAACACCTCGGGGACCGGCCGCCGGGCGTCGGGCTCCTGCACCTCGTTGATCTGCACCGAGGAGCCCGGCAGGGCGCGGCAGAAGGCGAGCAGCGCGCTGGGCGGCTCCGGTGCGGACACGGTCAGCGCCGCGCTCGGCAGGTCCTCCGGGGCGGCGTCGTCGTACTCGCCGTCCTCCAGGAAGCGGTGCAGCACGTTGGTGACCGCCTCGGCGGGCGGCGGGATCGGCCCCAGCCAGTAGCGGGACTGGGAGCTCTGCGCCAGCACGTTGTCGCCGTGCGCGTTGTCCGGGTGGTCGCGCAGGTGGTCGGCGAGCTCGACGAGGTGGTGCAGCGAACCGTCCAGGCGGAACCGGAGGCCGCGGGAGGTGGGGAAGGCGCTGGGGTCGTCCGGTTCGAACGCCAGCCCGCGCTCCACCCAGGACAGGCCGTCCCGGGGGCGGCCGGCCGAGGCGAGCAGCTCGCCGATGTCGGTGTGGAGCGCGGCGTTGGTCGGGTCGAAGCCGAGCGCGCGGATCCACGCGTCCTCCGCCTCCTGCCAGCGCTGCTCGGCGCGGTAGGCGTACCCGGCGGCGGTCGCGGCGTGGAAGGACGGGTCCAGCCGCTCGGAGCGGAGCGCGAGCTCGATCGCCTCCCCGGTGTCGCCGGTGCGGCGGAGCAGCATCGACGCCGACCACATCAGCGCGGCGTGCTCGGGGTCGGCGGCCAGCACGGAGCGGACCAGGGACAGGTAGGGGGCGACGGCCGCGCGCCCCTCCTCGGGGACCGGGTCGTCCAGCGCGGAGACGAGCCGGAGCAGCGAGGTGTGCACGAGCTCGGCGGGGAGCCGGCCGGTGGTCGCGGGGTCGTGCATCCAGGCGGAGTCGGCCCAGGCGCCGTCGGGCCGGTGGCACTGGGCCGAGACCAGCAGCGGCAGCGCCTCCTCGTACCGGCCCAGGGCGGCCAGAACGTGCGCCCGCGCCACCACCGTGCCGAGGAAGACCGACTTGTCCAGCGGGAACAGGTCCGGTCCGCCGTCCGGGCGCACGGCCAGCCGGGCGAGCAGCTCATGGGCCTCGGGCAGCGCCGGTTCGAAGACGAGGGCCCGGGCGACGTGGTCGGCGGCGTGCCGCAGGTCGCCCTCGTCCAGCGCGAGCCGGGCCATGCTCAGCTCGCCCTGCGCCTCCAGCCTCGGGTCGGCGGTGCCTTCGTGTCCCTCAGTCATCAGCCCCTCACACCCTCCGATTTGCGGGTTTATGTGAAGGACTCTTCCACAACGGAGGGACACCGGGCGACCTTCCGTGCGGTTCTTCCCGCCCGCGTCCTCCCCTCCGCCCCCCGCCGGTCCGGCCGGACACGGCCGGCCGGGGCGCCGGGCCCCGGGTCACCGCGCGGGGCGGCGGCGGGCCCGGTCCAGGTCGCGGGCGAGGTGCGAGCGGTGCAGGCGCCGGGTGCGCAGCAGTCGGGCCAGGTCGGCGCGGTTGTCGTGGGAGAGCTGCACGTGGAAGTAGTTCACCTGCTCCACCACCGCGAAGAGCCAGAGGAGGACGCCGGGCCAGAACCGGGTGCCCGTGTCGCCGAGGAGCGGGGCCGCCGCGATGGCGGCCGCCCCCGCGGCCAGCAGGGCGAGGTTCACCCGCTTCAGCACGGCGAAGACCGGCATGCCCGGGGGGAGCGGCAGGCCCCGGACCAGCTGCCGCCGCTTGGCCCACCAGTACGCGCCGCCCTCGGCGAGCACGAGGAAGAGCAGCCCCAGCCCGACCGTGTTGGCGGTGCTGAACGGCATCTCCCACAGCAGCGCCACCGCCGCGAACACCGGGATGCACAGCGGCTCCGCCACGGCCAGGCCGCGGATCCGGCGCACCACCGGCCCGCTCCTCGCCCGGCGGACGGTCACGGCGCCCCGCCCGCCGTGCCCGCGCCCCGGGGCGGCAGGGTGGCCAGGATCAGCCCGGTCAGCTCGGGCCAGGTGTCGGCGCGCACCGCCCAGCCGGGGACCTCGGACGGCGGCTCCTCCTTGCCCAGGCCGCCGGTGAACAGGTACCGGTGCGGCACGGTGTCCAGGTGGACCAGGACGTCCAGCAGGTCGTCGACGAAGTGCGTGACGCCCAGCCGCGCGGCGACCGGCGCCTTGTCCGGCCGCTCCCGGACGAAGTGCAGGTTCTCCGGCGGGACGCCGGTGCGCTCGGCGAACCGGTGCACCGCCAGCCAGTCCCTGGTGCGCTGCGCGGTCCGCGGCCCGGCCTTGGAGATCACGCGGACCCGGCCGTCGAAGGCCTCGGTGAGCGCGGCGAGCGCGGTGAACACCCCGGGGACCGCCGGGGTGCTCATCGGGTCGTCGCCGAAGAACGAGGTGTCGGTGCCGTCGGCGATCCGGTCGATCACCACCCCGCCCACGTCCACCCCGAGCAGGGGAGGGCCGGGCGGCTCCTCCGGCCCGCGCCGGGCGGTCGCCGGCCCGCCTTCGGGCGGAGCCGCCGGGCGGTGCGGGCCGTGCGGGCCGTGCGCACGGGGGAGGTTCTGCATGGCGCGAACCTATCGCTCCGCCCCCGCGCGCACCGACCCCGCCCGGGGCTCAGACGAACAGGCCGACCAGAGCCGCCACCGCGAAGCCCACCACGGACAGCACCGTCTCCAGCACCGTCCAGGTGCGCAGGGTGTCCCGCTCGGAGATCCCGAAGTACTTGGCGACGATCCAGAACCCGCCGTCGTTGACGTGCGAGGCGAAGATCGACCCGGCCGAGATCGCCATGATCACCAGGGCGATGGCGGGCTGGGAGTACTCGCCGCCGGACAGCAGCGGCGCGACGATGCCCGCGGTGGTCACGATCGCCACCGTCGCCGAGCCCTGCGCCACCCGGAGCGCCACCGCGAGCAGCCAGGCCAGCACGATCACCGGCATCCCGGCGCCCTGGAACACGTCGGCCAGCGCCTGGGCGATCCCGGTGCCCTGCAGCACCGCACCGAACACGCCGCCCGCGCCGACCACCAGCAGGATGTTGCCGACCGGCTTGAGCGAGTTGGTGGAGACGGTCTCCAGCGACTTGCGGCTCCACCCCTGCCTGACCCCGAGCAGCCAGTACGCCAGCAGCAGCGCGATGGTCAGCGCGACGAACGGGTTGCCGGCGAACTCCAGCACGGTGCGCGGCGCCGACTCCTCCATGGCGATCGAGGAGAAGGTGGCCAGCAGGATCAGCACCAGCGGGACGCCGATGATGGCCAGCACCGCGCCGAGCGGCGCCGGCTTCTCGACCGCGGCGCCGCCCTTGGCGCGGCGCTCCGCCTCGACCGCGGCCCGGGACTCCTCGGCGGCCTCCACCATGTCCTGCGGGACCGCGACGAACACCCGGCGGCCGATCCAGGCGGAGAACGCCCAGCCTGCGACCACTGCGGGGATGCCGCAGACCAGGCCCATGATGATGACCCAGCCCAGGTCGACGCCGAGCAGCCCGGCGGCGGCCACCGGGCCGGGGTGCGGCGGCAGGAAGGCGTGCGTCATGGACAGCCCGGCCAGCATCGGCATGGCGTACAGCACCACCGACTTTCCGGACCGCCTGGCCGCCGCGTAGACCAGCGGCGCGAGCACGAAGATGCCGACGTCGAAGAAGACCGGGATGCCGAAGACCAGGCCGGTCAGGCCCATGGCGAGCGGGGCGCGCCGCTCGCCGAACAGCCGCTCGATCCGCTGCGCCAGCACGGCGGCGCCGCCGCTGGTCTCCAGGATCGAGCCGATCATCGTGCCCAGGCCGATGATGATGGCGACGTGGCCGAGGATGCCGCCCATCCCCGATTCGATCAGCGAGACCGCGTCGGATTTCTGGACGGTGCCGAACAGGTCGGTGACCGACAGGCCGGCGGCCAGGCCGACGGCGATCGACACCGCGAGCAGCGCCACGAACGGCTGCAGCCGGAACCGGATGATGAGCAGGAGCAGCAGGGCGATGCCGAGGACCGCGATGGTGATCAGTCCTGCGGTCCCTGGGATGAAGGCGAGGAGGCCGCCGGACGCGGTGCCTTCCCCGGCGGCTGCGCTGAGGTGCATGGGAGGTACGTCTTTTCGCTCGGTGGTGGACGGAGGGGGTGCTCCCCGGCCGGAGGGCCGGGTTCGGGGTACGCCGACGGAGGCCGGGGCGGGATCCTGCTCCGGCCGGGTGTGCGTGAGCGGGGGCGGGTGCGGGGCGGCCCCGTTCCGGCGGGGCCGCGCGGGGTCGTCGGCGGCGGTCGTGCAGGGGCGGAGCGGTCCGCGCGTGCTCCGCCGAGAAGGGGCGCCGGCGGCCGGGGTCCTCGGGCTCCTTCCGTGCCGGGCGCGAGGGCCGGGGCCGGCGGCCGCCCGGTCGGGGCGGTCCTCCCGTCCTTGTGCGGACCGGCCGGTCCTGCGGCGGGCGGCGGGTGCGCCCCTCTTCCCGGAGGCGGCGGGTCAGGGCCGCGGGAGACGCTCCTCGGGCGCTCTCCTCCGGCTGCTCCGGAGCGCTCGGCGGGGCGGGCCGGTGCACCGGCCGCTCCCCGGGGTCGTCCTCTTCACCGCCCGCCCCTCGGCGGGCGCGGTTCTATGTGCGCCGCGGTGTGCGCTCCGGGGGCGAGGGGCGGCCGGGGCGGGGCCGCGGTCCGCGCGGAGCCGCCGCGCGCCCCTCCCGTCCGGGCCCCGGCCGCCCGGCGGGCGCCGGCACCGGTGCGGGACGGGCGCGACCGGTACCGGCGGCGGCCCGCCGCGGTCCTCCCGGGGTCTCCGGGCCCGATCCGGGGCGGGGCGCCGGGGCCGCGGCCCCGGCGGGGCGTCAGCCCAGCACGGCCAGGGCGTCGACCTCCACCAGCAGGCCGGCGGGCAGGCCCACGTACACCGTGGTGCGGGCCGCCGGCGCCTCCTTCAGATCGGCGAAGTAGGAGTCGTAGATCTCGTTGAACTCGGCGAAGTGCGCGGTGTCGGTCAGGTAGACGCGGACCATCATCACGTCCTCCCAGGTCGCGCCGCCCTCCTCCAGGATCGCCTGGACGTTGGCGAAGGTCTGCAGGGTCTGCTCGCGCAGGGTCGGGCCGACCGGCTCCGGGGCCCGGCCCTCCACCGCCGGGCCGAACCCGACCTGCCCGGCGACCTGCAGGATGCCGCCCTTCTTCACGCCGTGCGAGAACTTCGCCGGGGGCGTGGTGTGGGTGGCCGGGGTGAGGGCGGTCTTCTTCGACGGCTCGCTCATCGGTGCGCTCTCCTCATCAGTGGCTGTTCTTCGGTGCCGCGGGTACGGGTGCCCGGCGGTCAGGATCCGGTCGGCCCTCCGGGGGCCGTTCCGGAGTACTCCGCGGAGATCGCCTCGGCGGTGCGCCGGATCTGCGGGAGCAGGGCGAGGAGCCCGTCCGCGCCCACCACGACGTTGGGCGCGGACAGCGACATCGCCGCGGCGACGCGCCCGTCCGGGCCGCGGATCGGCGCCGCGACGCAGTTGATGGACTCCTCGTGGCCACCCAGATCGGTGGCCCACCCCTGCGCGCGCACCTTGGCCAGCTCGGCCAGGAAGGCCTGGGCGTCCGGTGTCGAGCGGGGCGTGTACCTGGGGTAGTCGAGGCGGCGGGCGACCTCGCGCCGCTCCGCCTCGGGGAGGTCGGCCAGCAGCAGCTTGGCCACCGCGGCCACGGTGATCGCCACCGGCCGGCCGATGCGCGAGTACATCCGCACCGGGTACCGGCTGTCGACCTTGTCGATGTAGATGACCTCGCCCTCCTCGTACACCGCGAGGTGCACGGTGTGCCCGGTCTCGGCGTTCAGCCGGGCCAGGTGCGGGTGGGCGACGTCGCGCACGTCCAGCGACTCCATCGCCTGCTGGGCCAGGGCGAACAGCCGGGCGCCCAGCCGGTACCGCTGGTCGGGCTGGCGGTAGACCAGGCCGTGCTCGCACAGGGTGCGCAGCAGCCGCAGCGCGGTGGACTTGTGCACGCCGAGCCGGGTGGCCACCTCCTCCAGGCCGGCGGGCCCCTCGGCGAGGAGCGGGAGGATGGTCAGGGCGCGGTCGACGGTCTGGCTCATGGCGTCCGGGCCTTTCCGGCAGGGGTTCCCGCCCCGGCGGTCCAGCCGGGGCCGAGGCGCAGTCTGCCCCAGTCGCCGCCGGAGAGCGCGGCCAGCTCGCCGGTGCGCTCCCGGGACGGCGGCTCGGCCAGGTCGCCGGGGACGGTGAGGGCGGCGGCCGCGAAGAGGTGCCCGTGGCGGAGCCGCTCCAGCGGGCCCAGGCCGCGCAGCGTCGCGGAGAGGAACCCGGCGGCGAACGCGTCGCCCGCCCCCACCGGGGCCACCACGTCCACCCGGGGGGCGGGGGAGAACAGCCCGCCGGGGGTCTGCGGGGTGAACGCGGTGGCGCCGGCCGGGCCCTCCTTGACGACCAGCACCGGCGGCTCGGGCAGCGCGGCGCGCACCGCCTCGGGGCCGCCGGCCACCCCCCAGGCCGCCTCGGCCTCGTCCTCGCCGACGAACACCACGTCGCAGCCGCGGGCCAGGTCGAGCAGGACCTCCGGGCCGGCCGGGGCGCCCGGCCACAGCCCGGCCCGGAAGTTGACGTCGAAGGAGACCAGCGGGCGGCCGGGGCGGTCCGAGGTGAGCAGGCGGAGCAGGTCCAGGCAGTCCGCGGAGAGCGCGGCGGTGATGCCGGTCAGGTGCAGCACCCGGCCGGCGTCGGCGTCGGCGGCGGGGACCGTCTCCGCCGACATCGCCGAGGCCGCCGAGCCGGCCCGGTAGTAGACCACCTCGGACAGCTCGGGGCCGCCGCCCGGGCCGGTGGGCCGCTCCCCGGCGGTGCGGAAGTAGACGCCGGTGGGCCGGTGCGGGTCGCGGCCGACCGCGGAGGTGTCCACCCCGTAGGCGGCGACGGCGCGCACCAGGTAGTCGCCGAAGCCGTCGGCGCCGACCCGGCTGAGCCAGCGGGCCCGGTGCCCGGCGGCGGCCAGGGTGCAGGCCACGTTGGACTCGGCGCCGCCCAGCGAGCGGTCGAACGAGGGCACGTCGGCGAGCCGCCCCGGGCGCGACGGCAGGAACGTCACCAGGGACTCGCCGAGGCAGACCGCCTCGGGGGCGTGCGGCGCGGTGCTGTTCACGTCGGGAAGGGCTCCTCGTCCACCGGGGCGTCGGTCGGACGGCGGCCGGACGGCCCGAAGGCGCCGTTGACCACCGCTTCCCCCGGATGGTAGACAGCGATGAGCGACGAACGCAACGACCATTGCACATGCTGCAACGCACCTCCGGGAGCCGCCATGACCAGCGCCGACAGCCCCGCGGGGGGCCGCCTCACCGGCCTCGACACGCTCGCCGGCGAGATCGTCGACGAACGCTTCAAGGGGCTCCCGCCGGACGCCGCGGGGCTGTCGGCCGGCGCGCTCGCCGCCGAGCGGCGCAACCTGTTCACCGGCGGCTTCACCACCCCGGTGCTGGCGCTGTCGGCCGAGCGGACCGAGCACAACCTGGCGCTGATGGAGGCCTACTCCGAACGGCACGGCCTGGCGTTCGCCCCGCACGGCAAGACGTCGATGGCGCCGCAGCTGTTCGAGCGCCAGCTGGAGCGCGGCGCCTGGGGGATCACCCTGGCCGTGCCGCACCAGGTGCGGCTGGCCCGCCGGTTCGGCGTCCCGCGGATCTTCCTCGCCAACGAGCTGGTGGACGCGGCGGCGCTGCGCTGGCTCGCCGCCGAACTCGACGCCGACCCCGGCTTCGCCTTCGCCTGCTACGCGGACTCGGTGCGCGGCGTGGAGCTGATGGACGCCGCGCTGCGCGCCGCCGGCGCCCGGCGCCCGGTGGACGTCGCGGTCGAACTGGGCGCGGGCGGCGGCGCCCGCACGGGGGTGCGCACCGAGAAGGAGGCCGCCGAGGTCGCCGACGCGGTCGCCGCCGCCGGCACGCTCCGCCTGATCGGCGTCGCGGGCTACGAGGGCGAGGTCCCCGGCGCGGACCCGGAGCGGGTCGCCGCCTGGCTGCGCCGGCTCACCGGCCTGGCCGCCGCGTTCGACGCCGATGGCCGCTTCGACCACCTCGGCGCGGACGAGCCGATCATGGTCACCGCCGGCGGCAGCGCCTGGTTCGACCAGGTCGCCGAGGTCTTCGCGGAGCTCGGCGGGCTCTCCCGGCCAGTGCTCAAGCTGCTCCGCTCCGGCGCCTACGTCTCGCACGACGACGGCCTGTACCGCGAGCGCACCCCGTTCAACCGGGTCCCGGAGGAGGGGGAGCTGCGCGCGGCGTTCACGCTGTGGGCGCAGGTCGTCTCCCGGCCCGAGCCCGGCCAGGCGTTCCTCAACGCGGGCCGCCGGGACGCCGCCTACGACCAGCACCTGCCCGAGGTGCACCTGGTCCGCTCGGCCCGCGGCGGCGCGGTCCGCCGCGCCGAGGGCATCACCGTCACCGGCCTGTCCGACCAGCACGCCTGGCTCCGGGTGGACGGCGCCGACCTGGAGGTCGGCGACTGGGTCGGCATGGGCATGTCGCACCCCTGCACGATCTTCGACAAGTGGCAGATGGTGCCCCTGGTCGAGGAGGACGGCACGGTCGCCGACCTGATCCGCACCTTCTTCTAGACCGCTGACGGGGGCGGCGGGCACCGGAGAACGCCCCGCCCCCGTCTCTCCCCGGGGCGGCCCCTGCCCCGGGGCGGTCCAGCAGTGCTGAAAGAGCCGAATCCGCAGGGCACGAGGTCAAGCAGGGAGGACCCCCATGGACCTGGTCATCACCGGAGCCCGCGTCGTCGACGGCGGCGGAGGCCCGTCCTACCGCGCCGACGTCGGCGTCGCCGGCGGGCGCATCGCCGCGATCCACCGGGAGGGCGACGCGGGGCCGCGGCCCTCGGCCGCCCGCACCCTGGACGCCGGCGGCCTGGCCCTGGCGCCCGGCTTCATCGACATGCACGCCCACTCCGACCTGGCGCTGCTCCGCGACCCGGACCACTCGGCCAAGGCCGCCCAGGGGGTGACCCTGGAGGTCATCGGGCAGGACGGGCTCTCCTACGCCCCGGTGGACGACCGCACCCTGGCCGAGGTGCGCCGCGCCATCACCGGCTGGAACGGCGACGGCTCCGACATCGACTTCGACTGGCGCACGGTGGGGGAGTACCTGGACCGCCTGGACCGGCAGGGCACCGCGGTCAACGCCGCCTACCTGATCCCGCAGGGCACGGTGCGCATCCTCGCGATGGGCTGGGCGGACCGCCCGCCCTCCGACGCCGAGCTGGACACGATGAAGCGCCTGGTCGCCGAGGGGATGGAGCAGGGCGCGGTCGGCATGTCCTCCGGACTGACCTACACCCCGGGCATGTACGCCTCCGGGGCGGAGCTGGCTGAGCTGTGCCGAGTGGTCGCCGCCTACGGCGGCTACTACTGCCCGCACCACCGCTCCTACGGGGCCGGCGCCCTGGAGGCCTACGCGGAGATGGTCGGGCTGGCCGAGGAGTCCGGCTGCCCGCTGCACCTGGCGCACGCCACCATGAACTTCGCGCCCAACGCCGGCCGCGGGCAGGACCTCCTCGACCTGCTGGACGCCGCCATCGCCGGGGGCGCCGACATCACCCTGGACACCTACCCCTACACCCCGGGCAGCACCACTCTGGCCGCGATGCTGCCCAGCTGGGCGGGGGAGGGCGGCCCGGAGGCGACCCTGGCCCGGCTCGCCGACCCCGCCGAGACGGCGCGCATCCGGCACACCATGGAGGTGGAGGGCTCCGACGGCTGCCACGGGGTCCCCATCGAGTGGGACACCATCGAGATCTCCGGGGTCTCCGACCCGGAACTGGCGCCCTACGTCGGCCGCACCGTCGCCGCCTCGGCGGCCGAGCGCGGCGAGGAGCCGTTCGCCGTCGCGCACCGGCTGCTCACCGCCGACCGGCTGGGCACCGCCATCCTCCAGCACGTCGGGCACGAGGAGAACGTCCGCACCATCATGCGCCACCCGGTGCACACCGGCGGCAGCGACGGCCTCCTCCAGGCCGCCAAGCCGCACCCCCGCGCCTACGGCACCTTCCCCCGCTACCTCGGCCGCTACAGCCGCGAGCTGGGCCTGCTCTCCCTGGAGGAGTGCGTCGCCCACCTCACCTCCCGCCCCGCCGCCCGCCTCCGCCTCCCCGACCGCGGCCTGGTCCGCGAGGGGTACCGCGCCGACCTCGTCCTCTTCGACCCGGACACCGTCGCCGACACCGCCACCTTCGACGAGCCGCGCAGCCTCCCCGAGGGCATCCCGCACGTGCTCGTCTCCGGCGAACCGGTCATCCGCGACGGCCGCCGCACCGACGTCCTGGCGGGCCGCTCGGTCCGCCGCACCCCGCTGCCCTAGAAGCCCTCCGGACACCACCGCGCCGCCGCCCGGCCCAGGCCCCTCCGGGCCGGGCGGCGGTCAGCCGAAGGCCGGCCCCAGGGCGGACAGCTCCGGGTGGTGGCGCAGGTTGTCCTCGCCGAACACCAGGTAGACCAGGAGCACCGCGAGCCAGGGGGCGGCCGGCCCCTGCCAGCGCACCGGCTCGCAGTCGGGGAACATCTGCACCACGGCCCATTCGCCGAGCAGCGCGTGCACCTGGACGTTGCCCTGGTGGTACCAGGACAGCCACCGGGTGCCGTCCACCAGCGCGAGCAGCCGGGTGCTGGTCACGTACACGGTGACCTGCTGGAACTCGCGCCACTGGGCCCGGGCCATCGCCTCCGCGCGGCCGCGCGCCGAAGCGTTGCCGATCGCGTCCGCGGCGAGCCCGGCGGCGACGAACACCGGCGACCCGAAGTAGAAGTTGGAGTTCTGCTGGTAGGTGACGTCCATCCCGTAGTACCGGGAGTAGTCGAGGACGACCGCCGCGTGCGCCTTCTCCTCGGGCTCCAGCCGGACCGGGACGTAGGGCATCTCCGGCAGCGGCTCCCCGCCGAGGAGCGCCGCGCGGAGCTCCACCGCGGACTGCCAGCCCTGGTTCCAGACCCCGTCGAGGGTCGGCACGTTGTCGGTCATGGTGTGCTCCGTCGCATCACGATCGGCAAGGGGAGGTCCACGCCCGCCCCGGCGGCGGAACGCCCCCGCCCCACCGGTTCCGGTACGTCGACGGGATTCTACGCAGTACCGCCCCACTCCAGGACGGACAGGCGGCCGCCCCGGGAACGGCCGGTGCTTCCTCCTGCACCGCCCCCGGCCCGGAGGGCCGAGGCGCCGCTTCATGCGCCCTCGGCCCTCCAGGGCGTCTCAGCGGCGCCCCGACGGCCTCGCCGCGCCCCCGGGGCGGCCGAACCGTCTAGGAGGGGGACTCCCAGATGGTCAGCTCGATGGTGTTCTCGCCTCCGCCTTTCGGAGCCGCGGTCACCTCGGAGCAGGCCGGGAGGCGTCGGCCTTCCGGAGGTCAGGCGGCTTCGCCGGCGCGGTGGTCGTCGTCCCTGGTGAGCTGGGAGACCCGCTGGTAGGAGATGCCGAGGGCCCGCCCGGCGTCGCGGACGGTGAAGCCTTTGCGAGTGAGGACGAGGGCGGCGTCCTGGAGGGAGCGCTGCTTCGCGGCCTCGGCCCGTTCTGCGGCCTCGCGGGCCTGCCGGGCCGCTTCGATGGCCTGGGCGGCCTCCTCGTCCTCCGGAGCGAGGCGGATGTCGAAGGAATCGGCGGGAACGTCGAGCAGCCCGGCGATCGCGTCCCGGGCCATCTCCTCGGCCTCGGTCCAGTTCCGCCCCTGGGTGAATCCGGCGGTGTTCTCCGGCAGGTCGTGGATGGTGACGGACCAGAACCGCCCGTCCCGTGCGGCGGTCGCTCTGAAAACGGTCAACACTCCTCCTGTACTGCCTCCGGCCCGGAGGGCCGAGGAATCGCCTTAAGCGTCCTCGGCCCTCCGGATGATCGCCTTGGCGGTGCCCTCGGCGATCTCATTGTGCCTCGGGACCGGGATGCGCAGTCGGCCGAGGAGCCAGATTTCGTGCGCTCCCTGTCTCACGAGGACGAGGTCGACCTCCTTGTCGGTTGCGATCTCCCGGAGTCGTCGCATGAGGTCTTTCCTCTTCACGGTCGGTAAGTCTAGGTTAGGCGAACAGAAATTGTCTAAGCAAGGCGAACAGAAAGGTGTCGGGGGCCCGCTAAGGAGGGAGGAGAGGCGGGGTGCCGCCCGGAGCTGCGCAGCGGGCGGAACGCGAAGAAGCGGCCGGACATGGCCGCCGATGGCCGAACGCGGGGCGGGGGCGGGCGATACCGTACGGAACACACCGTTGGGGGCGTGTGTCCGGGCCCTGCGGTGCGGAAGAGGGTTCGCGGCGACTGGTTCTCTGGGGTGCATGGATGTTCACGGTCCAGGTGTCGAAGACCGCGCGCGGCGCCGCGTCGGACCTCAATGAGATCCTGCGGCACCCGCAGTGCGCGGGCATGGACCTGTACCTGCACGTCGACCCGGGCGAGTACGTGGTGCCCGAGGCGCACCTGGTGGACCGGCACGTCGTGGTGGTGCCGACCGAGGGGCCGGGGACGGTGACGGTGGCCGTCGGGCGGGCGCCGGTGTTCACCGTCGCATCCGGGCGGCTGGAGCTGTACGGGGTGGACCTGGTCGGCGGCTCCGAGGAGGACCCGCCGGTGTCGCTGCACCCCGGGGCGTCGTTCTACGCCCAGGACTGCACGTTCACCGCGCCCTCGCAGATCGACGCGCACCAGGCGCCGGTGGAGCTCGTCCGGTGCCGGTTCGAGGGCGGCGGGCTGGCCATGTTCGGCGGCGGCGGGAGCGTCACCGAGACCGTGTTCGACGGCGCCTGGCTGACCGTGGGCGGCGCCGGAGCCGCCCAGCTGGAGGGGCTGTCCTTCACCGGCTCCGGCGGCGCCGCGGGCATGGCGGTCACCGCGCAGGCCGAGCCGGTGGTGCGGGACTGCTCCTTCGAGGGGGCGGGCTCGGCGGAGAAGCCGGCGCTGCTGGTCGCGGACGGGGCCGCCCCGGTGCTCACCGGCTGCAGGCTCGGCGGCAGCCCCGACATCTCGGTGCTCGTCACCGACCGGGCCCGCGCCGTGTTCACCGGGCTGACCGTGGACGGCGGCGGCCCCGGCCGCGCGTCGGTGCACGTCGAGGGCGAGGCCGAGGCGGTGCTGGACGGCTGCGAGATCACCGGCGCCGGCATCGGCCTCTACGTCAGCGGCGCCCAGGCGCGGGTGGCCGACCTGCGCGTCACCGGCCCGTCCTGGCAGGGGATCCTGGTCGACGGCGGGCGGATCACCGGCGAGGGGGTGCGGATCGAGGACCCCGAGGCCAACGGACTGCACCTGCGCGAGGCGCGGGCGCTGCTCTCCTCGGTGGAGATCACCGGCGCCGCGGCCGGCGCGGACGCCGCCTACCCCAGCCTCTACCTGGAGGAGAGCCGGGTGGAGCTGGACGGGCTGCGGGTCCTGGGCAACCGCGGCAGGCAGGCGGTGACCGCGCAGGGCGGGGGCGGGGCGCTGCGCCGGGTGGAGCTCTCCGACATCGGCGGCGGCCTGTGGGTCGCCGAGGGCTGCTCGCTCACCGTCGACGGGCTCACCGCCACGATGTGCGGCAGCAACGCGATCAACGTCATGTCCGGCGGCTACGTCGAGGTCACCGGGGCCAAGGTGCGCACCACGGTCAGCGACGGGGTGCACGTCGGCGACGGCGGCCGGCTGCTGATGAAGGAGTCCGTGGCCGGCGGCGCCGCGGGCGGCGTGGGCGTCATCGACGGCGGCACCGCCACCCTGGAGGACACCCTGCTCTCCGGGGCCGGCCGGGCCGGGGCCGCGGTCACCGGCGGCGGCCGGCTGCACATGGTGCGCTGCACGGTGCGGGACAACGGCGAGCCCGGCGTGTACGCGGAGGAAGGTGCGGTGCTCCAGCTGGTCGACACCGAGCTGGAGGGGGTGGAGCAGCGGGTCGGCGCGTTCACCGGCGACGAGGAGAACGGGCAGGCCTGGGCGGTGGTCGGCACCGACCGGCCCGCCCCGGGCCCCGCCCCCGACCCGGTGGACCCGCCGCCCGCCGCGCCCGCCGAGGGCGCCCGCCCGCTGGAGGAGGTGCTGGCCGAGCTGGACGCGATGGTCGGCCTGGACGGGGTGAAGCAGGAGGTCCGCTCCCTCATCGACCTGCAGCGGGTGAACGAGCGGCGGCGCGGCGCCGGCCTGCCCGAGCTGGACTTCAGCCGGCACCTGGTGTTCTCCGGCCCGCCGGGGACCGGCAAGACCACGGTGGCCCGCATCTACGGGGAGGTGCTGCGCTCGCTGGGCATCCTCCGGGAGGGCGTGTTCATCGAGGCCTCCCGGGCCGACCTGGTCGGCGAGCACCTGGGCGAGACCACCCGCAAGACCACCGAGCTGTTCGAGCGGGCCCGAGGCGGGGTGCTCTTCGTCGACGAGGCCTACGCCCTCTCCCGCACCTTCGGCTCCGGTTCGGACTTCGGGCAGGAGGCCATCGACGCGCTGATCAAGCTGATGGAGGACCTGCGCGACGAGGTCGTGGTGGTCTTCGCCGGCTACTCCGACGAGATGCGCACCTTCCTCGCCGCCAACCCCGGCCTCAAATCGCGGGTCTCGCGCACCATCGCGTTCGAGAACCTCGGCCCCGACCAGCTCACCGCGATCTTCACCGGGATGGCGGAGGGCAAGGGGTACGTGCTCGGCCCCGGCGTGCACGACCTGGTGGTCCGGCACTTCCGAGCGCAGGTGCGGGACGAGTCGTTCGGCAACGGCCGGGAGGCGCGGCGGATGTTCGAGGAGGTGGTGCAGCGTCAGGCCAGCCGGCTCGTCGCGGACGGCGGGACCACCGCCCGCGAACTCGCCCTGGTGCTCCCCGCCGACCTGGAGGGCGTGGTGGACCCGGGGCTGGCCGCCCGGCTGGGCGCCCCGCGCGACGAGCGGCAGGCGCGCGCCCTGACCGCCCGGCTGGAGTCGATGGTCGGCCTGCACGACGTCAAACGCGAGGTGGCGGAGCTGACCAGCCTGATCTCGGCGGGCCGGCGGCGGCAGGCCGCCGGACTGGAGGCCCGGCTGCCCTCCCGGCACCTGGTCTTCGCGGGCCCGCCGGGGACGGGGAAGACCACGGTGGCCCGCATCTACGGCGAGCTGCTGGCCGCGCTCGGCGTGCTGGCCCAGGGCCAGGTGGTCGAGGTGGGCCGGGCCGACCTGGTCGGCCAGTACGTGGGGCAGACCGCGCAGCGCACCCGGGAGGTGTTCGAGAAGGCCCGCGGCGGGGTGCTCTTCATCGACGAGGCCTACGCCCTCTCCCGCGCCGCGGGCGCGGCCGATTTCGGCCAGGAGGCGGTGGACACGCTGCTCAAGCTGATGGAGGACTTCCGCGACGAGGTGGTGGTGATCGCGGCCGGCCACACCGGCGAGATGCACGGCTTCCTCACCGCCAACCCCGGCCTGGCCTCCCGCTTCTCCCGGACCGTGGTCTTCGCCCCCTACACCGCCGAGGAACTGGCCGCGGTGTTCGCCGCCACCGCCGCCGAGGCCGACTTCGCGGTCCCCGAAGCCACCCTGGCCGCGGTCGGCGGCGCCGTCCGCGCCGACCCGGACCGCTTCGCCCACGGCAACGGCCGCGAGGTGCGCAAACTCTTCGAAGAGAGCACCGCCCGCCAGGCCCGGCGGATCGAGCGAATGGCCCTGTCCGGCGAGGACCCGACCATCGAGCAGCTCCGCGACCTGCTCCCGGAGGACGTCCGCCCCTAGCACACGGGCCGGAGCACACCTCCCGGAACCCTCCGACCGGGCTCGGGATGCCCTACAGGGCAGGCGATAGCGTACGGAGCGCACCGCCGCGAACACCGGTGGTCCGGAGCGCGGCGGTGCGGACGTCCTCCCGATCCCGGTCCAATGGAGTGCATGGATGTACACGGTCCACGTGTCGCAGACGGCTTACGGCGCGGTGTGGGGCATCGAGGAGGCCCTGAGGCATCCGCACTATGCCGGGGCCGACCTCTACCTGCACGTGGACCCAGGGCACTACACGGTGTCGAACACCCAGGTCATCGAGCGGCACGTGATGATCGTGCCCACTCAGGGGCCGGGGACCGTGGCGGTGTCTCTGGTGGGCGAGCCGACCAACGTGTTCAACGTGCGCAAGGGGCGGCTGGAACTCTACGGCCTCGAGGTGAACAGCCGGGCCGAAAAATATCCACCGGTGTACATGCATCCGAAGACGTCTCTTGTGGCCGTGGACTGCGTGTTCAAAGTGGAAACCGAGGTCTACGCGAAAGACGCGCAGATCGAGGTGAAGAAGTGCAGGTTCATCGGCAGCGGCCTCGATGTGAACCGTACCGGCGGGTTGGTCCTCGACACGGTCTTCGAGAAGTCGTGGGTCGTGGTCCGAGGAGACGCGGACGTGGAACTCAGAGGGCTCCGCTTCTTCGACTCGGTGGGCAAGTTCAATGCCCTGTCCATCAAGGTGGGTGCCAGGCCGCACGTGGCGGACTGCTTGTTCGAACACGCGGGCGGGCCGGACCGTCCTGTGGTGTGGATCGGCGATTCCTCCCCGCGGATCCACAACTGCCATCTGGTCGGTAGCAAGGGGACACCGGTCTGGGTGCAGGGAAAGAGCGATGCGTTCTTCTCCCGGCTCGACATCGAAGGAGGAGGACCCGGACGAAGTGCCGTCGGTGTCCGCTCGGGAGCCCGGATCACGATCGAGGGCGGCCGAGTGGCCGGTGTCGAGGGAAGCGGGCTGGACGTTGAGGATGCCGTGGCCACCGTGTCCGATCTTCGACTCGAGGACACCGGGCGGAACGGCATCGCTGTGGGAAACGGGCGCATTACGGCGAAGCAGGTCCAGGTCATCGGGGCCGGGAGAAGCGGGGTCAACCTGGAGGACGGTACGGCGGCGCTCGAAGACGTGGAGGTCACCGAGCGGGCTGAGGGGAGCGTCGATAAGACGTACCCCGCCGTGATCCTCGACGGGACCCGTACCGAAGGGCGCCGATTGAACATCAGCGGGGGAGGGCAGAAGCTGGGCCTCACGATCGACGGGGGCACGGCGTTCCTATCGGATCTGCGGATCTCCGACGTCAAGGGAGGGGTTTTCGCCTGGAACGACGGGGTCGTCAAGATCGACGGCCTGACCTCGGAGGAGAACACGGGGAACGCCCTGAGCGTCTGGGGCGGGAGCCACGTAGAGGTCGTCCGTGCGCAGTTGGCGCTCTCCGGAGAGGCCGCCGACCGGGTCACCACCGTGTACGTGAAGGACGGTGGCCGGGTCGTGCTCAAGGACTCCGCCGTCCATAAGGGGATCCAGGGGATCGGGGTCGCTGCAGGTGGAAACGCCACGGTGGAGGAGACCGTGTTCTCAGGGGCAGGCGAGAACGGTGCCGTGGTCGTCGAAGGCGGCCGCCTCCGCCTCGTCCGCTGCACCCTGCGCGACAACGGCACCCCCGGCGTCTACGTCGAGGACGGCGCGATCCTTCAGCTTGAGGACACCGAGATGGAGGACGCCGGTCCCGAGTTCACCGATGGGACCTACGGCATGGTCAAGGTCCCCGCGGGCAGCGGTGGTGCGGACTCTTCCGGCCCCTCCTCGGAGGACGGCGCCCGGCCGCTGGAGGAGGTGCTGGCCGAGCTGGACGCGATGGTCGGCCTGGACGGGGTGAAGAAGGAGGTCCGCGCGCTGATCAATCTCAACCGGGTGAGCGAGCAGCGGCGCGAGGCCGGGCTGCCCGAGCTGGAGATCAGCCGGCACCTGGTGTTCTCCGGCCCACCCGGCACCGGCAAGACCACGGTGGCGCGGCTCTACGGCGAGATCCTGTGCTCGCTCGGTGTGCTCAGCGGCGGCGGGTTCATCGAGGCGTCCCGGGCCGACCTGGTCGGCCAGCACTTGGGTGCGACCACCGGCAAGACCACCGCGCTGTTCGAGAAGGCGCGCGGCGGGGTGCTCTTCATCGACGAGGCCTACGCGCTGTCCCGGAAGTTCGGCTCCGGATCCGACTTCGGGCAGGAGGCCATCGACGCGATGATCAAGCTGATGGAGGACCTGCGCGACGACGTGGTGGTGGTCTTCGCCGGCTACTCCGACGAGATGCGGAAGTTCCTCGCCGCCAACCCGGGGCTGAAGTCGCGGGTGTCCAGGGTCGTCGCGTTCGAGAACCTCGCCCCGGAGCAGCTCACCACGGTCTTCGCCGGTATGGCCGAGGGCAAGGGCTACGTCCTCGGAGAAGGGGTCCGCGAACTGGTCCTGCGGCACTTCCAGAACCAGGTGCGGGACGAGTCGTTCGGCAACGGCCGGGAGGCGCGCCGGATGTTCGAGGAGGTCATGCAGCGCCAGGCGGGCCGGATCGTCGACACCGGGGCGACCAGCGTCGAGGACCTGACCCTGGTGCTGCCCGAGGACCTGGACGGGGTGGTCGACGCCGGCCTCACCGCCAGGGTCGGCGAGGCCCGGGACGCGGGGCAGGCCGAACGGCTCCTGGAACGGTTGGACGGGATGATCGGCCTGGCCGCGGTCAAACACGAGGTGTCCGAGCTGACCGCCCTGATCTCGGCCGGCCGGCGGCGGCAGGCCGCCGGGCTGGAGGCGCCGCTGCCCTCCCGGCACCTGGTGTTCGCCGGGCCGCCCGGGACCGGCAAGACCACGGTGGCCCGCATCTACGGCGAGCTGCTGGCCGCGCTCGGGGTGCTCGCCGAAGGGCAGGTGGTCGAGGTGGCCCGGGCCGATCTGGTCGGCCAGTACGTCGGGCAGACCGCGCAGCGCACCAGGGACGTCTTCGAGAAGGCCCGCGGCGGGGTGCTCTTCATCGACGAGGCCTACACCCTGGCCCGGCGGGGAGGCAGCGGGCACGACTTCGGCCAGGAGGCCATCGACACGCTGCTCAAGCTGATGGAGGACTTCCGCGACGAGGTGGTGGTGATCGCGGCCGGCTACACCGGTGAGATGGACGGGTTCCTCGCCGCCAACCCCGGCCTGGCATCGCGGTTCTCCCGGACCGTGGTCTTCGACCCCTATACCGCGGACGAGCTGGCCGCGATCTTCGGCGGGACCGCCGAGGCCAAGGAGTACACCGTCCCCGAGGCGACGCTGGCCGCGGTCGGCGGCGCCGTCCGCGCCGACCCGGACCGCTTCGCCGACGGCAACGGCCGCGAGGTGCGCAAGCTCTTCGAGGAGAGCGTGACCCGGCAGGCCCGGAGGATCGAGCGGATGGCGCAGCAGGGGGAGGAGCCCGGCGTCGAGCAGCTCCGCGAACTGCTTCCCGAGGACGTCGCCCCGGAGTGCGGGGCGCACTGAACCCGGGCGTCTCCGCCGGGGTGCCGGGCGGGCCGCTCCGGTGCGGGTTCGGTGGGGGCGGCGGTGTGACACGGCGGATACCGGGCCGCTCCACCGCCGGGGTCGAGCGGAACGGTGGCCGAGCGGAGATAAGGTGACGTTCCGTCCCCCGCGCGATCACTCGCGATCACTTGAGGAGAGCAGGCGGAGCAGGTGTCCACCCCCGGTTCTGAGCAGAGCGGCTCCGACGGCGACGGCTCCGGAGGCCCGCCCGGCGGGCGGTTCCGGGCGCGGTGGGCCTCCTGGACGGACCTGTTCTCCTGGGTCGTGTGGTCCGGCGGCATGCTCTGCCTGGGCGGCGCGCTCCTGCTGGTGGTGCAGTTCACCGCGCGCCTGGGCGACCTCGGCACCCCGACCAGCCGGGTGTGGATCCCGCTGGTCGGCGGGATCGCGGTGCTGGTGGTGCTCGGCGGGCGCGTCGTGCACCGCACCGGCCGCCCCCGGGAGGCGCCCGCGGCCGCGCCCCGGGTCCGTCCGGCGGAGCGGTCGGCCATCCGGGCCGCCGCGCTGCTGGTGGCCTCCAGCGCGGGCTGGGCGGCGATCCGGGTGATCCCCGGCGGCCCGCTCCGCTCGGTGCTCCCCGAGTTCACCCGGGGCTGGCCGTGGTACACCCACGCGCTCTGGATCGCCTGCCTGATGCTGCTGGTCGGCGGGGTCCTGCTGGCCTTCGCCGGGGAGGGCGACCGCTCCGGCCGGACCGACCGGACGGACCGCCCCCGCGCGCCCGGCGGCCGGTGGATGGCCTACGCCTTCGCGGGCCTGATCTTCCTGACGGTGGCCGGCGCCGGCGCGACGGTCTACGCCTGACCCTGTGCCTGACCCCGCGCCCGCCCCTGCGCCGGCGCCGACCGCGCGTCATAGGCCTCCTGGGCGGCGATCACCTCCGGGGCGCGCCGGGCGATCCAGTCGACCAGTCCGCCCAGCGGCTCGGTGAGCTCGGCGCCCAGCGCGGTGAGCGAGTAGCTGACCTGCGGCGGGGTGGTCGGCTCCACGGTGCGCTCCACCAGGCCGTCGCGGGCGAGGGTGCGCAGGGTCTGGGAGAGCATCTTCTCGCTGATGCCGCCGATCCGGTCGCGCAGCCCGGCGAAGCGCACCGGGCCGCCGGCGAGGGTGCGCAGGATGAGGACGCCCCACCGGCCGGTCACGTGGTCCAGCACGATGCGGGCCGGGCAGTCCGGGTCGAAGACGGTGCCGGCGGCCGGCGGATCCCCGGCGGCCTGCCGGGAGGGAACCTGTGTGCGCTGCGAACTTACGTCCATGCCCGGAGCCTACCTTGAAGTGGGTACTTACCTAGAGAAAGCCGCACACCTATGGTGAGCCCATGAGCGATGCGAACGGTACCGGAGCGGGCGGCGCGGCCCCCGTCTCCGTCGAGGTCTGGACCGACCTGGTGTGCCCGTGGTGCTACATCGGGAAGCGGCGGCTGGAACGCGCGATACGGCTGGCCGGGCTGGGCGAGCGGGTGCGGGTGCGGTGGCGCAGCAGCGAGCTGGACCCGCACGGCGGCCCCGGCGGCGACCTGGCCCTCCCCGACTACATGCGGCGCCAGGGCCTCTCCGCGGCGGAGATCGCGCTCCGCCTCTCCTCGGTCGGAGCCCAGGCCGAGGAGGAGGGCCTGGCCTACCGGTTGGACCGGGCCCGCCCGGTCAACACCCTCGACGCGCACCGGCTGGTCCACCTCGCCGAAGAGCGGGGCATCGGCGGCGCGGTCCAGGAGCGGCTGATGCGCGCCTACGCCTGCGAGGGCGCGGTCCTCTCCGACCGGTCCGCCCTGGTCGGCCTGGCGGCCGAGGCCGGACTGGAGGCCGGGGCCGCCGCCGAGCTGCTGGAGAGCGGTCGGCACACCGACACCGTCCGCGCCGATGAGGCCCGCGCCGCCTCCCTCGGCCTGCACGGCGTCCCGTCCTTCCTGTTCGGCGGGGAGCACGCGGCGTCCGGAGCCCGCTCCGCGGAGGAGCTGGCCGCCCACCTCCGCCGCGCGGCCGGCGCCTCCGCCCCGCCGCCCGGCGGAGCGGCCCCGCACGGCTCCGCCTGCCCCGTCGGAGGCGGCCGCTCCGGTGACCCCGGGGACGGTGCCTGCGCGGCCTCCCCGGCGGCCGCCGAGCCCGCCTCCGAGGGGACGTCCGCCCCCTGACCGGAAAGAGCCCCCGGCCGTTGCGGCCGGGGGCTCTCTGCGCAGCGGACACGTCCCGCAGGTGCGGGGCGGGCGGCCTTCCCCGGAAGGAAGACCCGGCCCCCGCCGGAGCATCCCCGCAGGCCCGGGGCGGGCCCCTGCCGGTGTGCGATCTTCTCGGCCGGGGCGGGCGTCCCCGAAGAGCCGCAGCCGCCTCGCCGCCCGCGGACCGCTACTCGGAGACGGAGAGCACCAGCTTGCCGGCGACGCGGCCGGTTTCGCCCTGGCGGTGCGCGTCGGCCGCCTTCTCCAGCGGGAAGACCCCGGCGACCTCCGGGCGGAGGGCGCCGGAGCGGGCCAGGGCCGCGATGGCGCGCATCCCGGCGTGGTCGTCCTCGACGATCATCTCCACGCCGCGCACGCCCAGTTCCGCGGCGGCCGCAGGGAGCCGGTCGGTGCCGGTCGGCAGGATGCTGACCACGATCCCGCCCGGGCGCAGCGCGCGCAGCGACCGGATCGGGGTCTCTCCACCCAGGGTGTCCAGGACGACGTCGACCTCGCCGGCCGCCTCCACCGGGTCCTGCTCCCGGTGGTCGACGACCTCGTCGGCGCCCAGCCCGCGCACGAACCCGTGCTTGGGGGCGCTCGCGGTGCCGATGACGTACGCGCCGCGGGCCTTGGCGATCTGCACCGCGAAGTGGCCGACCCCGCCGGCCGCCGCGTGCACCAGCACCCGCTGCCCCGCCTGCACGTCCGCCGTGTCGACCAGGGCCTGCCAGGCGGTCAGCGCGGCCAGCGGCACGGCGGCCGCCTGCACGTGGTCCAGCTCGGCGGGCTTGGCGGCGAACGCGCGGGCCGGCCCTACCGCGTACTCCGCGTGCGCCCCCGCGCCCCACGGGTAGGGCAGCATGCCGAACACCTCGTCGCCCGGCCGGAACAGGGTCACCCCGAGGCCGACCGCGGCGACCGTCCCGGAGACGTCCCAGCCCAGCACGTACGGCGGGTCGCCGAGGAACCGGCGGCCGGAGCGGTGCTTGTAGTCGGTGGGGTTGACCCCCGCCGCCCGCACCTTCACCAGGACCTCCCCCACCCCGGGGGAGGGGACCTCCTTCTCGACCAGGTGCAGCACCTCGGGGCCGCCGTGCTCGTCCTGGGAGACCGCCCGCATCGCCGCGGGCACCTGCGGAGTGTCGTTCGCTTCGCTCATGCCTCCCAGGATGCCGCCCGCACCCCGGCGGGGAAATGGCATGATCGCCATCATTCGATACGATCCGGCCATGCACCGTGTGGCCGTACTCGCCCTGGACGGCGTCTACCCGTTCGAACTCGGCATCCCCGCCCGCGTCTTCGGCTCCGCCGGGGACCTCTACCAGGTGGTGACCTGCGGCGCCGGCCCCTCCGGGGCCGTCGCCACCCAGGCGGACTTCCGGATCGCCGTGGACCGGGGCCCGGAGGCGATCGACACCGCCGACACCGTCGTCGTCCCGCCGTTCTCCGCGGAGCCGCTCCTCTCCGCCGGGCAGGCGCCCCCGGGCGCGGCCGCCGCGCTGCGCAGGGTGCGCCCCGGCGCCCGCCTGGTCTCCATCTGCACCGCGTCCTTCCTGCTCGCGGCGGTGGGCCTGCTGGACGGCCGGCGCGCCGCCACCCACTGGCGCCAGGCCGACCTGATGCGCAGGGCGTTCCCCCGGGTCCGGGTCGACCAGGACGCGCTCTTCGTCGACGAGGGCGACGTCCTCACCTCGGCCGGCGCCGCCTCCGGCATCGACGCCTGCCTGCACCTGCTCCGCCGGGACCACGGCGCGGAGACCGCCAACCGGGTGGCCCGGCTGTGCGTGGTGCCGCCGTGGCGGGACGGCGGCCAGGCCCAGTACATCGAGCGCCCGGTCCCCGAGGAGGGCGACACCGGCACCGGGCCGACCCGGGAGTGGGCGCTGCGCCGGCTGCACCGCCCGCTGAGCCTGGCCGAACTGGCCGCGCACGCGCGGATGAGCGAGCGCACCTTCGCCCGGCGGTTCCGGATGGAGACCGGCACCAGCCCCGGGCGCTGGCTCACCGGGCAGCGCGTGGCCCGCGCCCGCGACCTGCTGGAGGCCACCGACCTGCCGGTGGACCGGGTCGCCGCCGAGGTCGGCTTCGCCACCGCCGCCTCGCTCCGCCGGCACATGCACGCCGAGATCGGCGTCGCCCCGCTGGCCTACCGGCGCACCTTCCGCTCCGCGGCGGACCGGCCCGGGGCGGGGGAGGCGGCGCCGACTATCGTGAAGGCGTGAACCCGCCCCGGCCGGCGTGGAGGAACCGGGCCTCCGCACCCGCCGGGGCCGCTGCCGGAAGGGACCCGATGAGCGCCGAGAACGCCCGCGCCGACTCCGAGCGCCGCCGCACCGAGCTGCGCGACTTCCTGCACAGCCGCCGGGCCCGGCTCACCCCCGCCGACGTCGGCATGCCCGACGCGGGCCGCCGCCGCACCCCCGGGCTGCGCAGGGAGGAGGTGGCGGTGCTCGCCGGGGTCGGCGTCTCCTGGTACACCCGGCTGGAGCAGGGGCGCGCGGAGAACGTCTCGGCGGAGGTGCTCGACGCCGTCGCCCGCACGCTGCGGCTGGACCCGGCCGAGCGGCGGCACCTGTACCTGCTGTCCGGGCTGAACCCGCCGCTCGCCCCGGCCGCGCCGGACGGCGGGGTCCCCGCGGAGCTGCACCGGCTGCTGGAGGCGTGGGCGCCCCGGCCCGCCTACGTCCGGGACCGGCACTGGAACCTGGTGGCGTTCGGCCCGACCGTCCCCGAACTCCTCGGCTACGGCGAGAACGACCACAACTGCCTGGTCACCTTCTTCACCAACGCCCGCTACCGGGAGCTGCAGCCGGAGTGGGAGCGGGCCGCCCGCAGCGTCGTCGCGCGGTTCCGCGGCGACGCGGCGCGCTACCCGGACGACCCGCGCTTCGAGGCCATCGCCGACGACCTCAAGGCGGTCAGCCGGGAGTTCGCCGAGCTGTGGGCGCTGCACGAGGTGGCCGAGGGCGGCCGGGCGGTCAAGGCCGTGATCCACCCCGACCACGGAGACCTGGTCTTCGAGTCGACCCTGCTGACAGTACCCGACCTGCCCGGGTACGACATCGTGCTGTACAACCCGAGGCCGGGCACGGGCACCGCCGAGGTCCTGGAGCGGATCGCCGACCGGGACCGCCCGGCCCGGGTGGGCTGAACCGGGACGGCGGCGCCCGCGCGGGCGCCGCCCCTCGATGATCTTGGCGTTGCGGGGGTATCAGAGCGCTCTGATACCCCCGCAACGCCAAGATCATCGCCCTGGGGCGGGCGCTTTCCGGGCGCGCCAGGGTGGCACCGGCAGTGCCAGGATCGCCCGGGTCTGCCGCCCCGCCCGCCCCGCCGCCAATATCGTCCCCATGAACGGCAACGAGAACGCAGAGACCGCCACCGCACAGCGCTTCGCCGGACGGACCGCCCTGGTCACCGGAGGCACCAGCGGGATCGGCCTGGCCGCCGCGGCCCGGTTCCTCGCCGAAGGCGCCAGGGTCGTCATCACCGGCCGCGACGCCGGCCGGCTGGAGGCCGCGGCCAAGGAGCTGGACGCGCCGGGCCGGGTGCTGGCCGTGCGCGGCGACGCCTCCAGCGCGGCCGACCTGGACGCGCTGGCCGAGCGGATCCGGGAGTGGTCCGGCGGCCTGGACGCGGTCTTCGCCAACGCCGGGACGGCCTCCTTCGAGCACCTGGAGGACACCACCGAGGAGGAGATCGGCCGGGTCCTCGGCGCCAACTTCACCGGCGTCTACCTGACCGTGCAGAAGGCCCTGCCGCTGATCCGCCGGGGCGGGGCGGTGGTGATCAACGCGTCCTGGACGCTGCACCGCTCCCTGCCGTCCTCCTCGCTGTACGCGGCGACCAAGGCGGCCGTGCACAACCTGGCCCGCACCTTCGCCGTGGACCTGGCCGACCGGGGCGTCCGGGTGAACTCGGTCAGCCCCGGCTACATCACGACCCCCATGTTCCACGGGGCGGTCGACCCGGCGGAGATCCCCGCGCTGGAGTCCCGCATCCCCGCGGGCCGGCTCGGCGGCGCCGAGGAGGTCGCGCCGGTGGTGGCCTTCCTCGCCTCCGGCGACGCCTCCTACGTCAACGGCCAGGACATCATCATCGACGGAGGGCTGACCACCGCGGCCGCCGCCTGACGGGCGCACTGCGGCGGAGGCCCGGGACACCAGCGGACACGAGCGGAAGAGGGACGGACATGCGCACACGACGGTTCCAGGGCGCCGAGGTCGGCGCGGTCGGCCTCGGGCTGATGGGGATGAGCTGGGCCTACTCGGCCTCCGAGCGGGACGACGCGGCCTCGGAGGAGCTGATCCGGGAGGCGGTCGGCCTCGGCGCGACCTTCCTGGACACCGCCCAGGTCTACGGCGCCGGGCACAACGAGGAGCTGGCCGGCCGGGCCCTGAAGGGCCTGCGCGACCGGGTGGTGCTGGCCACCAAGACCGGGCTGGTGGTGGACGACGCCCGTACCCACGCCATGCACCGGGACGGCTCGCCCGAGCACGTGCGGCGCTCCCTGGAGGAGAGCCTGCGCCGGCTGGGCACCGACAGCGTCGACCTGTACTACCTGCACCGGGTCGACCCGGAGGTGCCGCTGGCCGAGACCTGGGGCGCCATGGCGGAGCTGGTCGCCGAGGGCAAGGCCCGCCACCTGGGCCTGTCCGAGGTGACCGCCTCCCAGGCGGAGCGAGCGCACCGGATCCACCCGGTCGCGGCGGTCCAGTCGGAGCTGTCGCTGTGGACCCGGGACGCCATGGGGGTCCCCGGCGGGACCGCGAAGCAGGGGCCGGGCCTCCCCGCCGCCGACACCGGCGAGGAGACCGGCGATGTGCTCGGCTGGTGCGCCGCCAACGGCGCCGCCTTCGTGCCGTTCTCCCCGCTCGGCCGCGGCTTCCTCACCGGGAGCGTCACCGCCGGCGGGCTGGAGGAGGGCGACTTCCGCACCGGCAACCCGCGGTTCCGCGAGGAGGCGATGCGGGAGAACCGGCGGATCGTCGAGGTGGTCCGCCGGGTCGCCGAGCGGCACGGCAGCACCCCGGCCCGGGTCGCCATCGCCTGGACACTGGCCCAGGGCGACCACGTCATCCCGATCCCCGGCACCAAGAAGTCCCGCTACCTGCACGACAACGCGGGCGCGGCCGACCTCGACCTCACCCCCGCCGACCTGGAAGAACTCGACGCGGTCCCGGCGGCGGTCGGCGACCGCTACTGAGCCGCCCCGCCCCTGGGCGGCGGGCTCGGCGCCGTCGCCGCCTCGACCGGCTTCGAGGCGGCGGCAGCGTCGGGACCATCGGGAGGGCGCGGCCCGGCGGTTGCCGGGAGGACGGCCCGGCGCCAGGATGGGTGCGGCCCGCCGGGGGCTTCCCCCGCGCGGCCGCACCCGCCGCCGATCCGGGAGGACCCGCATGCCATCGATCCCTTCCACCAGCGCCGCGACCTTCCGGCAGGTCGTGCGGGCCACGGACCGGGCGCGCGAGCGGATCGGCGCGCTGACCGACGAGGACGTCCGCGCCCCCTCGCTGCTGCCCGGCTGGAGCCGAGGCCACGTGCTGAGCCACCTCGCCCGCCAGGCGGAGGGGCTCGGCCGGCTGCTGGAGTGGGCGCGCACCGGCGTGGAGAACCCCCAGTACCCCGACCGGGCCTCGCGGGACGCCGAGATCGAGGCGGGCGCGCACCGCCCGGCCGCGGAGCTCGCCGCGGACGTCGCCGCCACCGCCCAGGAGCTGAACAGGGCCTTCGCCGAGCTGCCCGCCCCCGCCTGGTCGGCGGAGGTGCGGCCGTTCAGCGGCGGGCCGTCCACCCCGGAGCGGATCCTGGTGTTCCGCCTGCGCGAGCTGGCGGTCCACCTCGTCGACCTGGACGTCGGCACCGGCTTCGCCGACCTGCCCGGCGACGAGTGCGAGACGCTCCTGGGCGACCTCGCCGCCTACTACCGCCGCCACCCGGACACCCCGGCGATGCTGCTGCGCGACGACTCCGGCGCCGAGGCCGCCCGGTTCGGCTCCGGCGGCGCCGAGGTCACCGGCTCCCGGGCCGACCTCCTCGCCTGGCTCACCGGCCGCTCCCCGGGCACCGGCCTGACCGCCGCCCCGGCGCTGCCCGCCCTGCCGCCCTGGATCTGACCGCCGGGCGAGCCCAGGGGGCCGAAGCCGCGTTCCGGGGGGCTCTCCCGCCTCCCCGCGCCGGTCCGGCCCCGGCCGCGCGGCGGAGGACCCGGGGCCGTCGCAGGCGGCCCGATCTGCGCGACCGGGGCAGGCCGGCGGCCCCTTCCCGCTTCGCGGAGGCGGGGAACGGCAGGAGGGGCGGGCGGAGGCCGCGGCACGGGCCCGGGGATCGCGGGGAGTCCGCGCCGTCCGGGGGCCCGGCCTCTTTTCCCCGCTCTTTCCTCCTGCCTCTGCCCCCGGCACGCGTCCCGGGCCCGTGCGCCGGGGACGCGTGCCGCGGTCAGCCCTCCCCGTCCCCGGTGCCGAGGAGGCGGGCGACCTGGGTGCGGGCCGCGCGGATGTCCTCGGCCGGGATGCCGAAGCGGACCGTCACCCGGGACGGGCGGAAGCGGCCGTCCCGGCCGAGCAGGGCGCGGGTGCCCTCGATCGCCGCCGGGACCAGGGGGACGCCCGCGGACGCGGCCAGCCGGGCGGCGCCGGAGCGGAACCGGGCCAGCGAGCCGTCGGCGGAGCGGGTCCCCTCCGGGTAGACGATGACCACCCGGCCCTCGCGCAGGAACCGCTCGGCGGCCAGCAGGTCGGCCGCGCCGCCGCCGCTCCGCCGGACCGGGAACGCTCCGGTCAGCGTCCGCGCCGACCAGGCCCGGAGCGGCCGGGTGAACCAGTGGTCGTCGGCGGCCGCCACCACCGGGCGGCACCGGGCCGGGAGCGCGGCGATCAGCGCCGCGGTGTCGGCGTGCGAGGAGTGGTTGGCGACCAGGACGCACGGCCCCTGCGGCGGGGAGCCGAGGACGCGGATCCCGCCGGTCCCGGTCAGCGCCGTCCGCCACAGGGCGGTGCGGGCCACGGAGTCGAACGTCGCACCTCCCCGGGCGCGGCCGGGGGCCTCCGTCCGGGAGTGGGCGGCGGCCCGGCGGGCCGGGACGGTGGAGAAGAAGGCGGTCATCGGGATCTCCTTTCTGCGGACGCCCCGGCTCCGGGCCGGGGCGGACGCGGATTCCTGCGGCATCGGGACCGGGCGGAGGCCGCCGCCGGCGCGGCTCCGCGCACCGGCCGGGAGGAGCGCGGCCCGGCGCCCGGCGGAGCCGGCCACCGCGGACCGGGCCGCCGCACGTTCCCGGTCTGGGCCCTGCCCGGTCGCGGAGGGGAGGTCATGACAGCACCACCGCCACCGGCAGGGCGAGGAGCAGCGAGTCGGCGCGGTCCAGCAGGCCGCCCATGCCGGGCAGCCAGGCGGCGGTGTCCTTCACCCCGGCGTCCCGCTTGACCATGGACTCCAGCAGGTCGCCGAGCGGGGCGGCGACGGCGACCGCGAGCACCAGCGCCGGGGTGGCCGCGCCGAACAGGAGGAGCACCGCCGTCCCCGCCGCCGCTCCGGCCGCCGCGCCGCCCCAGCGCTTGGCGGGGGAGAGCGGGGAGAGCCGCGGACCGCCGAGGAACCGGCCGCCGAACCACGCCCCGACGTCGGCCACCGCGACCGCGGTGCACAGCGCGAACGCCGCCGGGCCGAGCAGCACCAGCCCGGCGGGCGCGGCCAGCCAGACGGTGCCGAACAGCGCGCGCGAGGCGCGGCGCGCCCCGTCCTCGGCGTCCCCGGCCAGCACCGGGACGAGCACCACCGCCAGCGCGCCCGCCGCGAGCACCCGCCAGAGCAGCTCCGGGGCGATCCAGGCCACCGGCGGCAGCGCCGCGACCACGGCGCCGGCGACCAGCGCCTCCGGCGGGCGCAGGCCGGCCGTCCGGGCGTACTCGGCCATGGCGACGGCGGCGAGGGCCGAGGCCAGCGCCGCCACCGCCGGGGCGCCCAGCGCGAACGCCCCGCCGACCACCAGCGCGATCAGCACCCAGCTGGACCAGCGCCGGATCAGCTCGGCCCGCCGGGACGCCCACACCCCGGCCCCGGAGAGCAGCAGCGCGCCGCCGATGAACGGGGCCGCCTCGACCGCGCCGGTCATCGCCGACCACCCGCCCCGAGCGGAGCGGCGGCGGCCCCGGTGGCGGCCCCGTCGGGGGCCGGGCCGGTGCGCAGCGCCCGGGCGGTGCGCACCAGCCGGAGCGCCGCGGTGGCCAGCGAGCCGGCGATCATCAGGCCGAACACCAGCGGCGCGGCGCCGACCGCGGCGAACAGCACGAACAGGGCGCACCGCTCGGTCTTGCCGCACGGCCCGCCCTGCACCCGCGGCGCCCCGGCGGCCGCGCCGGCCAGCGAGATCCAGGACGGCAGGGTCGCGGCGCAGGCCGCGCCGAGCACCCAGGCCGCGGGGGCGGCGAACAGGCACCCCGCGAGCACCGCGAACTCGGCCAGCCGGTCGCCCAGCTCGTTGGCGACGTAGCCGAACCGGGTGGTCCGGCCGCTCTCCCGGGCCACCCCGCCGTCCAGGTTGGCGCAGGCCAGCCGGGCGACGAGCAGCGCCGCCACCGCGACCGCGCACAGCGGGCCCGGCGGCAGTACCGCCAGCGCCCCGCCGGCGGCCGCCCCGAACCCGACCCCGGCCCAGGTCAGCGCGGCGGGCGGCACCCGCCGTGCGACCAGCACCCGGCGCACCGAGGCCAGCCGGCCGGCGAACCAGGGCTTGAGTCCATAGAGTCCGTCCATGCAGGTCAGGATCGCCCGCTAGGCGCGCCTACGACATCGGCGCGCACCCCCACCCGGCCTGAGTAGGGCTACTCAGCCCGCCCCCGGTCGATGATCTTGACGCTGCGGTCCTGTCAGAGCGGGCGGTTTCCAGTGGCCGCTGCAACACCGCACACCACAGAGGAGAGGAAGGGGCCGGCCGGTCGGTCGCCCGGGTGCGGCGCCCCATGGGGTGGGGGTTCAGGCGGGCGGCGACGGCGGCGGGGGGGGCGGGGCGGAGGCGGTCGCCCGGGTGTCGGGCCCCACGGGGCGGGGGTTCAGGCGGGCGGCGAGGGCGGCGGTGGGGACCGGCCGGTCGGTCGGTCGGGTACGGCACCCCGCAGAGCGAAGGTCAAGACGGGCGGCGACGGCGAAGGCAGGGCCGGGGCCGGGCACCCCAGCCGGGCGCGGCACCTCGCGGAGCGAAGGTTCAAGCTGGCGGCGACGGCGGCGGGTGGGGACCGGCTGGTCGGTCGGGTGTGGCAGAGCAGGGAGGGGCGGCCGGGGCGGGCAGAGGGAGCGGGTTCGCCGTGTCCGCGTCGCCCCGGGCGTCGGGGCCGGCCGCCGCTGAAACCGCTACCCCTCTCTGAACTGGGCGAATACGCAGGGTGATGGTGGGGTGGGGTGCCCTGCGCACCGCGAGAGCACCCCGGTGATTCCCGGGCGCGCATCCTGGGCCGGATCGGGCCCCGAGAGGCCCGGTTCGCCCTGATCGGGCCGGTGACGGAGGGTTCGAGCCGCCCGCAAGGTCAGGATGCAGGGGGCCGGAACCCGGGGAGAGGCGGAGCGGGGGTGGGATGTCGCTTTTGTTCTCTCGGGGAGCCCCGTTTGGCCACTCTGGTGGATCGGGGAGGGGGTGGTCGGGGCTTGGGGGCTTACTACTCGCTGGTAGATGTAATCGGGGTGCTCTCGCGGTGCGCAGGGCGCCCCTGCCTCCGCCCGATCCCCGCCGCAAACCAGGCATAAAGGGATAAGGCCCCCTGGTGGGGCCAGGCGGGCAGGCCCGCCCGCCTCCTCCGCCGGGGCGCCGCCCCCGCCGGGAGCACGCGCGGGCCGGGCCGGTGAACGCGGCGCCCGCCCACTCCCGCCCTCGCCGCCCGTTTGAACCTCCGCTCCGCGAGGCGCCGTACCCGACCGACTGGCCGGTCCCCCTCCCGCCGTCGCCGCTTGCTTGAGCCCGGGCCTCGTAGGGCGCCGCGCCCGGGTGAGACGCCCGGCCCCGCCCCTTCCTCTGCCGTCGCCGCCTGTTTGAACCTCGGCCCTGTGGGGGCGCTGCGTTCGGGTGATCACCTTCGCCTCGTCCCTGCCTTGGCCGTCGCCGCTGGTCTGGACCTTCGCTCTGCGGGGCGTCCCGCTGGACCGACCGGACGGGCCGGTGGGAACCGGTGGGGGCGGTGCTCCGTCGAACGGCTCGCAGCAGGTCCGCCGCGGGGCGGGCCCCGGAACGGAACGGAAGTGCGATGCACGGCTTGCAGGCGATGACCCGGCTGGTGGTCCGGCAGCGGATCCGGCCGATGGTCAACCAGTACGAGGTGCGGGCCGAGCGCCCGGACGGGTCGGAGGGCGAGATGGTGGCCTTCGCCCAGCAGAAGCGGATGGCCTTCAAGGAGCAGGTGACGTTCTACACCGACGACACGCGCAGCGTGCCGGTGCTCGGGTTCAAGGCCCGCCAGGCGATCGACCTGGGCGCCGTCTACGACGTGTTCGACGGCGCCGGCGCCCCGGTGGGTCTGTTCCGCAAGGACTTCAAGAAGTCGTTGCTCCGCTCCACCTGGCACGTCGAGCAGCCCGGGCTGCCGCCCGCGGTGGGGACGGAGCGGAACGAGACCCTGGCGCTGCTCCGCCGCTTCCTGGAGTTCCTCCAGTTCATCCCCTACCACTTCGACTTCACCGCGGACGGCCGGCCGCTGTTCAGCGTCGACAAGCGATGGGGGCTGCGGGACCGGTACACCGTCGAGATCCAGGAGCCGGCGATCGACCGCCGCCTGGTGATCGCGATGGCCGTCGCCCTGGACGCGCTCCAGCAGCGCTGACCCCGCCCCGCGGCGCCGGCCCGGTTCCGTGGTGCCGGCTCAGTCCCGCGGCGCCGGCTCGGCCCCGGGGCGCCCGGTCAGCCCCGGGCGCGCAGGGTTCGGACCAGGGCGGCGATCGCCCCGGCCGCCGCGGCGGCGCCGAGCACCAGGGCGCCGATGCCGAGCGGGCGGAACAGGTCCAGCGCGCCCTCCTCGGTGCTCTGCACGGTCACCGGGGAGTCCGGGGCGCCGGGCTCGTAGGCGACGGTGAGCGTGTCGCCCTCGCCGTAGTCGTCGGCGTCGAGGCCGTTCAGGCGGACATCGGAGTAGTCGGTCCCGTCCACCTGGTAGCCGACGTACACGTCGTAATCGACCCGCTTCCGGCGGTCGTCGCCGGGCCTCCGGTCGATCTCCCGGTCCACCCGGGTGACCACGGCCTCGGCGCGCCCGGTGTGGCCGCTGTAGTCCTGGGAGCCCAGGACGGTGAAGACCGTCCCGATGATCAGCAGGACCAGGGTGAACACCCCCAGCACCATGGGCAGGACGAAGCGGTTGCCCCGCTTCGGGGACTTCGGGCGCGCGGTCATCGGGACCTCCGGGGGTGAGGCGGGTCGGTCTGCACCCGGGCGGGGCCCCTCGGAAGGGCGGGACCGGGCCCTGCGGTTCTACCGCACCGGGGCCCGCCGGGTCACGCCGGGGCGCCGGATCGGACCAGGTCCAGGTACTCGTAGGCGCGCTCGGGGTGCAGGAACCAGCCGATCAGGTCGGACGGGTCGTCGAAGGCGGCGGCGAACCGGTCGGCGAGCCCGGGGTGGTCCGCGGCGGCGCGGAGCAGCTCCCAGGCGTGCGGCGGGCCGTCCAGCATCACCTCGCTCCAGGCGGTGACGTGCCGGGCGTGCCGCCAGTACGCGCTGAACGCGCCGCGCATGAACTCCTCGTCGAAGGGGCGGCCGCCGTGGTCCACGATGGCCCTGCGGTAGACCTCGGCGCAGGCCGAGGCGGCGTTGGCGCCCTGGGAGGTGATGGGGTCGTTGACCACGACCGCGTCGGCCATGCCCAGCACCGCGGCGCCGCCGGGCAGCCGGCCCACCGGGTTGCGCACCGCCGGCGCGTACCCGCCGCGGGCCTCGGCCGCCGGGTCGGTGGGCCGCACCTCCGTGCAGCGCTCGTACACCCATGGCGCGCTGTCCCGCAGCACGTCGAGGATGCCCTCCAGCACCATGCCGGGCTGCGGCCGGGAGGGCACCGGGCGGTCCATCGGGCCGCCCGGGACGGCCTCCACCAGCACCGCGTGGCAGCGCCCGGAGACGGTCAGCGCGGGCAGCGTGATCACCTCGCCGGCCCCGGGCACGGCGCTGCGGTGCATCACCGGCCCCTCCGGGTGCTCGGCCATGCCGTGCACGTAGGCCAGGGCCAGGGTGCGCCGCGGCCCGGCCGGCCGGGACCGGGCCCGATCCGGTTCGAACAGGGCGGACAGCTCGCCCTTGCCCGCGGCCACCACGGTCAGGTCGTAGGCGCCGCCGAACCACTCCAGGTCGGAGAGGGTGGCGCCGTGGTAGACGGTGCGCCCGCCGCGCCGCTCGAACTCCTCCAGCCAGGCGGCCAGCTTGACCCGCTGGTCGACCGACTGGGCGGGTTCGCGCAGCCGCCCGGTCCAGGACGCCTCCTGGGCGCCCTGCCCGTCGGCGATGACCATCCCCACCCCGGTGATCTCGGGGGCGTCGCCGTCCCAGAAGGCCAGCCGGTGCCGGCGCTCGCGGCGGAGCGCGGTGCCGAACAGGCACTGGGTGGACAGCACCCGGCCGGCGCGCAGCTCGTCCGGTGACTGGAGGGTGACCAGGGTGACGTCGTAGCCGTCGCCGAGGAGGCCGATCGCCAGCTGGAGCCCGGACTGCCCGGCGCCGACGATGAGGATCTTGCGCATGCGGTTCCCGTCCTGTCGCGGAGGATCGTGGGGGCGGGGGAGCGGCCCGGACGGGAACCTAGCAGCGGCCCGGCGGCGCCCCGATCCGCCCCCGGGCGGGGCGTCCGGCGACCGGGGCGGCCGTGCGGGGCGCGGTCCCGGTCCGCGGAACCGGCCGACCTGGGGGTTCGGGCGGGCGGGGGCGGAGCGGGCGGTCCCGGGGCCGCCGGAGCGGCGCGCGGCGGCGGGGCGGGGCACCGCGGAACTCCCGGGTGCGGTCGCTCACACCGCGGCGGCGCGCCCGGCCCGCGGCGGCCCCCGGGCATGGAAGGACCCCGCGGCCGGCGCCGGCCGCGGGGTCGCCCCGCCGGGTCAGCGCCCGGTCTTGGGGCCGTCGTAGGTCTTGGTGAAGAACGCTCCGAGAATGCCGGCGATGAGCATCATCGGGAGGCTGATGAACATCAGCACGGCTGCGACGGTACCGACCATGGGTGTGAATCCTCCGTTGTTCTGCCACGCGGCCGGGCAGGGAGGGGCGGCCCCCCGTGCTTCCTTCGTCGTCCCGGCATCGCCTCCTACCGAGGATAAGGCGCGTTCGGGGCGGGGCGGCTCCGCCCCCGGCCGATCGGCGCGGCCCCCGGCGCCGGGCTCTGTGCCGTTGGTCACGGAGGGTGGTCGGCACCGGAACCCTTGATTTACGATCGGGCGAATAGGAAATAAGGGATGACCTGCCGCGATCCGTGCGGCCGTCCCGCCCCCGACCGCGAGCAGAAGGATCCCCTGCCATGCGCCGCCGCACCGCCCTCGCCGCCCTCGCCGCCGCCCTCCCGCTGGCGGCCGCCTCCTGCGGCGCCCCCTCGGAGAACGCGGCGGGCGCCTCCGGGGAGGGGGAGGTCCTGCGGGTCGGCGCCACCGCGGTGCCCGCCGGCGAGATCCTCGCCTTCGTCCAAGACGAGCTCGCCGCCGACGCCGGCCTGGACCTGGAGATCGTCGAGTACTCCGACTACATCGCCCCCGACGCCGCGCTGGCCGAGGGCGGGCTGGACGCCAACCTCTACCAGCACGAGCCGTTCCTGGAGGAGTTCAACGCCGGCAACGGCGCCGACCTGGTCGCCGTCCAGGACGTCTACCTGCCCCCGCTGGGCCTCTACTCCGACACCGTGGACGACCCGAAGGACCTGCCGGACGGCGCCGAGGTCGCGGTGCCCAACGACCCCACCAACGAGTACCGGGCGCTGCTGCTGCTCCAGGAGGGCGGCCTGGTCACCCTCGCCGAGGACGCCGAAGAGGGCTCCTTCTCCCTCTCCGACGTCGAGGAGAACCCGCGCGGCCTGGAGTTCCGCGAGGTCGACGCGGCCCAGCTGCCGCGCTCGCTGGACGACGTGGACGCCGCGGTGGTCAACAACAACTACGCCCAGGACGCCGGGCTGAACCCCGCCGAGGACGCCGTCCTGGTCGAGGAGCTGGAGGGCAGCCCCTACGTCAACGTGCTGGCCGCCCGCTCCGACAACGCCGGCGACCCGCGCGTCACCGCCCTCGCAGAGCTGCTCACCGCGCCGGAGACGGTCGCGTTCATCGAGGAGGAGTACGCCGGCAGCGTCATCCCGGCCGCCGCGGAATGAACCCGGGGCCCCCGGGGATGTAGGGTCCGCTCCGAGGGGAACGGAACGGCCGTCCGGCTCGTTGTCCTGGTACGAACCGAAGACCGACTCCCGAGCCGCCTCCCGCAGCCGCTCCACTGACCCCCGAAGGCGGAGGTGCGATGGTGCCCTTCGAACCGAACGTCCGCGTCCCCGGTGGCGCCCCGGTCCCCTATGGGGCCCGGACCCCCGACGAGTTCCTGGAGGCGATGCGCGAATACCGCTCGCGGGCGGGCGATCCCTCCTACCGAGAGATGGCCTACCGCTCCGGGGGCGTGTGCACCGCGGAGCGGTTCCGGCGCACCCTGGAGGGGACGGAGCAGCTCACCGTCGCCTTGGTGGGCGCCTTCATCACCGCATGCGGCGGGGACGCCGAGGAATGCGGGCAGTGGACCACGGCCCTGCGCTCGCTCCGCCTGCGGATGGCGGAGCGTGCACAGGGCCGAGGGTCCGAGCCGGGGATCAGTCCAGCCGGGTGATCCGGCCCTCGCCGCCCTCCGGGTAGTCGGCCGCGGTCACCGCGCCGCCCAGGTCGTTGCGGAGGAAGCCGGAGAGCGCCTGCTGGTGCACGGTCCCGACCGGGGTGAACTCCGCCCCGCGGAACGGGTACTGATCGCCGCCGGCGGCGAGGAAGTCGATCGTCGCCACGGTGACCGGGGCCCCCTCGACCACCTTCCCGTCGGCGACCAGCACGGTGCCGTCGTCCAGCACGGCGTCGCGGACCCGCTCGCCCGGGGTGAGCACCTGGCCGGCGTCGTCCACCACCTGCGCGGTGCGGCTCGCGTCGTAGCCGAACTCCACCCCGGCCACCTGGGCGAACCGCCCGTCGGCCGCGGGGATCCGGGAGACCGCGTTCTCCAGCAGCTCCTTGACCTGGGAGCGGGGCAGCTCCGGCACCACCGCGACCTGGTTGGTGAACGGCAGCACGGAGTAGGTGTCCAGCTCGGAGACGGGCCCGGCGGGCAGCACCGAGTTGTTCCGGATCCCGCCGCCGTTCTGCAGCGCGAGCTGCGGCTCGGGCACCCCGTACTCGCCGGCCTTGGCCCGGCCCGCGGCCAGCACCGCGTCGGCGACCAGGTCGCCCAGGTTGGTCTCGGCGGTGCGCACCCCCGGGTCGCGGACGCCGTCCAGCGGCACCTCGGAGGTGGCGGCGACGTCCTCGGCCAGCGCGTCCAGGTGCTCGCGCACCGGCTCGTGCACCTCGGCATGGACCTCCGGGTCCGGCTCGACCGCGTCCTCCCCGGTGCCGGAGACGCGCACCGGGCCGGAGCGGTCGGCGATGCGGAGCAGGTTCCCCTCGGCGTCGAAGTCGGCGACCAGCCGGCCGATGTACTTGTAGTCGGAGTTGGCCTGGACCACCGGGACCTCGGCGCCCGCGGAGTCCTGCGCCCACAGCGGGTAGCCCATCGGCTCGCCGGTCTGCGGGTCCTCGGTGACGGTGTCCCCGGGGACCAGCGGCGTGTCCGGGCCGGCCTGCACCTCCCCGCCGCCGCCGGCGATGACGATGTCCACGCCGCGCAGCTCGGAGACGAGCGCGCGCTCGTTGTTCACGTCCTGCAGGTGCGAGATGAGGACGATCTTGTCGACGCCCTCGTCGGTCAGGTCGTCCATTGCGCCCTGCACGGCCGAGGCGACCTCCGGGTCGACCACCACACCGCGCGGGCTGGAGATGGCGGGAAGCTGCGGGGTGAGCGCCCCGACCACGCCGATCTCCTCGCCCCGCTCCTTGAGCACGGTGCTCGGGGCGATCGCGCCGTCGGCGGCCAGCTCGGCCAGGCGCGGCTCGGCGGAGACGTCGGTGTTGGCGGAGAGGAACGGCGCGGTGCCGCCGGCCTCCCGGTAGGCCTCGATGTAGCCGGCGTAGAAGTCCGGGCCGAAGTCGAACTCGTGGTTGCCGAAGGCGATCGCGTCCCAGCCGGTGCGGGCGGCGGCGATCGCGTCGTAGAACGGTGCGCCCTCCTCGGCACTGGCCGAGAGCTCCGGGCCGGCCAGGTACATGTCCCCGGAGGAGAGGGTGACCACGCCGCGGCGCCGGGACTCGCCGTCCTGGGCGGCGGAGGGCCGGCGCTCCTCGTCGCGGAGCCGGTCCATCAGCGCGGTGAACCGGGCCGCGCCGCCGTAGGCCTCGTCGGCGGGCGCGCCGAGCAGCGCGGACTCCAGGTCGTTGGCGTGCAGCACGGTCAGGGTGAAGTCGGCCCGCTCGGGCGGGGGATCGGCCCAGGCGGGGGCGGGTACGGCCAGCAGGACGGCCGCGAGCAGCGCGGGGGCGGCGGCGCGGCGCAGCGGGGGAAAGGGCATGTGCTCACTCTCGGGGGAGATGGAAAACGATTACACCTGCACTGTCGGTCTCGGATTCTAGGCTTCGGCCATCGGCGGCGGAAGAGCGGCGGAAGAAGCGGAAGGCGGCGGCACCGTGACACCCGAGCAGATCATCGACATGGCGCTGTGGTTCCCCGAGGCCGAGGAGACCGAGCCGTTCGGCCCCGGCATCCTGGTCTACAAGGTGCGGGGGAAGATGTTCGCCCTGGTCGGCGAGGACCGCAGGCGCGGCACCGCCCAGGTCTCGCTCAAGTGCGACCCCGGCCTCGCCCTGGAGCTGCGCGCCCAGTTCCCCGGCGTCCGCCCCGGCTACCACCTGGCCAAGAAGCACTGGAACAGCGTCGACCTGGACGGCTCGGTGCCCGACGACGAGATCGCCGAAATGGTCCGGCACTCTTACGAGCGCGTCGTCGCCGGCCTGCGCCGCGCCGACCGGGACCGCCTGCTCGCCGTCCTCGGCGAGGACCTCCCGCCGCTACCTCGATGATCTTGACGCTGCGGGGGCTTCGGAGCGTCCTGATACCCCCGCAACGTCAAGATCATCGGGGCGGGGTGCGGGCGTTACCCCGCGGGCGGGTGGAACCGGCTCCGGCGCGGCGGCTTCGGCGGCCGCACCGCCACCCCGGTCCAGTCCCGGCGGAGCACCTCGCGCACCGCCGCCGCGCGCCCGGTCGGGCCGGCCGGGGGCTCCGCCCTGCCCGCCCCGTCGGCCCCGCCCGCCGAGAGCAGCGCGCCGAGCAGCTCCGGCGCGGGCGGCCGGTCCCCCGGGTCCTTCGCCATCGCCGCGGCCACCGGCCCCTCCAGCGCGGGCGGCAGCCGGTCGACGTCGGGGGCCTCGCGCACCGCCCGGCGGGCCAGCTCGGCCGGGGCCGCCACCCCGAACGGGTCGCGCGCCGAGGCCGCGTACGCCACCAGCGCACCCCACAGGAACACGTCGGAGGCGGCCGTCACCCCGCCGCCCCGGTACTGCTCGGGGCTGATCCACCCCGGGGTGCCCAACCGGTCGCGCGGTCCGGGCAGCCGCTCCTCGCCCTCCGGCGCCGGATCGGGCAGCCGCAGGTCGCGCACGGCGCGGCGGTACCGGCGCAGCCGCAGCCAGCGGACGGCGTCCTCCCTGGTCTCCCGGTGCGCGATGCCGAAGTCGAGCAGCTTGGGGCCGGCGGGGGAGAGCACCACGTTGCCCGGGTTCAGGTCCCGGTGCACCACGTCCACCGCGTGCACCGCGCGCAGCGCGTCGGCGCACCCCACGGCGAGCGCGAACAGCATGCCGCGGCGGAGCCGGCCGTGCCGCTCCACGTGCCGGCGCAGGGTCGGCCCGGGCACGAACTCGGTGGCCAGCCAGGGCCGCTCCGCCTGCACGTCGGCCCCGGCGAAGCGGGCCACGCACGGGCTGTTCACCCGGGCGAGCAGCCGCGCCTCCGCGGCGAACCTGCGCCGGAACGCGCCGTCGCCGGCGTGCCGCTCGTGCACCACCTTGACCGCCAGGTAGCCGCGGAGCCCGTCACCGGTCGCGGCGTAGACGGTGCCCATCCCGCCCGACCCGACCCGGCCCACCAGGCGGTACCCGCCGACCTCGGCGGGGTCGCCGGGCAGCAGCGGGTCCAGGCGGCGCGGGCCGCGGGCCTTCACCGGGCCCGCCCCACCGGGTCACGCCCCCTCGGGCCGGCCGCCGGCGCCCCCGCGCGCCCGGCCGAACCCCTCGGTGATCTCCACTGCGAGCTCCAGCAGGCCGAGTGCGGTGGCGGCGCGCACCCCGCCGAGCTCGACCGGCCGCCCCGCGGACAGCTGCGGGTCCTCGGGGAGCAGGAGCGCCCCGGCGCACCGGTCGGCCAGCTGCCGCCGCAGGTCCTCCACCCCGGGCCCGGTGCCGGCCCGGTCGACGACGATGGTGCAGCCCGCGGCCAGCTCGTCGAAGCCCAGGTCGCGCAGCTCGTCCAGCACGGTGGCGGCGCGCCCGGCGCCCTCCTTGGTCGGGGCGCAGACCAGCACCAGCCGGGTGGCCCGGGCCAGGACCGCGGGCATCGCCGGCTGCCCCAGCCCGCTGCCGGCGTCGACCAGCTGCACCGGGTAGTGCCGCTCCACCGAGTCCGAGATCCGCCGGAACCCCTCCAGGCCCAGCGGGCGGGAGGCGGTGTCCTCCGGCCGGGACGCCAGTACGTCCAGGCCGCCGGTGGTCTGCGCGGTGAACCGGTTCATGTCGGAGAACCGGACCGCCGCCTCCTTCGAGGCGATCAGGTCCTGCAGCGGCAGCTCCGCGTGCCACTTGAGCGGGAGCCGCTCGGTGAGCGGGGCGTGCTCGGCCTCCGCGTCCACCGCGATGATCCGGTCGCCCCGGTGCGCGGCCAGCACCGACCCCAGGCCGAGCGCGACCGTGGTCGCACCGACCCCCGGGTCCGCGCCGAGCACCACGATGGACTGGTGCTCCTCCGGCAGCACCGCCCGGCCCACCGACGCCTCCAGCTCCTGGCGGCGCCGCTCGGTCTTGGACTCCCCGGGGTTGAACCGGCCGCCGGTCACGGTGTAGAGCGCGCGGCGCCAACCGCCCTTGGGCGCGGGCCGCTCCCGGCGGATCAGTGCCTCCGCGCTGAGTTCGCCCAACGGGTCGGGGACGGGCCCTCGGCCGCCGCCGGACGCGGGATCGGGTTGGGGGGAGCGAACAGACACCGCTGGACTTCCTCGGAGATCGACTCGTGCACGTGGCCCTATCCCGCGGCATTTTACGCAGGGTCGCCGGTAAGCGACGGGGCAGGGCGTTCCGCCGCGCCCGATTCCGGCGCGGGGATGAACCGTTCCGCCGCTCCGGCCGTCAGACCGGAGTACGCCGGGACCGCAGGGGAAAGGGGCCGATGCACTCGGATTACCCGCCGCGGCGGTCTCCACACCGCTCCGCCCTCCCACCTGCGGTTCGACCCGCCCGGTCCGCCGCCCGGCCCCCGCTCCGGGGAGCCGGCCGCCGGTCCCGCGGCGGCCCCGGGCCCGCCGGGGCCGGCTCCACCGCGGGCGGGCGGAGACCCCCGCCGGTGATCTGAGACCCACCCCGCGCGCCCGCGCCCACCGACCCCCGCCCACCGGCGGGCCGGAACCGAATGGAGAAAGACCTCCGTGTACACACCCCACCCCCAGTACGCCTACGGCCCGCCGGCTCAGCAGGAGCCGCCGCCGATCCCGGGCAGCGTCACCGCGGTGCGCGTGCTGATGTTCCTCGGCGGCTGCCTCGGCGTGCTCACCGCGCTGGCCGTCGCCGTACTGCTCGGCGCCGTCATGGGCATGTCCCCAGGCGAGGTGTCGGACCTCTCCGACGCGCAGCGGGTCGCGCTGGAGTTCATGGCGGACGAGGGCGTCGACCCCGAGGTGATGGCCGTGATGATCGGCCTGTTCATCGGGGTCCCCGGGGTCACCGGCCTGGCCTCGCTCTTCCTGTCCGCGGTGGCCGGCCGCCGCTCCCGGCTGTGGCCGCTGTGCATCGTGCTCTTCCAGGTCCTGCTCGCCCTGGGCTACCTGGTGAACCTGCTCTTCCTCAACCTGCTGGCGCTCGTCCCGCTGGCGCTGTGCATCCTCAAGATCTGCCTGATCTGCGGCCCGCGCGCCCGCGCTTACTACGCCTCCTGAATCGCCCCTCGGGCACCGGCGCCCCGCCCCCGCCCGGAGGGGCGGGGAACGGGGCGCCGGCGCCGGGCGGGCCTACCCGGTGGTGGGGCCGTCCGCCGCGCCGAGGTGCCCCAGGACGGTGTCGGCCACCTCGGCGACCGCCTCCGGCGCGATCGGGTGCCCCATGTCCGGCACGAAGTGCATCCGGGCGCCGGGGATCTCCGCGGCGATCAGCGGGCCGTGCCCCGGCTTGACCGGCTCACAGGCGCCCTCCATGACCAGGGTCGGCGCGGTGATCCCGGGCAGCAGGCCGACCGGCTCGAAGTCCGGGTCGGCGGCGGCCGCGAGGCGGTGGTTGGCGACCGTGGCGGGGTCGCGGTCCCGGTCCAGCAGCCGCTCCTCCAGCCGGCGCTGGGCGTCGGCGTCGAACGGCAGGTTCGGGCCGTTGAGCACCCGGGCCGTCTCCACCTGGAACGCGATCAGCTCCTCCCGCCCCTCCGGCGGCGCGGCGAACGCCTTCCGGAACAGCTCGACGAACTCGGCCTTCGGCCCGGGGAGGGAGCCCTCCGGCTGGGCCTCCCCGGCCAGGGCGCGCATGATCACCTTCCCCTCCCCGCGGCCGAGCGGGGAGGACCCGATCACGGTCAGCGACCGCACCCGCTCCGGGCGGAGCGCGGCGATCCACTGCGCCAGCAGGCCCCCCGCCGAGTGGCCCACCAGGTGGGCCGAGCCGATGCCGAGCGCGTCCAGCACGCCCAGCGCGTCGTCCCGGATCGCCTCCCAGGTGTAGGGGGCGGCCGCGAAGTCGATGGCGGACGAGCGGCCGGTGTCCCGGTGGTCGTACCGGACCACCCGGTACCCGGCCGCGGCGATCCGCCCCACCAGGGCGTCCGGCCACGCCGCGCCCTGCGACATCGACCCCATGACCAGCAGCACCGGCGGGTGCGACGGGTCGCCGAACTCCTCGGCGTGGATCTCGATGCCGTTCACCGCGAGCATGTGTTCCTGAGCGGTCAAAGCGCCTCCTCCGTCGTTCTCCGTCGGAGACCACTCTTCCGCGGCGGGCCGCCGGTGCCATCCGTAGGACCACTGGTGCCGGCGCCGGTGGACCCCGGTGCCCCCGCCGTCCCCGGTGCCCCCCGGGTCAGCGGCGGCGCAGCCGCTTCTCCGCCAGGGCCGGCGGCAGGTGGAAGGTCGGGTCGCGGACCACGTCGGTGCCGGGCGGGACGATCTCGTCGATCCGGTCCAGCACCGAGCCGTCCAGCCGCACCCCCGCGCCGGCCAGCAGCCCCTCCAGCTGCTCCTGGGTGCGCGGGCCGATGAGCACCGAGGTCACCGCCGGATGCGCCAGCACGAACGCCAGCGCCAGGTGCGGCAGCGGCACCCCGGCGTCCGCGGCGACCTTCTTCAGCTCGGTGACGGCGGCCAGCTTCGCGGCGTTGCCCGGCAGCGCGGTGTCGTACATGCTGCCCAGCATCGGGCTGCGGTGCGCCTCGCCCGGGTCCGCGCCGTCCGGGCCGCCGTACCGGCCGGACAGCCAGCCGGCGCTGAGCGGGCTCCAGGTCAGCACCCCCATGCCGTACCGCTGCGCGGTGGGCAGCACGCCCGCCTCGATGCCCCGGGCCAGGATCGAGTAGGGCGGCTGCTCACTGCGCGGCAGGACGTGGCCGCGCCGCTCGGCGGTCCACCGCGCCTCCACCAGCTCCTCGGCCGGGAACGCCGAAGTGCCGTACGCCCGGATCTTCCCCGCCCGGACCAGGTCGGACAGGGCGGACAGGGTCTCGTCCAGATCGGTGTCGGGGTCGGGCCGGTGCACCTGGTAGAGGTCGATCCAGTCGGTGTCCAGCCGGCGCAGGCTGCCCTCCACCGCCCGCACGATCCACCGGCGGGAGTTGCCCCGGTGGTTGGCGTCCGGGCCCATCGGATTGTGGAACTTGGTGGCCAGCACCACGTCGTCCCGGCGCCCCTTGAGCGCCTTGCCGACGATCACCTCCGACTCGCCGTCGGAGTACATGTCCGCGGTGTCGACGAAGTCGATCCCCGCGTCCAGCGCGGTGTGCACGATCCGCGCCGCAGCCCCGTGGTCGGCGGTGCCCCACGCGCCGAGCATCATCGTGCCCAGCGCGAACTCGCTGACCGAGATCCCGGTGCCGCCGAGAATGCGTCGCTCCATGACAGTTCGCCCCCATGCAGTGGTGGTCCGGTTCCGGCGGGCCGCGCGGCCCGCCGCGGTGACCACCGTCCCGGGTCCGCGCCGGGGGGACCAGGCCCGCCGCGACCTGGGTCCGCCGGTACCAGGAACGGCTATTTTCGGTGCATGGTGCAATCGGCCGCAGAACTGAGCCTCTTCCTCAAGGCCCGCCGGGACGCGCTCGCCCCGGAGGACGTGGGCCTGCCCGGCGGGATCAACCGGCGCCGGGTCCGCGGGCTGCGCCGGGAGGAGGTCGCCCAGCTCGCCGGGGTCAGCGTCGACTACTACACCCGCATCGAGCAGGGGCGCGGCGGCGCCGTCTCGGACGAGGTGCTGCAGGCGCTCGCCCGCGCCCTGGTGCTCTCCGCGGACGAGCGCCGCTACCTGCACAACCTCGCCGGGAACGCGGTCCGCCGCTCCACCCGGGCGGCCCGCCCGGCCGAACCCTGCACCCCGCCCGACGTGCCCCGGCAGACCGTCCGCCCCGAACTGCACGCGCTGCTGCACGCCATGGCGGGGGTGCCCGCGGCGGTGCTCGGCCGGGGGCTGGACATCCTCGCCTGGAACCCGCTGATGGGCCGGCTCTGGCCCGGCCTCGACGACCTCCCCGAGGCCGAGCTCAACCTGCCCCGGCTGCTCTTCACCGACCCCGGCACCGCCGCCCTGCACGCAGACGCCGGCCTGCTCCGCGCCGAGGTGGTCGCCCGGCTCCGCGCCGACACCGGCCGCGACCCCGAAGAGCCCCGGCTCTGCGCGGTGGTGACCGGCCTGCAGCGGTCCAGCGCCCTCTTCCGCGAACTGTGGGAGGCCCGCGAGGTCAAGGAGGCCCCGAACGGCGCGCACCGGCTGCGCCACCCCCGCGTCGGCGAGCTGGACCTGTACTTCGAGAAGCTGCCGCTGCCCGCCGACCCCGGCCGGTTCCTCCTCGTCTACTCTCCCGAGCCCGGTTCCGCCTCAGAGGAGCGCCTCCGCCTGCTGGCCTCCGCCGAGCAGCCCGCCTGAGCGGCCCCCGGGGCGGCCGCGGCGGGCCGCCCCGGGGGCCGACCGGGGTCAGCCGCGGTGCTCTTCGGCGGCGCGGCGCGCCTCGCGCCGGCCCGCGTAGCGCTCCCTGCGGTTCTCGGCCCTGACCATCCGCTGCCACTCCCTGGTGCAGGAGCGCCGGTTGCAGCCGGCGCAGCAGCTCCAGCCGAGCATCACGCCGGGGTCCTCCCAGCGGCAGCGCGTGCCGGGGGTCTCACGGGTCGGTCCCGGGGGCAGGTCGCAGGGGCCGTACCGGTGGTCGTGGAGCGGTCGGGGGCCGTGCTCTATCTGCCGCACCCACAGCGGCTTGGTGTTGTCCGTACGGGACATCTCGTTCCTTCCGGAACCCGCCGCCCGGACTCCCGGAACCTCCGGGCGGGCGGCCGGGTCGACCGTTCCACGGCGACCACGCTCCCTGTCTCCGTTCGGGGCCCGTTCCGGGCCGCACTCCGCCGCTGTGCGGAGAGCCCTGCAGGATATCGGCGCCCGGCGAGGGCGGACAAGGGCCCCGCTACGGGGCCAGCAGCCGGGCCAGCTCGGTCCGCGAGCCGATGCCGAGCTTCGGATACACCTTGTACAGGTGGTACTCGACGGTGCGCGGGCTCAGGAAGAGCCGCGCCGCGACGTCCCGGTTGGAGGCGCCCTCGGCGACCAGGCGGGCGATGCGCAGCTCCTGCGGGGTGAGCGCGTCCAGCGCCCCGGGGGCGGCCGGCTCCGCGGCCTCGCCCGCGGCCCGCAGCTCCCCGGAGGCCCGCCGCTCCCAGGGCGCCGCGCCCATCCGCCGGAACGCCTCCGCGGCCGCGCGCAGGTGCGGCCGGGCCTCGGCCGGGCGGCGGTCGCGGCGCAGCCGCTCGCCGAGGAGCAGCGCGGTGCGGGCCCGGTCGAAACCGGCCCCGTCCACCCCGGCGAGCGCCTCCAGGGCCTCGCGGAGCAGACCGATCCCCTCCGCGTCCGGGAGGGTGAGCGCCTCGCACCGGGCGAGCAGCGCCCGGGCGCGCGGCGCCTCCCGCTCCGCCGTCCACCCGGCCAGGAACGCGGTGGCCTCCCGGGCCGCGCCGAGGTCGCCCGCGGCCACCGCCGCCTCCACCCGGTCCGCGGCCGAACCCCAGGCGTTGACCGGGGCGCCCATGCCCGGAGCCGGGGAGGCCAGCGGGGCCAGCCGCTCGTGCGCCCGGGCGAACCGTCCCGCCCCCAGGTCGAGCAGGCCCAGCGCGTAGACCGCGACCCCGGCGCGCAGCCCCAGCCGGTGCGGGACGGCGACGGCCAGCGCCTCCCGGGCGTGCGCGCGACAGCCCTCCTCCCGGCCGCGCAGCGCGTCGCAGACGGCCAGGTTGGCGTGGTGCGCGGCGGCGGAGTTGACCGCCCCCGACTCCTCGGCCAGCAGCAGCCCCTCCTCGGACAGCGCGGCGCTGAGCGCGATGTCGCCGTTGAACCGCTCGCTCGTCGCGGCGTTCTCCAGCACCACCGGCAGGGTGCCCGCGACACCGGCGACCCGCGCCGCCCGGCCCGCGCGCGCCCCGTACGCCGCGGCCGCCGAGGCGTCGCCGAGCATGCTCGCCGCCGAGGCCGCCCAGAGCAGCAGTGCGGGGTCGTCCTCGCCGGCGGGCAGGCCGCGCAGGGCGCCGCGGAGCAGGGCGGCGCCGCGCCCGGCATCGCCCCGGGCCCGCGCCCCGTCGCCGGCCAGCACGTCGCGGAGGAACCGCTCGGAGCCCCCGCCGGGGACGGGGAGCGCCTCGGCGAGCGCGCCGACCCGGGCGGCGGCGCCGGTGTCGCCGACGTAGGCGGCCGCCTCCGCCGCGTCGGCCAGCACCCGCCAGGCGAGCGGCCCGGCGGCGCCCTCTCCTGGGGCGGGCCCGTCGGCGGTGTCCTCCATGGCGCCCTCTGCGGCGGCTTCCCCGGCGGCGAGCAGGATCCGCAGCGCCTCGGCGGCGTCCCCCGAGGCCAGCTCGAACCGGCCGCGGAGCCGCTCCAGGGCCAGCCGCGCCTCCGGGGCGCGGGCCTCGGCGCGGGCCGCCGCCAGGCTGCTCTGCGCCTGGCCGGGCAGCCCGCCGAGCCAGGCGGCCTCGGCGGCGTCCCGCAGCCGGCCGGCGCGGGCCTCCCCGGGCGGCGACAGCTCGGCGGCGAGCCGGTACGCCCCGGCGGCGTCGGCGTGCCCGCCGCGCGCCCCGGCCCGGTCCGCGGCGGCGGCGAGCGCCGCCGCGGCGTCCTCGTCCGGGCCCACCGCGGCGGCGGCCCGGTGCCGTGCCGCCCGGTCGGGGTCGCGCGCCTCCAGCAGGCCGGCGAGGAGGCGGTGGACGGCGCGCCGCTCGGCGGCGGAGGCGGAGGCGACGACCGCGGACCGGACCAGCGGGTGCCCGAACCGCACCCCGCCCGCGCCCAGCTCCACCAGCCCGGCCTCCTCCGCCGGGCCGAACGCCTCGGCCGAGCCGCCCACCGCGGGGTCGCCGGAGCCGTCCAGCGCCACCGCGAGCAGCGCCGACCGGCTCTGTGCGGGCAGGCCGGCGATCCGCTCCCGGTAGAGCGCGGTGACGCCCTCCCCGGCGGGCAGCGGGTCGGGGAGCGGCGCCGCGCCGGTCAGCTGGGCGGGGGTGAGCAGGCGGGCCGCCTCGCGGAGCGCCAGCGGGTGGCCGCCGGTCGCCTCGGCGACCCGGGCGGCGACGGCCGGGGCCGGGGGCTCCGGGGCGTGCTCGGCCAGCAGCCGGGCCGCGTCCGCGCCGCCCAGCCCGTCCAGCCGCAGCTCGGGCAGGCCGCGCAGCAGGTGGCGGGTGTCCGGGTCCTCCCGGGCGCCGAACAGCAGCCCGACCGGGTGGGCGTCCAGCCTGCGGGCGGCGAACAGCAGGGCGTCGGCCGAGGCGCGGTCGGCCCAGTGCACGTCGTCGACGATGCACAGCAGGCCGCCCGGCTGCGCGGCCTCGGCCAGCAGCGAGGTGACCGCCGCCGACACCAGGAACCGGTCGTCGGCCCCGGAACCGAGGCCGAGTGCGCCGCGCAGAGCGTCCCGCTGCGGCTCCGGGAGGGCGTCGGCGAACCCCAGGGCAGGGCGGAGGAGCTGGTGCAGCAGGGCGAACGCCATCCGCCCCTCGGCCTCGTCGGCGGTGGCCCGCAGCACCCGGACCGGGGCGGCGGCCTCCGCGTACCGCAGCAGCGCGGACTTCCCGATCCCGGGGCGGCCCCGCACCACCAGCCGGGCCCCGCCCCCGCCGCGGACCTGCTCTAGGAGCCCGTCGATCCGGGCGGCCTCCGCCTCCCGCCCCACCAGGTCCCCGTCGGCCATCGGACCCTCCCGCCCCCTCGGCACCGGCCCCGGCCGGCCGCCGGAGCGGACAAGATCATCCCACCGCGGATCGCGCCCGGCGGCGGATCAGAGCCGCTCCGCGGCCGCGCGCAGCGCCTTCACCAGCGGGCTCCACTCGGTGCGGGGGCCGCCCAGGCCGAGGCTCCGCTCGGCCTTGTCCAGCGCGTCCTCCAGCAGGGCGTCGTGCAGCGGCCGGTACACCAGCGGCCAGCTCACCCGCGCCGGTCCCACCGGCTGGACGGTCAGCAGGTGCCGCAGCAGCACGCCGCCGTCGGTCTCCTCGACCGAGAACCCGTGGTGCCCGAGGAACCCGGCCGGCGCCTCGAACCTGAACCGGATCCTCCGGCCCGGCAGGTACTCCACCACGCTGTACCGCACCGGCCCGTGCCCACCGCGGGCGCCCACCCCCAGCGGCCGGTCGAAGCGCATCGCCGGCCAGTCCTCATCCGGCCAGAGCGGGTCCCGGTCCGAGGCCAGCCCATCGATCAGCGCCCCTACCTCGTCCACCGGCGCGGCCAGCAGCCTCCGGTGCTCGTTCCAGACCATGCGGGCCTCCCCGACGCGTTTCCGAATATGGGTTCTCAGTACACGCCATGATCGGCCGGGCGGGGAGGCCGGTGGTGCACGGCGGCGTCCGAGCGCTCTACCCGAGCAGCCCGAGCAGGTGCGCGGCGGTGGCCATGGCGGCGAACGGCACCCCGAAGGCCAACGCCTCCAGCGCGGCCCGGTGCCCGTCCCGCCTGCGGCGGCGCCGTCCCGCCTCCGGGGCGGGGCGGGAAGGGGGCGGGGGAACGGGCAGGGGAGAGTCGAACCCGCCGGCCACCGGGGCCCGATGCCGTCCGATGCGAGGTGGGGGCGGTCCGAGCTCTTCGTGTGCGGACCGCAGCCAGTCCGGCACCGGAGGCGCGGCGCGGGCATGGGGCGAGAGCAGCAGCGGCGGCCGGGGAGCGGGCACGGCGGCGGTGCCGGTCCGGGGGCCGCCGGGGGCACTGAACCGCCTCCCGCGCGGGCGCGCGGTGCGGGCGTGCAGCCGGTCGATGGTCGAGACCGGCGGAATCGACGGAGCCATGCGGAATCACCTCGGAAAGTCAGAGCGGATCGGGGAGAGGGGAGAGGAGAAGGCCGGAGTGAGGCGCCCGCCCCGCCCCCTCCAGCGCGGGGCGGGCACCTGTGCGCGGTGGTCCGCCTTCAGGAGGCGTTCCAGGCGCTTCCGGTGAGGTCGTAGGCCAGGTGGAACCAGACGTGGCGGTAGGAGGCCCGGCCGTTGTCGCCCCAGGCGCTGGCGAGCACGGCGACCATGGCCAGGCCGCGGCCGCGCGCCTTCTCGATGCCGAGCGGCTCGGGGCGCAGCGGGGCGTCGTCGCGGGCGGTGGTGAGCACCCCGGGCGGGACGGTGCCGTCGTCGCGGCAGGTCAGGGTGAGCCCGCCGATACCGCGCCGCACCACGAGGGAGTAGCTGCCGCCGGGGCGGCCGGAGCGGGAGTGCGCGATGGCGTTGGTCGCCAGCTCGCTTCCGAGCAGGGTGAAGAGGTAGCGGTAGTCGCGGTCGTGCTCGGCGGCGCAGGTGTCGAGGAAGGCGCGGACCAGCGGCAGGAACCCGGGCCGGCCGGGGAAGTCGTAGCGGCGCGTGGAGTAGTAGGGGCGGTCGGGGCGGCGGTTGAAGTAGTGCCGGTATCCGGGCGGGATCAGGTCGTCCAGCGCGACGGTCACCTCGGGCAGCGGCGGCACGGGGGCCAGAGCGGGCATGCGGACACACTCCTCCTGCGAGAGCAGTGGACAGGATCGGGGAAGGCGCCCGCACGGACTCGCTCGATCACCGGTCAGGGCAGCGGACACCCAGGTAGCGTGACCATCGGGTACTCGGAGTGATGTATCGGTCACTGACTACATGTGCCACGCTAAGTCGACATCGTAGAGTTCTGCAATAGCTTTCGCCTACGAAGTAGAGTTTTCTTTCGCTAGGGTTCTCCCATGACCACTCCCCACAGCCCCACGCTCCGGCTCCGCCGGCTCGCGGCCATGCTGCGCCGAGCCCGCGAACGGGCCGGCTACACCACCTCCCAGGTAGGCGCGAAGTTCAAGTGGAGTGCGGGCAAGGTCTCCAAGATGGAGACCACCGAGACCAAGCGGATCAGCCCGAATGATCTCGACAGGCTCATGGACCTCTACGGCGTCACCGATCAGGCGGAGCGCGAGGGGATGCAGGCGCTGGCCCGGGATGCTCGGCAGCGCGGCTGGTGGTCCAAGTACAAGAAGGTCTTCTCGGACCACGCCCTGCCCGACTTCGAGGCCGAAGCATCCCTCATCCGCACCTTCGAGGCCCAGATCGTCCCAGGGCTCCTGCAGACACCTCAGTACGCTGAGGCGCTGCTCAAAGGCGGCCGCTACACCGACCCCGAAACGGTTCGGCAGAAGGTGGAGGCGCGTATGGCCCGGCGGGACATCCTCACCCGTCCCGAGCCGGCCCGCCTGCGAGCGGTCATCGACGAAGCCGCGCTCCGGAGGCCGATCGGCGGTACCGAGACGCTGCGTGGGCAGCTGGCGCACCTGCTCTACATGGCGCAGCTGCCCAACATCGACGTCCAGGTCCTGCCTTTGGACGCCGGGGCGCACGCTGCTCTAGGGGCGCCGTTCACTCTCCTGGACTTCCCCGATCCCCTCGATCTCCCGATCGTCTACATCGACACCGCAGGCGAAGGGGTGTTCCTGGAGGACCCGGAAGAGGTCGAAGCCCACAGTGCTACCTTCGGCGATATCCAAGGATCCGCGCTGAGCACCACGCGCTCCGCCGCCGTCATCACCGACCTCCTCAGAGCACCAGAGAGCGAATCATGAGTGCCGACCTGACGTTCCGCAAGAGCAGCTACAGCGCCCACTCGCAGAACTGCGTGGAAGTGGCATCCTTCCCTGACTTCCGGAAGAGCAGCTACAGCGCACAGGATCAGAACTGCGTGGAAGTGGCCTCCTCCGACTATCGGAAGAGCAGCCACAGTGCACAAGACCAGGACTGCGTCGAAGTCGCCGACTCCTCCCACGCCGTTGCCATCCGTGACTCCAAGCACGCCGAGGCCGGCCACCTCGCCTTCTCTTCGGCGGAGTGGGACGCTTTTCTGAGAGGGGCCAAGGCCGGCGGCTTCTGACGTGGTCGGAGCGGGGCGCTCTATCGGTTCCGCCTGCTCCTGACGAGGTCGGCGACGTGTTCGGCGGCGATGGTCGGATCCTCGTGTTCCCACACGCGGACGACCTGCCAACCCTGTTCCGTCAGTAGCCGGTTGGTCTCCTCGTCCCGTTCTCGGTTGCGCCTCACCTTTTCGGCCCAGTAACCGGCGTTGGTCGCCGATTTCGTATGGTGTTCGGGGCAACCGTGCCAGAAGCAACCGTCGAGGAAAACGGCGACCTTGACACGGGTGAACACCATGTCCGCCGTTCTTCTGATGGCCGGTTCCGGACGGATGGACACGCGATAGCGCAGCCCCAGAGCGTGCACCGCCCGGCGGAGGGCCAGTTCGGGTTTGGTGTCCCTCCCCTTGTTGGACTGCATGCTCTTCCGTACACCGGGACTGGAGGCACTGGTCGGCCGGGGAGCGCTCATGAGCACACCGTACTAAGAGGGCGCACCGGGGAGCATACGATCGGTTTCCGGGAACGGGAAGCAGGGGCGCGGTTCGTGGAAGAGGAGTCGACCTCGGTGCGGTTCAGAAGTCTGGATGTGTACGCGGGAGCGGGAGGACAGGCGCTCGGTTTGGAACGGGCCGGCTTCGATCCGGTGATGCTCATCGACGACGACGCCCATGCCTGCGCCACGCTGCAGGTGAATCGCCCGAACTGGGACGTCCGCCGTACGGATCTTCTGGAGTTCGTCGGGAGCGACCACCCTCAGGTGTTGGACGTGGACCTTTTGGCGGCGGGGCCTCCTCGGATGAGGTTCTCTCGCGCCGGTAAGAGGAACCGCCCGGAGAGCGAGGACCGGGACACCTGGAAGGCCGTCGTGTGGTTGGCCTTGGAGGTGTCCCCGCGCGCGCTCCTCATGGAGAACGTTCCGCACCTGGTCAGAGAAGAGGCGTTCGCCGAGGTCAGAGCCTTCACCGAGGAGGAGCTGGAGAGGGCCGGATACCGGTGTTCATGGCGGGTGCTGGACGCTCGGTACTTCGGCGTCCCGCAGTGCCGTGAGCACGGCGTCCTGGTGGCGCTCAAGGACGACGGCATGGAGAGGTTCTCCTGGCCCGAGCCCGGGTCGGACGCCCCGGTCCTCGGAGATGTGCTGTACCCCTCCATGGCGAGTCGGGGATGGCCGCAGGCCGACGAATGGGCGGCGGGTGCGAACGAGGTCGCCCCCACCATCGTCGGAGGGGCGACGGGGCGAGGGGGAGCCGACCTCGGCCCGAGCGGCAGCAAGAGGAAGTGGGCGCGTCTCGGCGTGAACGGTGGGAGCATCGGCGACGAGCCGCCGGGGCCGGACTTCGTCATGGTCCGACCGGAGGACCCGGGAGACGCCCAGGCCAGGAAGGCGCTGCCCAAGCTGACCACCGATCAGGTCAAGGTGCTGCAGGGGTTTCCGCAGGACTGGCGCCTCGAGGGCGGCAAGACGTCGGGGTACAGGCAGGTGGGACACGCGCTGCCGCCCCCGCTGGCATGCGCGTTGGGAGAGCGGATCGCCATCGCCCTGGAGAAACCGGAGACGGATCGGCACTCCTGAGGCGGGGGAGAGGCGAGGAACCAGGGTCGCGATCAGGTAGAGATCACGGGTCGTGAAGCGGAAGGGGGTGGAGAGCCCCGTTAGGATGACGCCATGTCCGCCGCTTCCATCGATCCCATCAACATCGTCGACCTCTTCGCCGGCTGCGGCGGCTTCACCCAGGGGTTTCACGAATTCGTACCGGACGGTGCCTCGGAGTCACCGTTCCGGACCGTCGGCGCCGTCGAGTGGGACAAGGCGGCGGCCGCCACTTATGCGCAGAATTTCGCGAAAGAGGCCGGTGGGATAGAGAAGATCTTCGCCGGCAACATCAAGGATTGGAATCCGGGTGACGTCAACGCCGATGTTCAGGTGATTCTCGGCGGCCCACCCTGCCAGGGGTTCTCCGGGCTGGGCAAGGAGAACCCCGAAGACCCGCGGAACAAGCTCTGGCAAGAGTACGTCCGAGTGGTCGAGAAACTCAGCCCTGAGATCTTCGTCATCGAGAACGTGGACCGCTTCTTCAAGTCAGTGGAATATGCCGCACTGCTGAAGGCGCTGGACGGCGGCCCGCTGGCGGAGTATGAGATCAGCGGAGGCCACCTGGTCGCGGCCGATTACGGATCCCCGCAGACGCGGAAGAGAACCATCGTGATCGCGACGCATAAGGACATCATCAAGGCCCATCCCACGCGGCGACCGATGGCACACCCTACACCGACCCATATTGAACCGGCCGACACGGACGGAACCCTCTGGGAAGAAGAGACGGGCTTGCTCCCCTGGAATCCGGCGAGCGAAGTATTCGGACGCCCGGGAAATCCGAACCCTCTGGTTCCCGAAGAGACGCCATCCACTGAGCTGCCGATGGGGAAGGTGGAGTTCTCTGGAAAAATGTTCCCCGGGGCTTTCCGGACCGATCAGCTCCACATTGGGCGCAATCCCACCGATCTTTCTCTTGAGAGATATGAGAGCATCCCTCCTGGGGGCAATCGGTGGGACATCCCGGACCGCATTTCCACGAAAAGCTGGCTGAATCACCGGAACGGCTCGGGTGACGTCATGGGGCGGATGCACCTCGACCGGCCGTCGGTCACCATCCGGACCGAGTTCTACAAGCCGGAGAAGGGGCGCTATCTGCACCCCTGGGCGCACCGCCCCATCACCCACCTCGAAGCCGCGCTGATCCAGGGCTTCCCCCGGGATTTCCTGTGGTGCGGAAGCAAGACCCAGATCGCCCGACAGATCGGCAACGCGGTCCCGGTGGACCTCTCGCGCGCGATCGCGAAACAGGTGTACGAGTACCTGAGAGAGGTCAAGCGGTCGTAGAGCCGCCTTCTCCCTCCTCGTCCTCCTTCTCCTTGTCCTTCTCACGTCCTCGGACCGGGGCCTCGGCGAACAGTCGCTCGAAGAGTGATGCCAGGGCGGCGACCGAATCCGGGTAGGTGCGTCCGTCGTCGGGGCCGTCCGGGAGGCGGTCGTAGGGGGTGAAATCCTCGTCGCCGGCCGCGATCCAGTCGTGGTAAGGAGCGGGGTCGGGAGAGGAGTCGGGGGCGATCGCCTCGAACGCGATCGTGCTGCCGGCGCTGTTCACCGCCTTCCCGAGGGCGTTGATCTCGCGTCCACCCTGGACCGCGCCCTTCGAGATCAGCGAGATGATCGCCTGTGCGGTCGGCCGATGAAGGACGGTCTCGAATCGGAGGATCGAGTTCAACACGTCCTGGTCCTTACAGGCCGTCACCACCGGTCGGTAGTCGAAACCGTCCCGGAAGAGTTCCGCCGCCCACCACAGGCGGGCGAACGCCTGGGTGTGGAACGGTCCGCAGAAACGTTTCGCGTTGATGGTCGGTACAGGTTTCTTCTCGGTCGGTTTCGCGAGATGCCGTCGGCGGACGTAGTCGGGGGCGACACGGAGGGCGAGGTGATTCCACAGACCGCTTTCGGCGGCCTCGCGGCGGGTGATGCGCAGGGTGGAGTGAAGGCGCGGGGCCAACCAGGCGTCCGCGGCGGTGGCGGCGTCCTCCTCGAAGCGGGCCATGGCCTCGTTCAGCAGGTCACGGACCCGTTCCGTCTCCCAGCGGGCCTCATCCGGAAGCTCCTTCGAGGCCTGGTCGAGGGCGGCGGCCGGAGGACGCTCGTCACCTCGGAGGATCCCGGAGGTGAGGTGCTTCACCGCGATCTCGTCGGGGAGGAGGGCGAAGCGTTTCGGAGTCGTGCTCAACGGGTCTCCTCGGAGGCGCGGCGGGTGGAACGGATCAGGGCGCCGATGTTGCGATACTGCCGGGCCTGCAACGCGGCGGAGCGGCGGATCCGGTTCTGTAGATCACCGCCGCCCTCACCGGAACGGCACCGTGCGACGGCCTCCTGAAGGGCCTCCCGGGGGGAGAGGTCGGGGAAGGCTCCCGGAAGGAGCTTCTTCAACACCCCTTCTCGCCAGCCGCCCGGCCATTCGGCGCGCTCGTCCTCATCGATCTCGGCGGCGAAGAGGGCGTCGTTGAACAGGGTGACCCAGGCGTCCTTGGCGATCTCCGACGCGATTGCCTCACGCACCTCGCGTTCGGGGGCGCGTGCGTGCTTCAGGATCTCCTCCAGCCCTTCGACCTTGCGGTTGAGGTAGATCAACGGTTCCTGGCCGGTGGTCTCGACGTACCAGGGGTCCTGGCGATAGTCGTGCAGGTGGGGGTTGGCCTCGTCGGAGAAGTCGGCCCAGGTCACCTTGATCGAGTTCTCCCGGGTCGGCGTCGTGGCCTGGAGATCGACCGTCCACGGAGCATCGACCCCCCCGATGATGCGTCCCGGAACGCCCCCGACGGTCGCGGTGATCTGTCCGCCGATCTGCACGCGCCCCAAGTGACGGTCGGCGAAGACGGTGATCTCCCCGACCCAGGAATCACCGTCCCGTTCCTTCAAGACGACGACGTCGCGCGTGTTCGTACGGCGCTCGAACGCGATGACCTGCGGAAGCACCTCCCGCCAGTCGCCGTTCCGAAGCTCCTCGACCGGAGTCCGAAGGCGCACGGAGAGACGGGCCTCCCCCCACTTCTCGCGTTCCGCCCGGTGGAGGGCGACGGTGCGCTTCGACGGGGCCACCATCCTGTAGTCGAGCGGGACGCCGTCGAGCCGTACCTCCGTGATGTCCAGAGCGATCTCGCCGGCCAGGACGGGGTAAGGGACCAGACGCCTCATCGCTCCTCCCCTCTTCCTCGTTCCAGATCGACCTCGACCATGGCCATGTCCGCTGCGACGGGGTGGTCGTTCACGTCGCTCACGCCCTCGAACGTCGCATGGCGCGCCCCCGGGTCGGATTCCAGGCGGTGCAGATCGCCCTCGGCGAGGACGCAGCCTCGGACGGGGGTCAGGTCGGCCCAGGCGACCCTCGGGTGAGGGCCGGAGCGGGTGACGAATCTGAGGACGGGGCGGAACTCCCACGGATCCTTGCGTTCGGGGAACCTGACCTCGACGCGCAGGCGCCAGGAGCCGTCCGCCCCGACCTCCCCGTCGATGTCCTGGACCGTCGGATGACCCGGACTGCGCGGTGGCGGCGGCGGGTCGAGGTTCAGCATGTCCTTGAGGACCTTGGGGGTCTCCTCGGCCGTGGCGACGACGGGACGGAGGACCTCCCGCAGCCGGTCGTTGACCGCCTTCCGGAACTCCTTGATCCGGGTGGCCGCGCCACGGACATAGGTGGCGGTCAGGTCGTCGGTCGGTCGCCAGTCGTTGTGCTCCGGGGGTTCGGCGCTGCGCAGGAACCTCTCCGCGGGCTCGGTCTCCTCGGTCGGGCCCTGTGTCGCGAGGCCCGCGAGGAGGATCGCCTCGAACGGCTCGGTGCCGAGCGGTACGTCGTAGAAGCGCCGATCCGTGAGGACCATGCGGTTGCCGCGCATCCACACGACGTGGTTGGGCCGTTCGGCGTCGGGAGAGGAGGAGGTCACCAGGAGCACGGCCTTGTGGGTGATCGAGACGGACGCCTTGTCGCCGCGCAGCGCCGGTACGGTGAGCGGGACCTCGGTGGCGATCACGTCCTCGGCGTTCGTCTTCTCGGTGACGGTGGTGCCGTTCAGGAAGGCGTTGATGGCCCGGGAGCGTGCGGGTTCGTACTCGTAGGGGTTCACCCGCTCCTCGGAGAGGACGTCGCCGTTGCGTCGGATCGCGACGGTCGCCTCCAACGGGGGGTGCTCGCCGGGGGAGTCTCCGGAGACCATCGACGGCCAGAAGCTGTGCGCCAGTCCGCTCACCAGCGATCGTTTGAACTCCTCGAGGGAGCCCGCGTTGCCGGTGGCGTCGTGCGCCCCCACGATGAGGAAGGAGGTGCCCGGGGCGCTCCCCTCACGGGACAGGCGGAGCCGCGTGACGGTCTCGTCGTCTCCCCACCAGGAGCGGGCCGCCCCGTCCCGGTTCGGGTCCTCACGCCCCAGCCAGGCCGGACCTGCGTAGGACCTTCCGTTCACGCTGTGCCAGGGCAGGTTCAAGCGGCCCATCAGGCGATTGCGGCGGTGTCCCTCGTAAGGCTCGGACAGGGAACTGTTGACCAGCACCAGGCCGAACCTGCTGGTGGACCAGAGGGTGGCCTTGCCGAGGCCGTAGGATCCACCGGCGGTCGCGGACTTCCGGCTGTCCAACTGGCGGCGGAGGACCGCGGCGAACTTCCCGTCCTCGTACTCGTCCCCGGTCAGGCCGGAGGCGTTGTAGTCCTCGATGCGGAGCAGGGTGAGGGCGTTCGTCTCCCGGAGCTCGTCCAGGCCGCTGCGCAGGACACGGCCGACCTTCTGCGCCCCTTCGATCGCGGCCTGGAAGTGCTCCTCCAGGTCGTGCCAGCGCAGGGCCTCGAGAAAGTCCCACAGGTGTTCGCCCTCGAGTTCCTCCAGCACGTAACGGACGTGCACCGGGCGGTCGGAGCTCAGGCGTTCGTCGAGGCTGTTCTGGGTCGCCTCGCGGGTCAACACCGCCGGGTCGCCGTCGAAGGCGAAGGCGGCGGTGTCCCCGTACTCCCGCCCCCCATCGGCGTGGCCCGGGCGGTGGTACCAGTGGACCGTCTCGAAATTGTCGGGGATCTCGGTCCGGCTCGCGGACGATCCGGTGTCCAACCCGAAGAGCCGTTCGATCGCCTCGATCTTGTCCCGGCGGGGCTCGGCTCGTCCGGTGACCCAGGCGGACACCGCCGCTCGGGTCACCGAGAGCTCCGAGGCCAGTTCCGCCTGGCTCAAGCCGGCCCTGCGGAGCTGGCGTCCCAGCCATACGCCGAAGTCTTCTGCCGTCACACCGTTCCTCGCCCTCACGCGGTCATCTCGGTCTCGGCTCGACCGAGCAGCGGGACCAGTGTGTTTGACAAGGGGGTGTGGTGTCAAATAAAAGTTGACGCCAGCTCGTGTGGAGCGGTGGAGTGCGAGGAGCGGGCGGGGTCCGTGGTGGGGTCCGACCATGTCTCAGGAGTCGTTCTGCAGGTGGGTCTCCGTTGAACGGCAAGGGGTGAGGCGAAGTGCAGGTCTTTTTCCTCGCGGGGGTTGCAGAAAAGGTTTCGAGGTGAAATTCTTGGGCTCCCCGCTCCGGGTGACGGGATAAGGTGAAACCGTTCACTGGTTCCTCCTGTCGTTTCCGTTGCTCTCCTCGATTCGCTCGGCGACCGTCGTGTCCTTCCGTCGTGAGCGTCGACCCGTGGGCGGGTGGCGTTCTCGACGTAGGGCGCCTCGGAGACGCCGTTTTCCGTGGTGGCTTTTTTCGTGTCGAGAAGGGTTCGAAATGGCTTCTTCCTTTGGTGAGGGCTCCGTCCTTTCGTTGGTCGAAGAGCAGCGAGAGCGTGTCCTCGAGACGTATCGGATCGACCCCGGGCTCATTCAGGAGCACGCCAACGGGGAGCGTCGGATCCAGCAGGGCGGTTACGGGGACCGGCAGATATACGAGCTGGTCCAGAACGGTGCCGACGAGCTGCAGAACGAGGTGGGCGGGGAGATCCGCGTCGTCCTCACCGATGAGCGCCTGTACTGCGCGAATCAGGGAAGCCCGATGACGGTCGAAGGCGTGGACACCATTCTGCGCATGGGCGTTTCACGGAAGCGCGGCGGGCAGATCGGGCGGTTCGGCGTCGGGGTCAAGTCGGTGCTCGGTGTGACGGACACCCCCGAATTCTTCGGTCGTGAAGACGGGAAGAGCTTCGGATTCGCCCGTGAGTGGGCGGAGGAGCAGATCCGGGGCGTCAGGCCGGACGCCGGTGAGATCCCCGTGCTGCGCATCGCCAGGCCGTTGGACCGGGACGTGGAGGCCGCGGCGGACCCGATCCTGAAGGAACTCCTCGAATGGGCGACCACCGTCGTCCGTCTCGATCTCAAGCGGGGAAAGACGCTCCGGTTGGCCGCGGACCTCGAAGCCTTCCCGGTTCAGTTCCCCCTGTTCTCGCCGCACGTCGGAACGGTCACTCTGGAGGATCGGCGGGCGGGGCAGGGAAGGCGGCGCCGGCTCTCCCAGACGATCGAGGGCGACCGGCGGGTGCTGAAGATCCGCGACCTGTCGGGCAGGGAGACGGAAGAGAGCTGGCGCGTCTTCGAGCGGCCGCACACCCCGAGCCCGGAGGCGCTGGCCGACGCCGGCGAACTGCACGACCGCCCCGTGATCGACGTCTCCTGGGCCGTCCCGGAGACCCAGGGGCGCTCGCATGCGCACGGGAGTTTCTGGGCGTACTTCCCGACCAACTTCACGACCACGCTCCGCGGGATCGTCAACGCTCCGTGGAAGACGAGCGAGGACCGGCAGAACCTCTACAGCGCCAACCGGTTCAACGAGGAGTTGATCCGGGTCGCGGCCGAGCTCGTCGTCGACTCGTTGTCGGAGCTCTCCCGCCCCGAGGACCGTTGTGCGCACCTGGACGCGGTTCCCGCACGTGGACGAGAAGAACCGCAGTTCGCCGCGACCACCCTGGTCAAGGGGATCTGGGAGGCGAGCGCGGAGCGGCCCACCCTGCCCGATCAGGACGGTGCGTTCGGGAAGGCCGGGGACGTCCGGCTGCACCCGGCGGGACTGGAGCGCCGCTGGCTGCGCCTGTGGGCCGAACACGCCGGCCGGCCGCGGAACTGGTGCGACCACTCGCTTGAGAACAAACCGCACCGCCGTCCGAGCGCGGAGCGCCTCGTGTCGCAGGCGGGCGGCCGGGTCGCCACGGTAGGGGAGTGGCTGGAGGCGCTGGTGGAGGACGAGAGTCCGGAGGCGTCCGCCCGGGCCGTGCTCATCCTCGCGGACATGAAGGCCAAGAACCCGGGACTCGCGGAGCAGGCCGCCGGCGCCCGGGTCGTGCTGACGGAGAGGGAAGGGCTGGTCGCGGCCTCCTCGGGGGTGTTCCGGCGATCCGGGTCGGACGTGCTCGGCGACGACCTCCGCTATGTCGATGAGCGCGTTCTCGAACAGAACGTGGGAGAGACCGGAACGCCCGCTCACGTGCGTCGGGCGTTGGACGCGCTCGGCGTGTACGAGGCCGACGCCGCCGGCCGGTTCGCGGCCGTGCTCAAGCGCGGGATCGAAGGTTACGACGAAGCGGGCTGGGACGCCTTCTGGAGCCTCTCCCGGCAGGCGGGGCCCGCGGAGACGCTGTCCCTGTTCAAGGAGCATCGTGTCGACACCGTGAACGACGTGCACGTGAGGACGTTGGACGGCGGATATCACGCGGTGCGGGACTGCCTGCGTCCGGGACGGATCGTCCCCGAGGACGGCTCCCGTGACGCCGAGGTCGCCGTGGACATGCGCTTCCACACGCCCGACGCGGTGGTTCTCCGGGACCTGGACTTCGGACTGCTGGACGGGCCGGTCACACGCTGCGATCCGGAAGGCGAGAAATGGTTCGAGGAGTACAAGGAGGACGTCTGGCGGAAGTACTGCAAGACGCTTCCCGCCGAGGAGAAGAGGCCGCAGTTCGGCACGCTGCACTTCGAAGGCGCACCGCCGCCCGGCCCTCTCCATCTCCTTCCCCGGCTCTCCGAGGAGGGCCGGGCGGCCTTCCTCAAGGCGATCCCGGCCGGCGGGCTCGTCGGTGAATGGACGATTCGGGTCGGCAGGAGGGAATCGACGCGACGTCCGGTGTTCTCGCCGCTGGTGTGGATGGCCCATCGCCACGGCGTACTGCCCACATCGCTGGGGATCCGTTCCCTCAAGGAATGCGTGGGGTCGCACCTGAGGCGCCATGAGGACGTGCTGCCCGTAGCGGACGTCTCCCAGGAGTTGTGTGAGGTCCTGCGGTTGCCGCGCAGGCTCGATCAGCTCGGCGCGAAAGTGTGGAGGACCCTGGCCGAAGAGGCCGCGGCCTCGGAGGACGACGAATTCCCGGGCAAGGTCTACGCCCTCTTCTTCGAGGCGGAGGCGGACTTCCCGGAAGGCGTGCCGACCCGTTGCCGGATCGGCTCCGAGTGGAGTCGGGAGATCGATGACGCGGAGATCGTGGTCACCTCCGATCTCGGTCGCTATCGGGAACTGATCCGGATCGGGGAGCCGGCGTTGCTGGTCCCCGATGAGAAGACGGCCGAGAACATGCGCGAAGTGTGGGGCCTGCGCAGCCCGGAGGACGCGATCCGGAAAGAGATCCGCCATGTGCCCGACGGAGACCCGGTCCCGCTCGTAGAGGAGTTCCCCTTCCTGCGCCTCACCCACAGGACCCAGATCGACGGATGGTCGCTCGTGCGCTGCTCCGAACTCGAACTGGTGGTGCGGACCAGGCACGGAATGCAGACCGAGACCCTCGACTCGGTGCACCAGGACCGCACGATCCTGGTGCACGCCCCGGAGGACGACCTGGAGGCGCTGTCCGCGGTCGATCGCGAACTGCGTTTGGGACTGGGGCGCTCCAAATGCGAGGGGATCCTCCGGCGTCGGGTCGAGGAGGAGGAGAAGCGCCGCCGGAACGAGCGTGTGCGCAGGGCCCGTGAGGCGGACGGGGCGGCCGCGAAGCTGGTCGAGCTGATCGACCTCGAAGACCTCCGCGCCGGCATCACCGAGGGTGTTCTGACCCCGGATGAGGAGAACGACCCGATCCGGGTCGCCGAAGTCGCCGTGCAGATGCACGGGACGGCCGTCCTGTGGCACTACCGGAAGGCCATCGCGGCCAACGTGGAGGGGACGGTCGGAGGCTTCAAGGGGGACCAGGCGTCGATCCACTTCGTCAACCAGATCCGGCTCCCCATGGACTATGCGGGAGAGAAGGAGGAGAGGCTCGAGCCGAAGCTGGTGGTCTCGGGGCCTCGCAAGTTCCCTCGGCTCCACGACTACCAGGAGAAGATCGCGTCCCGCATGTTCGACCTGCTGACCCGGTATCGGGGCGGCCGGGGGATGCTCTCCCTCCCGACGGGAGCGGGCAAGACCCGGGTCGCCGTGGAGGCGGTCATCCGCAAGGTGAAATACGACGGGCTGGACGGGCGCCCGGTGCTCTGGATCGCGCAGACCGAAGAACTCTGTGAGCAGGCGGTGCAGAGTTGGGCGTTCGTCTGGGAGAAGGTCGGCCCGGAGGAACCGCTGACCATCAGCCGTCTGTGGTCCACCCGCGAAGCGGCCGCGGTGACCGACGGCCCGCAGCTCGTGGTCGCCACCGATGCGAAGCTGAGGATGTGCCTGGGCGCCGACGAGTACGCCTGGCTCCGCGACGCCGCCCTGGTCATCGTCGACGAGGCGCACACCTCCATCGGCTCCGGCTACACCGAGATCCTCGAGATGCTGGGGATCACGGCACGACGGTCCTCTCGACCTCTGGTCGGCCTGAGCGCCACTCCTTTCCGCGGGTTCAACGAGGAGGAGACCCGGCGGCTGATCGACCGCTACGGCGACAACCTGTTGTCCAAGGAGGTCTTCGGGGAGGAGGACCCCTACGTCGCGCTGCAGCGCCTGGGGGTGCTCGCCGAGATCGAGCACCGCGAACTGGCCGGCGCGACGACCGAGCTGACCTCGAGGGAACAGGAACAGCTGGAGAGGCTCCCGCGGCTGCCGAGCAGTGTGGAGCAGCGTCTCGCGACCGACGAGGAGCGCACGACCACCATCGTTCAGGCCCTCCGAGAGCTGCCTGACGACGGCCCGATCCTGGTGTTCGCCACCTCGGTCGATCACGCCCACGTCGTCGCCGGAAAGCTGAACCGGAGCGGGATCTCGGCCGCCGCGATCGACTCGAGCACCCCCGACGCACAGCGCCGGAGGCGGATCAAGGAGTTCGAGCGGGGGACCCTGCGGGTCCTCACCAACTACGGGGTTCTGCACCAGGGATTCGACGCCCCGGCGACGAGGACCGTCGTCATCGCCCGTCCGACCTACAGCCCCAACGTCTACCAGCAGATGATCGGACGCGGCCTTCGCGGCCCCCTCAACGGAGGGAAGAAGGTCTGCCGGATCCTCGACGTCCACGACAACATCACGAACTACCGGAAGAAGCCCGCCTTCACCGAGTTCGAATACCTCTGGGGGCGCAAATGAGCATCGAGAAGGACGGGGAGAGGCTCACTCCCGAACAGCGTTCCGTGGTCGAGCTGCCGGCCGACGCGTGCGCCCTCGTCACCGCGGGGGCGGGCGCGGGCAAGACCCACACCTTGATCCGCAGGCTGGACCTGCTGGTCGAGGAGGAGAGGCTCGCCCCGGACGAGATCCTGGTCCTCACCTTCTCCCGGGCCGCGGTGCGGGAGCTCAGGGAACGGCTCGGGGCGATCGACAGCGCCGCACGGTTCGTGCGGGCCCGGACCTTCGACTCCTGGGCCCTGGACCTCCTCCGGCAGGTGAAGGCGGAGGAGGACTGGGAGAAGCGCTCCTTCCGAGAGCGCATCGTCCGCGCCCGAGAGGCGATCGAGGAGGGGGCGGCCGAGGACCTCTACGGGCACGACCTGCGCCATGTCGTGATCGACGAGGTCCAGGACCTCGTCGGGGAGCGTCGTGAACTGGTCGAGGTGCTGCTGGACGAATTCGACTGCGGCTTCACCGTCGTGGGGGACTCCGCCCAGTACATCTATGGATTCACCGTTCCCGACGAGAGGGAACGGGCCGGGGAGGCCGATCGCTTTTCGACCTGGCTCAGGAACACGTTCGGCGATGACCTGGTGGAACCGCGCCTCACGGAGAACTTCCGCGCCCGCACCCCCGAGGCGAGGGTCGCCCTCCCCTACGGGGCGCGTCTGCAGGCGCTCTCCGAAGGGCGCGCCGACGACGGGCGGAAGCTCTTCGAGGAGCTCAGGGACACCCTCCGCATGCGGGCCATGGACCTCGGCCGCCTCGACGAGCTGGCCTTCGACGCGCTCGGGTCCCACTCGGGCACGACCGCGATCCTCTGCCGGACCAACGGGCAGGCGCTGACGACGTCCGGAGAACTGGCGAAGGGCGGCGTCGCACACCGACTCCAGCGGGCCGCGACGGACAGGTCGGTCCCCGGGACGATCGCCCTGCTCTTCCGGGACGGAGGCGGGACCTTGATGAAGCGGAACCGGTTCGAGGAACTCGTGTCCGAGGCCGGTCTCGCTCCGGAGGAGGTCGACCGGCTGTGGCGGCTCCTGCGCCGTGGCGGCCGCGCACGCACCGGGGGAGAGGCCTTGGACCTCGCCGAGCTGCGCCGGGCCATCGCCGCCGGTGGTCTGCCCGACGAGTTGACCGCTCCCCCGCCGGCGGACCTGGTCGTCTCCTCCTTCCACCGGGCGAAAGGACTGGAGTTCGACCGGGTCGTGGTGGTCGACCCGGGGGAACCCTGGGGGGACGGCGATCACGCGGAGGACGCTCGAGCGTTGTACGTGGCGATGACCCGCCCTCGAGAGGAACTGCTGTGGCTCCCGACCGAGAAGTGGACCTCCGTTCTCAAGGACCGCGCGGTCGGCAGGTGGGCCAGGTACGGACCCAAGGGGCGGCGCGGCCGGCAGAGGTTCGGTCTGGAGATCGACGGGCGTGACGTGCACACCGACCATCCGGCCGGCGCACGGGTCGTCGAGGGGGATCCGCTCGCGCTCCAGGAGTACCTGGAGAGGGAGGTCCGGCCGGGGGACGAGGTCGCTCTGGTCCGGGACACCCCGGTCGCCTTCGAGCCGGACATGAGCCCGGACTACCGGGTGATGCACCGGGGCAGGGCGATCGGCATCGTCTCCGACCGCTTCAGGCGCGATCTCCTGCGCCTCGTCGGGCGGCCCGGAGGACGGGATCCCAGGTGGCCGGTGCGGATCACCGACGTGCGGGTCGACACGGTGGAGACCGTGGTCGGCAGTGAGGCCGCCGGGAGCAGGGCCGGGCTGGGAGGGCACGGGGTCTGGTCGGCCCCCCGCCTCATCGGCCTGGGGAGATTCGAATGGGAGAGGGACGTGATGGAAGAGGAGGCCGCCGTTGTCCAGGCACGCTGAGCATTACGCCTTCCGGGGCGAACTGAAGGACCGGCTGCGCCGGGACCTGCTCGGTCCGGTCGGGGGCGAGAACGAGGTCATCGGCGACGACCCGGTGACCGCCTACCCCGTCGGCGTGCTCTTCCCGCAGAGGGCGTCGGACGAGGACGAGCAGGAGACGATCGCCGCCCGGGACGACGAGGCCGAGGACGCCGCCGCGGGGCGGGACGAGGACATGGACGGCGGGGTCTCACTGGCGAACGTCAAGGCCCCCTCCGCGATGGGGATGACCTTCGCGGTGAGCCCTTTCCTGGCCTCCGCGATCACGCTGCGCGTGACGGCGGCCGTCTACGAGTCGGTGGACGCCGACGGCGTTCCGGTGAGGGCCGAACGCGCGGAATGGCGTACGACCTCGGAGCGGCAGGTGTTCTGGCGTAGGCGACCGCTGGAGACCAGGACGTTCGAAGTGGATCTCACCGCCGGGGAGAAGGCCCCCGAGGTCGTCGACTCCGGCCTCGAACTGAGGGTGCTGATCCGCCCGTCGGCTCGCGGAGAGACCGCCCTCGCGGTGACCGCGACCCTGGTCAACGTCAACCGGGTCGCCAAGGGGGAGCTGTCGGACCCGTACTGCTACTTCCAGGCCGGGATCGAGGCGATCGGTCCGGACGGCCGGGAGGTCTTCGTCGAGCGGACCGTCCCGGTCGGGGCGGACGACGCAGAGGTCAAGACGAATCGCCTGCTCTACCGGCACGTTCCGACGTTCGCCGTGGGGCACGGCTGCGCGGCCGACTGGGACTGGGAGGCGCCGCCGCCCGGGGACCCGCGTCTTCTCGGCGCGAAGCCCGCGGCGGTCGCCGCGGTCAGGACGGCGCACGTTCCCAGCGCCGAAGTGCTGTTGATGGACTCCAACCCTCACATCGACGCCTCCGGTCTCGGGATGCTCCGTATCGCCGAGGCGCAGGACGAAGCCGTGATCGCGGGGCTGCGCGCCCTGGTGCGCGCCTATCGGGAGTGGATCGCGCAACGGTCCGAGGAGGCGCGCCTGTTGGAGGCGAACGCCGATCTGAGCGATGCCGCGGATGAACGGATCAAGGCGTGTCTGCAGGCCTGCGATCGGATGTCGGCCGGCGTCGACCTGCTCCGAGACGACCCCGACGTGATGACCGCCTTCCGCCGGGCGAACCGGGCGATGGCGGAGCAGAGGGCGCGTGCGGCATGGATCAAGAGAGGCCGACAGGGGGAGGTCGACCCGGGCTCACAGGATTGGCGCCCCTTCCAGATCGCCTTCATGCTCCTGTGCCTGCGCGGGATCGCCGATGACGAGCACGAGGATCGGGGGATCGCCGACCTGCTCTGGTTCCCCACCGGCGGTGGGAAGACCGAGGCCTATCTCGGACTGATCGCCTTCACCGCCTTCCTGCGTCGGAAGCGCAGAGGAGCGAAGGGGGGCGGCGTGACCGCGCTCATGCGCTACACGCTGCGCCTGCTCACCCTGCAACAGTTCCAGCGGGCCGCCGCGCTCATCTGCGCGATGGAACGGATCCGTTCGAAGAACCCCGCCGAACTGGGCGAGGAGCCCGTCTCCCTGGGCATGTGGATCGGCGGCTCCAGCACGCCGAACACGCTGAAGAGGGCGGCCCAGAGCCTGAAGGAGAAGCGCAATGGAAAGGAACTGCAGGAGCAGGACCCCGTTCAGCTGCGCGCGTGCCCTTGGTGCGGAACCGAGATGGACGCGTTCGACTACGAGGTCGAGGCGGATCTGACCCGGATGCGCATCCGGTGTCCTTCGGCGGACTGCGAGTTCCACCGGGGACTGCCGGTGCACGTGGTCGACGATGAGATCTATCGGGTCCGCCCCACGCTGATCATCGCGACCGTGGACAAGTTCGCGCAGATCGCCTGGCGACCGCAGGTGGCCGCGTTGTTCAACCGGGACAAGGACGACGGGGTCCCTCCCCCCGATCTCATCGTGCAGGACGAGCTGCACCTGATCTCCGGTCCGCTGGGCAGTCTCACCGGCCTGTACGAGACCGCGGTCGACATCGCGGCGGACAAACCGAAGGTCATCGCGTCCACCGCGACCATTCGGCGTGCGAAGGAGCAGGGCGAGGCCCTGTTCGATCGGGAGGTGCACCAGTTCCCGCCGCAGGGGTTGGACGCACGGGACTCGTGGTTCGCCGTGGAGGCGCCGGCGGAGAAGAAGGCCTCACGGGAGTATGTCGGGCTGCTGGCCCCCAACACCAGCCAGGCGACGCTCCTGGTGCGCGTTTACGCGGCCCTGCTGCACCACGCCCGAGCGATCGAGGCGGACGACGGGGCACGGGACCCCTACTGGACGCTGCTCGGCTATTTCAACAGCCTGCGCCTGCTGGCGGCGGCGGACCTCCAGGTCAACGACGACGTGCAGGATCGGCTCCGGCAACTCGCCGAACGCGACGGGAGCGAGCCGAGGGAGGTGGAGATCCCCACGGAGTTGACCAGCAGGGTGAAGGCGAGCGACATCCCGGAACGGCTCCGTCAGCTGGACCGCCGTTTCCCCGATTCCGACGCCATCGACACCCTGTTGGCGACCAACATGATCTCGGTCGGCGTGGACATCGACCGCCTGGGTCTGATGGCGGTCATGGGGCAGCCGCAGACGACCGCCGAGTACATCCAGGCGACCAGCAGGGTGGGCCGTGGTCACCCGGGACTGGTGGCGGTGCTCTTCAACGCGGCGCGTTCCCGGGACCGGTCGCACCATGAGAGCTTCGCCTCCTACCACGCGGCGTTGTACCGACAGGTCGAATCGTCCAGCGTCACCCCCTTCTCGGCCCGGGCGCGCGACCGGGGGCTGCACGCGGTTCTCGTCGGACTGGCGCGCCTGCTGCATCCGGGACTGAGGATGAACGCGGACGCCGCGAGGGTCGGCGAGTTCGAGAAGGAGATGGAGGAGATCGTCGACCTGATCCTCCTCCGGGTGAAGGGGACCGCCGAGGGGGAGTACGAGGAGACGGAGGAGGACCTGCAGTACGTCCTCGACGAGTGGCGGGAGATGGCCGAGGACGACCCAGACCTGCTGTACGAGGCGCCTCCTCGTCGTCACGGGCGCCGTGAGAACGGTTCGGCCCTGCTCAGGACGCATTCCGACGAGGACCTCACGGACGCGTTCAGCACCCTGTGGAGCCTGCGCGACGTGGACGTCGAATCCGATCTCTACCGGGAGCGCTGAAGGATGACGATGCGAGAGGGCCGCGGCCGTCGAGGGCGCGAGGAGCGGCGTGGACGCCGACGGACGAGCGACGTGTCGAGGGAGCCGTTGGGCCGTGTGCGGCGTGGCCAGATGATCACCACCTACGGGGTGGGGGCGATGGTCGCGATCGGGGACAGGTCCTACATCGTCACCGGCATCGACCACTGGAACGTGGACGCCGAGAAGTTCGCGATCCACGAACCCCGACTGCAGCACCAGCTCAAGGTGAAGGGGTTCCGCCTCCCCCCGGCCTGGGACGAGCCGGCGGGGGACGGGGTCCGGGTCCGGCTCTTCCCCGAGATCCACTCGTGCCCCGAGTGCCACCGTCTTCAGGAGTATCGGCGGTTCGGCGCGGATCGGGACGGCCGCTGCGGCGGCTGTGGAAGGACGCTGGTCCCCTCACGGTTCGTGGTCGCATGCGAGAACGGGCATCTCGACGAGTTCCCCTACTACGAGTGGGTGCATCGCAAGACCGACGGCGAGACGGTGAGCGGTGACGGGCACAGGCTGAGCCTGCACACCACCGGGCGGACGGCCTCGCTGCGGTCGATCGTCGTCGAATGCTCGTGCGGGAAGAAGGCCTCCCTGGAAGGGGCCTTCGGCAAGAGCGCGATGAAGCGGATCTCCCTGCGGTGCAGCGGCGCGACTCCGTGGCTCGGGCGGGACGCCCGGGAGGAGGGGTGCCAGGCGACGCCGAGGACCCTTCAGCGAGGCGCCTCCGCAGCGTGGTTCCCGGTGTACCGGTCCGCGCTCTCGATCCCACCGTGGTCGCAGAGCATGCACAAACGGCTGAACGCCGACTACCCGATGTTGAAGCGGCTGTTGCAACTCGACCCGAGCGGGAAGGAGGCCATCGACTCCATCCGGGAGAAGGGACTGTTGAAGGAGGGAGCCGATCCGGAGAGCCTGCTCGCGGCGCTGCGGGAACGGATCGAAGACGAGGAGCGCGCCTCCGTGGAGGACCCGGAAGAGGCCGACGCATCGGTGATCGAGGTCGGAGGCAGGGTCCGCGAGGAGGAGTACGCCCAGCTCTCCGAGGGCACCGACCACGTGGAGCGGGGGGACGAGTTCGAGTGCGTCCGCCCACCCGAGGTGCCGGGCGTGCAGAGGCCCCCGAAGATCGGCGGGGTCATGCTCGCCAAACGGCTCCGGGAGGTCCGTGCCCTGGAGTCCTTCACCCGGGTGATCGCGCCGGACGAGGGCATGGAATCGGTGCGTCTGGCGTCGATCTCGGGCGAGGAGATGGACTGGCTGCCGGCCATCGAGGTGAGCGGCGAGGGCGTCTTCCTCACCTTGGACCAGGAGGCCCTGAGGACATGGGAGAAGGGGGAGGGGCCGCGCCGGCGCGCGGATCTGCTCCGCGAGCGTCACCTGGGCGTACTGCGCAGGCGTGCGGAGGAGGCCGGTGAGACGAGGACGCCGAGAACTCCGGTGAGTCCCCGTTTCGTCCTCCTGCACACCCTCTCCCACATGCTCCTCAACGAGTGGAGCCTGGACGCCGGCTACCCGGCCTCGGCTCTGCGGGAGCGTCTCTACGTCGGGCCCGACATGGCGGGGATCCTCATCTACACCGCCACCAGCGACTCGGCCGGCAGTCTGGGCGGCCTGGTCGCGCAGGGGCGGTACGACCGTCTGACGACGAGCCTGCACGGGGCCCTGGGGCGGCACCGTTGGTGCTCACAGGACCCGACGTGCATGGAGTCGCATGCGAGCGGGGTGGACGGCCTGAACCTCGCCGCCTGCCACGCCTGTGTGCTGCTGCCGGAGACCAGCTGCGAGAACAACAACCTGTTCCTGGACCGGGCGATGGTCGTCGGAACGCCGGAGGCCCCCTCGATCGGGTTCTACGGGGAATGACGTCGGCGGGGCCGCCTGGGGGCGGCCCCGCTCCGTCACCGCCTCGAGCGATGCGCGACGATCCGGTCGAACTCCTGCGGGGTGACGAGCGGGCACTGCACCCGGGTCGGTGCACGCCGGCCGCGGCCCAGCAGGAGGCCGTCCCCTTCGCCCAGGAGGCGTTCCGCCCCCGGGCCGTCGACGACCAGTTCGCTCTGCGAACGCAGGGCGGTGCGCAGGGCGAGACGGGTGGGGAAGCCGTTCCCGATCCTGCCGCCGAGAACGGCCTGCTCGACACGGGCCGTCGCCGCGACGAGATGGATCCCGGTCGGTCGGGCCAGACGCCCGATCCGGTCGATGAGCCCCTCGACGCGCTCCGGGGCGTCGTCGAGGAGGTCCGCGAGCTCGTCGACGACGATCACGACGGTGGGGTGGGTCCCGTCGTCACCGATCGAGAGGTTCGGCGCCGGAAGGGCGCCGGAACGCACCAGACGATTGAACTCGTCCAGTTCGCGGAGACCGCGGGCGGACAGGTCGTCGTAGCGCCGTTCCATCTCGTCGTGCGCCCATTGAAGGACGGCGACGCCTCGTCCGGGCGCCCTGGTCACCGGAGAAAGAAGGGGAGCGAGGCCGTCCAGGCCGGCGAAGGAGTCCCGTTTGGAGTCGATGAGGAGCAGCCGGAGCGACGGGTCGTCGTGCAGGAGGAGGGAGGCCAGGACGGAACGGAGCGTGGTGGAGATCCCCGACCCGGGATCTCCGGCGATGAGGAGATGGGGCGCCTCCGCGAGGTCGATCAGGACGGAACCGTCGGAGCCCCGACCGAGGCCGACGGGAAGGCGGAGAGGGGGCGCCGCGGGTGCGTCCCTGAGCACGTCTCCCAGCGCCACCACGTCTCTGTCGGGGTTGGCGACCTCGAGCCCCACGGAGTCGCGGTCGCGCAGCGGAGAGCCGGTCGGTATGGAGGGGAGCAGCGTGCTCCGAAGACCGTCGAAGGACGCGGTGAACGCCTCCGCGAGCGCGGTGACCGCGGACCGGGGGACTCCGGGGGCCGGGCGGATCTCGTAGAGGGTGACGGAGGGGCCCCGGTCGAACGTCGCCACGCGAGCGTCGACCTCGTTGCGATCGAGTACGCGTTGTGCGGTGTCGGCGATCGTCCGGTTCGCCCGGGTCCGTTCCCGGTGAGGGGTTCCGGAACCGAGCCGGGAGAGGAGAGGGCCGTCGGTCGACGGTGCGACGGGCGGTGCTGGCGAGGACGCCTTCCCGGGAACGGGCGCGAAACCGGTGGTGAGCTCCTGTTCGGCCTGTTCTCTCCGCCGTGTCAGCCGTTGGAGGAGTCGTTCCGTTTCCGCGGCGTCGGGTCGGGCGTCCGGATCCTTCAGGAGCAACCGCATGATCAGGTCGTCCAGCGCCCGGGGAATGCCGGTGCGATGCGTGGACGGAGGATCCGGCCGTTCGTTCAGGTGCCGTTCCCTCAGATGGCCGACGTCGCCGATGAACGGCCGGAAGCCGGTCAGCGATTCGTAGAGGACGCACCCCAGGGAGTAGAGATCCGCTCGCGCGCTCGGTGCGCCGGCGAACTGCTCCGGCGCCATGTACGGAGGCGTTCCGATGACCGTCCATTCCGCCAGGTCGGTGTGGATCGGTCGGGCGATGCCGAAATCGCAGAGCTTCACCTGACCTTCGTCGGTGAGCATGACGTTGGCCGGCTTCACGTCCCGGTGCACGATCCCGTTCGAGTGTGCGGCGTTCAGCGCCCCCGCGATCGCCGAGCCGATCCGCAGCACCTGCTCGATCGGTGAGCCCGTGGGGTGACGACGGACGTGGTCCGCCAGGTTCCCTCCGGAGAGATACTCCATCACGAAGTAGGGGCGCCCGTCGTACACGCCGAAGTCGTGCAGCACGGTGATGCTCGGATGCTGCAGGCCGGCGGTGAGCAGGGACTCGGTGCGGAAGCGTTCGACCAGTTCCGGGTGATCGGCCTTATCGGTGGAGATGACCTTGACCGCGATGGTCCTCCGCAGTACGAGGTCCGTCCCCTTCCAGACCTCGCCCATCCCGCCTCGTCCCAGCCGTCGGTCCAGCCGATAGCGGTCCTCGAGCTTCACACCGGTGTCCACGCCGTCCCCGCGATTCCCGTCGATGCGACTTCGGTGTCCCGAATCCTGCCGGCAACCGAGGGCCGGCGTGTACTCGAGGCGTCGGGGACGGACGGGGAACGGTCCCGATCCCGGCGGTGACGTCGTCGTTCATGAGGAATCGGTCGATGGGGTGGGCCCGACCCTTCAGCCGACCGTAGAGGCCCCGACCACCAACCTCCAGGCGGTGTCGGCCGCCCGCCCGGCCGGAAGGGCGGGGGTGTTCGCCGTCCAGTGCGCGATCAGCCCGGTCAGGGCCCCCGCCAGGTAGGCCGCGTGCAGGTCGGCGGGGGTGTCGGTCGGGCCGGAAGGGCGCTCGCCTCGGGTGAAGCGGGTGGTGAGTTCCTCGGTCATGCGTTCGCGCATGCGGGCGGCGAAGCGGGGGCTGCCCTGGGGGCCGAGCATCTTGCGGTAGAGGGCGGCGTTGGCCGCGACGTGCTCGAAGAGGTCGCGGATGGGGGCGGGGGCGCGGTCGGGCGGGGCGTCCAAAGGGCAGACGGCGGCGGCGCGGGCCGCCTGGGAGAGGGCGTCCTCCATCGCGTCGGTGAGCAGCTCATCGGCGTCGCGGTAGTGGGCGTAGACCGTGGCGCGGTTGACGCCCGCCGTGCGGGCGATCGCGGCGACGCCGAGGGTGCCGGGGTCGGCGTCGGCGGCCAGGGTGAGCGCGGCCTCGCGGAGCCGGGCGCGGGTGCGCTGAGCGCGGGGGTCGTCCGGGTTCATGCCGGTGATTCTACGGGGAGAACAGGGCTGATCAACACCTGTTGTTTAAACGACAGGTGTTGGTTAGTGTTCTCGGCATGCGAATCGAGATCTGGGCGGACGTGGTCTGCCCGTGGGCCTACATCGGCAAGCGGAGGGTGGAGGCCGCCGCGGCGCTGCTCGGCGACGAGGTCGAAGTCCTCTGGCGCCCCTACCGGATCGACCCTTCGGCTCCGGCCGTCGCCGAGCCGCTGGAGGAGGCGCTGCGCGAGCCCATCGCCGACGGGGCGCTGGAGGCATGCTCGCCCGGCCTCGGCCACGAGGAGAACCGGGTGCGGGTCGCCGAGATCGCCCGCGCCGAAGGGCTCGGACCGAAGTGGGGCGCGGTCTGGCGGACGGACAGCGGTCCCGCGCACCGGCTGCTCGCCCTCGCCTGGGAGCACCGCGGGGCGCAGGTGCAGAACGCGGTGGCCGAGGGCGTCATGCGGGCGCACTTCACCGAGGAGGAGGACATCGGCGACCGCGCGGTGCTGGCCCGGGTCGCGGAGCAGGCCGGTTTCCCGGAGGGGCCGGGCCTGCTGGACGCGGGCGGCGGCGAGCGGGAGGTGCGCGAGCTGCTGCTCTACGGCAAGGCGCGCGGGGTCGCCACCTCGCCGACGCTGGTGGTCGGCGGCCGCTCCCTGGAAGGCGCGCAACCGGCCGAGGCGATCGCCGGGTTCCTGCGCGGCGGCACCGGCCCGGCCCCGCTTCCGCCGGAGGTGGAGCGGTTCCGACTGGCCGAGGCGCTGCTGGGCCGTCGCGACCCGCTCGGTGCGCTGGAGATGCTGGCGCCGATGCTGCGCAGCCACGGCGGCGACCGGGGCGTCCGGCTGCTGGCGGCCCGCTGCAGGTTCGCCTCGGCCCAGCTCAACGGGGCCGAGCGGGAGCTCCGCTCCCTGGTGGACGAGGACCCCGGCGACTCCTACGCGCGGCTGCTGCTCGGCCGCACCCTCTACCGCCAGGGCCGGGACGCCGAGGCCGCGCCGCACCTGCGGATGGCCGCCGCGATGAACCCGGACTACGCCTGAGCGGCCACCGAGTGCGCGGCCGGGTGCCCGGGACGCCCGCCTTTCCCCGATGATCTCGACGTTGCGGCCCTATCGGAGCGGGTGGTTTCCAGTGTCCGCTGCCACATCTGCAACACCGCCCACCAGAGGAGAGGACGGGAGGAGGACCGGTTGGTCGGTCGGGCGCGGCGCCCCACGGGGCGGGGTCCAGGCAGGCGGCGACGGCGGCGGTGGGGACCGGCCGGTCGGTCCGGCGCGGCGCCCCACGGGGTGCAGGTTCAGGCAGGCGGCGAAGGCACAGGCAGGGCCGGGCGCCTTACGGGGCGGGGGTTCAGGCGGGCGGCGAGGGCGGGAAGGGGCACCGGCTGGTCGGTCGGGCACAGCGCCCCACGGAGCGAAGGTCCAAGCCGGCGGCGAAGGTGGGAAGGGGACCGGCTGGTCGGTCCGGCGCGGCGCCCCGCAGAGCGAGGGTTCAAGCGGGCGGCGAGGGCGGGAGGGGGCCGGGCGCCGCGTTCACCGGCCCGGCCCGCGCCCACCAGGGTGGCCATATCCCCTATGCCCGATTTGCGGCAGGGATCGGGCGAGGGCAGGGGCGCCCTGCGCACCGTGGGAGCACCCCGATTACATCTACCAGCGAGTAGTAACCCCTGAGGCCCCCACCGCCCTCTCCTCGGTTACCCGGAGTGGCCAAGGTGGGCCCTCTCGGCAGAGCAAAAGCGACATCTCCCCTCCACGCTGCCCCTTCCCGGGTTCCGGCCCCCTGCCCTCCGGCCTTCCGGGCGGCTCGAACCCCCGAACACCGGCCCGAACAAGGCGATCCGGGCCGGGATGCGCGCCCGGGAATCACCGGGGTGCTCTCGCGGTGCGCAGGGCACCCCACCCGACCTTCACTGTGCGTGTTCGCCCAGGTCAGGGAGGGGAGGTGGTTTCAAGGACGGCCGGTCCCGGCGCCCGGGCGACGCGGGAACGGCGAACCCACCGCCCCGGCTCGCCCCGGCTCACCCCGACCGCCCCACCCGCTCTGCCGCACCCGACCGACCAGCCGGCACGCCCCCCCGCCCTCGCTGCCAGCCTGACCCCCCGCCCCGGGGGGCCCGACACTCGGGCGACCGCCTCCGCCCCGGCCCTACCGCCGCCGTCGCCGCCCGCTTGAACCTGTACTCCGCGGGGCGCCGCGCCCGACCGACCGGCCGGTCCCCACCGCCGCCGTCGCCGCCCGCTTGAACCTCGCCCCCGCGAGACGCCGCACCCGGCTGGGGCGCCCGGCCCGCCCCCACCTCTGCCGTCGCCGCCCGTCTTGACCTTCACTCCGTGGGGCGCCGCACCCGACCGGCCGGTGCCCACCGCCGCCTTCGCCCCGTCCCTGCCTGCGCCGTCGCCGCCTGCTTGAACCTTCACCCCGTGGAGCGCCGCGCTCGGTCCGGGCACCTCCCAGCCCCCCACCCCTCCGTCCCTCATCGGAGGAAGGGCCGGGCGGGATCAGTCGATGTCGGTGAACACGATGTCGATCCGGGCCGGGTCGGCGCCGAGGGACTCGCGGGCGGCGGTGCGGACCGCCGTGCGGAGCCGTCCGGCCAGCTCGGGGGCGGGGACCGTGCCGGTCAGGTGGGCGGAGAGGGCGATCTCCAGGCCGTCCGGGCCGTCGGCGAGGCGGCAGCGGCCGACCGCGGCGCCGGGGACCGCGTCGCAGGCGGCGACGAGGAGGGCGCGGGCCGCGGACTCGCGGACGGCGGTCCGGCCCGGGCCCGGGGCGGCGACCGGGATCAGGCGGTCCGGGCGGGCCTGCGAGCGGACCGCCCGCATCACCGACCCCACCAGGGCCGGCGGCGGCTCGGGGCGCTCCGCGGCGAGTTCGGCGCCGGCCCGGGCCAGGACCCTGTGGTACTCGGCGACCGCGCGGCAGTGCGGGCAGCCGCGCTCGTGCTCGGTGGGGGTCCCTCGCAGGGCGTGCTCGGCGACCTCGTCGGGCGGGGTCCCGCAGGGCAGCCGCTCGGGCTCGGAGGGCCGGTCTACCGCCATGGTTCAAGCGCCTCCACGAGACGGGTGCGCGCGCGGTGGATGCGGCCGCGCACGGCGGTCGGGGTGCTGTCGGTGATCTCGGCGATCTCTCGGTAGCCCAATCCTTCCAGCTCCCGCAGGACCCAGCAGGCCCGCTGCGGCGGCGGCAGGCCGGCCAGCGCCGCCAGCAGCGCCTCGCGCAGCCCGCCGGTCACCGAGTGCTGCGCGGGGCCGGCACCGGGGTCCGGCAGGGCGACGGCCTCCTCGTCCCCGGGGTGCTCCGGGCGGCGCGCCCGCAGCACGTTCAGCGCCCGGCGGGCGGCGATCCGGTGCAGCCAGGCCGGGAAGGCGGCCGGTTCGCGCAGCTCGGGCAGGTTGCGCCAGGCGGTGAGGAAGGCCTCCTGGGCGGCGTCGGCCGCGTCCCCCTCGTCCAGCAGGGTGCGCAGCGCGATCCGGTAGACCGCCCCCTGGTGCAGGCGGACCAGCGCCTCGAACGCGGCGGTGTCGCCGTCCTGCGCCCGCTCGACCAGGGCGGCCTCCGGCGGTCCGGTCATGGCCGTCGTACCGCCTCCCCGGTGGCCAAGATGCGACTCTCCGCGGTCACTGCATGGCCGAAAGTTATCCGGGGGCGGGTGGGGGGTGGTAGAGGCGCAACGAGTGTGTCTCAGGTCACAATGGAAGTCGCGTGAGGGACGCCGGATTTCGGTGTCTTCCTGAACAACCGGTTGACGATGACCGAAACCCCGGTATTCGGGTGAGCCCAAGCGGGATCAGGGGGAAGGAACAGAGCAGGTGTTCCGTCCGCCCCACCCCGGGGCCCGCTCGGACGGACCGGTCCGCACCCCGCGGGGTGCCGGGCCGAGACCGCGCGGAACCCCCCGCGCGGCGCCGCAACAGAGACGAGGGAGCGGTTCGGATGACTTCTCTCCACGAGGCGACCCCCGCCTTGGACCCCTCCGATGTGCCGCAGGCCGATGTGGACCAGGCCCGCCAGGCGGCACTCCGCGTCCGGCGGCGCAGACGGGCCGCGGCGTACGTGGCGGGGGCCGCCTTCGCCGCACTGGTCGCCGCGGCCGCCGCCGAGGTCGTCTCCTACCTGGCCGGAAGCCCGCTGCGGATCCTCACCTTCGGCGGCGCCGCGCAGGGCGGCACCCCCTGGGACGACCCGGTGATGCTGGCCGCCTCGGGGCTGATCGCCCTGGTCGGCGCGGGCCTGCTGGTCTATGCGGCGCTGGCCGGCCGGGGAGAGGGCGAGCGCCCCCGTCCCGGCCCGATCACCTGGGTCGCCGACTGCGCCCTGCGCAGCCTCCTCGCCGACGCCGCCTGCTCGGTGAAAGGCGTCCGCACCGCCTGCGTCATCGTGCACGGCCCGTGGGTCCGGGTCCGGGTCACCACCGAGCCGGGCGCCGAGATCGCCCCCGCCGACATCGAGGCCGCCGTCACCGACTGCCTCCGGGAGCGCCTGCACACCGGCGGCTTCCGGGTCAGCGTGGCGGTCGGCGCGCACGACCGGGCCTGAGCCGGGCCTGACCTGGGGCGGAGCTCGCCGGGCGGCCGGGGCGGCGGTGGTGGCGCGGCGCGCCGGCCTGGGGCCGGTAGGCGCGCGCGGCGCCGGTCCGGCGGCGCACCGCCGGGGGCGCGCGGTGGATCGGGGGTGCACGGGGTACCGTCGGCGCGGGGGTGGCGATGACGGCGGTTTTCGACCCTGGCCTGCCGGAGCACGTCGTGGCGGAACTGGAGCGGGCGCCCGGGCTGCTGATCCCGGCGGGCGCCGACCCCGCCGATCCCGCGCACCTGCCCCGCGGGGAGCGGTACAAGCGGGGCGGGGCGGTCGTCGGCGCCATGGCGCTGGTGCTCGCCGGGATCGCGGCGCTGCTGCCGGTCGCCCCCGAGCTGGTGGCGCTGGTCGCGCTCTCCTGGGCGGTCGCGGTCGCCGTCTACGGGGGGTTCCGGGGCGCACCGCGGATGCTGTTCGGCGCCCTGCTCCTGGTGCCGGTGCTGGCCCGGCTCTTCATGGACGCCGGACCGGGCGGGGTGGCGATCGTGTGCGCGCTGACCGTGGTCGTCATCGGGGGACAGCACGCGCACCGCAGGTTCACCGGAGCCGACCCGGATCGCGCGCCGGTCCGGTTCCACGGCCGCTACCTGCTCCCCGCCGACCTGGCCCCGGCCGATCTGGAGACGGTGCGCCGCGCGCAGCGGGCCGAGCGCCGCCTCGCCGCGGCGGCCGCGGCGCTGCACGGCACCCCCTTCGACGCCGACCGGGCCCGCCGCCTGCTGCGCGACCGCACCTGGCGGATGGCCCGCTCGCTCTACCACAACCGCAGGCCCGGGGTGCGGCCGCTGCGCGTGGTCACCGAGGAGGCCCGCCGGTGGGCCGGGGAGATGGAGGAGCTCGCCGCGGCCGCCCGGGCCGCCGCCTCGGACACCCGGGGGCGCGGCGCGCACCTCGACCGCGCGCTGCGCGTCCAGCACCGGCTGGCCCGGCCGTACCGGTACTGAGCCGCCCCAGCGCGATGATCTTGACGCTGCGGCCCTATCCGGGCGCTCGGGTAGGGCGGCCGCAGCGTCAAGGTCATCGGGGGAGGGGAGGCGTCGGCTACAGCGGCTCGCCGGGCAGGGCCCGGTAGGCCGCGGCGAGCCGCTCCACCACCGGGGCCGGCACCGGGAAGGGGTGCTCGTCCACGGCGGCGACCGGGCGCACCCCGGTGGCGGCGTTGGTGACCAGCGCGGCCTCCATCCCCGGCAGGTCGGCGACGTGCACCGAGGCCGGGCGGCTGGCCAGGCCCACGGAGCCGGCCAGCTCGGAGAGGAGCCGCATCGTGGTGCCCGGCAGGTGCTCGGCGCTGGGCCACAGCAGCGTCCCCCGGCACAGGAAGGCGACGTTGAAGGTGGCGCCCTCGGAGACCAGCGAGCGGCGGTCCAGGAACAGCGCGTCGTCGAACCCCGAGGCCTGCGCGGCCCGGCGGCGGACCAGCGTGCCGAGCAGGGCGGTGCCCTTGACCCGGGGCAGGTCGCGCTCGAAGGGGACGGTGGCCAGGGAGACCGGTCCGGCGCGGTCCGGGCCCGCGGGCCGGGTGGTCACCAGCAGCCGGGGCCGCGCGTCCCGGGCCGGGTGCCCCAGCTCCAGGTCGGGGTCGGTGACGGTGACCCGAACCACCAGCGGCGACCCCTCCCGCTCCGCGGCCTCGCGGACCCGCTCGCGGACGGCGCCGGTGTCCAGCTCGGTGCCGAACAGGAAGCGGCAGTCCGCCGCCAGCCGGTCCAGGTGCAGGGAGAGGCCCCGCACCCGCATGTCCTGCACGCGCATGGTGGTGAAGTGGCCGTAGCCGTAGAGCGCCGGCCCGATCAGCTCCTCCGGGCTCGCCGGCCGTCCGTCGAGGTGGATCATGGCGGCATCGTCGCATCCCCGGGCGGCTCCCGGGGAGGGAAACGGGGCCGCCGCCCGGGTCAGCCGGCGCCGATCAGTTCCAGCGCCCGGTCCGCGTCGAGCACACCCGCGGTGGCCAGCTCCAGGTTGGCCAGCGACGCCCGGTGCACCTCCGGGTCCGCGGCCGCCGTGCAGTCGCCCAGCACGTGCACGGTGAAGCCCAGGTCGGTGCCGTGCCGGGCGGTCTGCTCGACGGTGAGGTTGGTGGCCACCCCGGTCACCAGCAGGGTGTCCACGCCGCGTGCGGAGAGCCGCTCGGGCAGGCCGCTGCCGGCCAGGCCGGAGAGACGCTGGTTGTCCCAGACCTCGGCGCCGTCCTGCTCCATCTCCGGGATCAGCCGGGCGCCGGGGGCGTCCGGACGGAACGCGTCCCGGGCGTCGTCGACCGCGGCCATGAACGCGGTGTTGCGGACCAGCGCCCCGCGGTTCTCCGGCACGGTGAACCGGGTGAACAGCAGCGGGACCCCGGCGCGGCGGGCCCGCTCGTGGAACCGGGCGGCCCGCTCCACCGCCCCGGAGGCGCGCACCGGCCCGGCCAGCATGCCGCCGAAGAACCCTTCCGGGCGGACCACGTTGACCTGCCAGTGCAGCGCGAGCACGGCGGTCCGGTCGGGTGAGATCTGCGGTGTCGTCATGCCGGGTGATCCTGCCACGGCGGCGTCAGCAGCCGCAGGCGGGGGCGCCCACCGGGGCGGTCAGCGGGTCCCGGGGGGAGGTCTCCGGGCCGGACGCGGTCTGCACGGTGAAGCCCTCCCGGATCCAGTACTCGATGCCGCCGATCATCTCCTTGACCCGGTAGCCCAGCGTCGCCAGGGCGAGGGCGGCGCGGGTCGCCCCGTCGCAGCCCGGGCCCCAGCAGTACACGACCACCGGGACCGAGGGGGCGAGCAGCTCGGCGGCGCGGGCCGGGATCTCCTCCTTGGGCAGGTGGACGGCGCCGGGGACGTGCGCCTGCTCCCACGCCTCCAGGGAGCGGCCGTCGACCAGGACGAAGCCGGGCTCGCCGGACTCCAGGGAGGCGTGCACGTCGGAGACGTCGGTGCGGAAGGCGAGCGAGGCGGCGAAGAACGCGGCGGCGTCGGCCGGGGCGCCGGGGGCGGTCCGCATGGCGGGGCTGGTGCTGCTCTGGGTCGTCATGGGGAAACGGTATTGCGGGGAAAGAGGGCCGTGGCAGGGGCGATCCACGGCGTTCGGGTTGCTCTGCCGAAGGATCGGCGGTATCGCTGCGGTATGACCGAAAGATCCTTGGACGCCACCGATCGGCGCCTGCTGGCGGCCCTGCAGGCCGACGGCCGGGCCGGCTACACCGAACTCGCCCGGAAGGTCGCCATGTCGCCCAGCTCCGTCGCCGAGCGGGTCCGGCGGCTGGAGGAGGACGGCGTCATCACCGGCTACACCGCCGTCGTCGACCCGCAGCGGATCGGGCTGCCCATCATGGCGCTCGTCCGGCTGCGCCACCCCACCGCCAACTACAAGCCGTTCCACGACCTGTGCGCGGTGATGCCGGAGGTGCTGGAGGCGCACCACGTCACCGGGGAGGACTGCTTCGTGCTCAAGGTCGCCGCCCGCTCCATGACCGACCTGGAGCGGCTGGTCGGCCGGATCGCCGCCCTCGGCTCCGTCACCACCAGCGTGGTCTACTCCAGCCCGCTGCCCCGCCGCGCGATCGCCCCGGACGGGGACTGAGCGGGGTCAGCCGCCGACCCGGTAGCCCGCGATCGAGGGCCAGCGCACCGTCAGCACCACCGAGTCCTCCTCGGCGATCCAGGAGTGGTCGGTGCCGGGGTGCCAGACCACGTAGTCGCCCTGCTCGGTGAGGAGCACGCCGCCGGATCGGAACAGCAGCCGGAACCGGCCGCTGACCAGCACCAGCAGGGCGGTCCGCTTCTCCCCGACGGCCCACTCGGCGCGCTCCTCGCCGGCCGGGTGCACGCCCCACTTCACCTCGACGTCGGCGCTGTGCCGCAGGTCGCCCTCGGGCTTGAAGTGGCCGAGCAGCCAGCCGCGGTCCAGCGGGGCGTCCGCCCCGGCCCTGCCGGTGTACACCCGGTCGCCCGGATGGTCCGGGTCCCTCTCATCGATCACGGGGCACGAGGGTAGCCGGACCGGGCCTGTGGACGGGCCGGGCGGATGTCGCGGGATGGCGGCATGATGGGGAGGGACCCGAGAGGCAGGAGGGATCGCCGTGGGCGGTGCGCGGCAGGGCGGGGACGGCCCGGGCTTCCGGTTCGCCGAACTCGAAGGGGTCCTGGAGCGGATCACCTTCGCCAACGAGGAGACCGGCTACACCGTGGCCAAGGTGGACACCGGTCGGGGCGCCGCGGAGCTGACCACCGTGGTCGGCGCGCTGATCGGCGCCCAGCCCGGTGAGGCGCTGCGGATGCGCGGACGCTGGGGGTCCCACCCCCAGTACGGCCGCCAGTTCACCGTCGAGGACTACACCACCGTGCTGCCCGCCACCGTGCAGGGCGTCCGCCGCTACCTGGGGTCCGGGCTGATCAAGGGGATCGGCCCGCGGCTGGCCGAGAAGATCGTCGACCACTTCGGGGTCGAGGCGCTGGCGGTCATCGAAGAGGAGCCGGAGCGGCTGATCGAGGTCCCCCGGCTGGGCCCCAAGCGCACCAAGCTGATCACCGCCGCCTGGGAGGAGCAGAAGGCCATCAAGGAGGTGATGGTCTTCCTGCAGGGCATCGAGGTCTCCACCTCCCTGGCGGTGCGCATCTACAAGAAGTACGGCGACTCCTCCATCGGGGTGGTCCGCACCGAGCCCTACCGGCTCGCCACCGACGTGTGGGGCATCGGCTTCAAGACCGCCGACGCCATCGCCCAGGCCGTCGGCATCCCGCACGACAGCCCGCAGCGGGTCAAGGCCGGGATCCAGTTCACCCTGTCGGAGTCCACCTCCGACGGCCACTGCTACCTGCCCGAGGAGCGGCTCATCTCGGACGCGGTGAAGATCCTCCAGGTCGACTCCGCGCTGGTCATCGAGTGCCTGGCGGAGCTGGTCGCGGAGGAGGGCGTGGTCGCCGAGAAGCTCCCCGGGCCGGACGGCGAGGCGGTCACCGCCGTCTACCTGGTGCCGTTCCAGCGGGCCGAGGCCTCGCTCGCCGCGCAGCTGCGCACTCTGCTGTCGGCGCCCGCCGACCGGCTGCCCTCCTTCGCCGGGGTCGACTGGGACAAGGCGCTGGGCTGGCTGCGCGAGCGCACCGGCACCGAGCTCGCCGCCGAGCAGGCCGAGGCGGTCAAGCTCGCGCTGACCGGCAAGGTCGCGGTGCTCACCGGCGGGCCGGGCTGCGGCAAGTCGTTCACCGTGGCCTCGGTGATCACCCTGGCCGCGGTGAAGGGCGCCAAGATCATCCTCGCCGCGCCCACCGGCCGGGCCGCCAAGCGGATGACCGAGCTGACCGGGCACGAGGCCTCCACCGTGCACCGCCTGCTGGAGCTCAAGCCCGGCGGGGACGCCACCTACGACCGGGACAACCCGCTCGACTGCGACCTGCTGGTGGTGGACGAGGCCTCCATGCTCGACCTGCTGCTGGCCAACAAGCTGGCCAAGGCGGTGCCGCCCGGCGCGCACCTGCTGCTGGTCGGCGACGTCGACCAGCTCCCCTCGGTCGGCGCCGGGCAGGTGCTGCGCGACCTGCTGGACGCGGACTCCCCGGTCCCCGCGGTCCGGCTCACCCAGGTGTTCCGGCAGGCCCAGCAGTCCGGGGTGGTGAGCAACGCGCACCGGATCAACCGGGGCGAGCCGCCGGTGCTGCGCGGGCTGCCCGACTTCTTCCTCTTCCCCTGTGAGGAGGCCGAGCGGGCCGCCGAGGTCACGGTGGACGTGGTGGCCAACAGGATCCCGCGCCGGTTCGGCCTGGACCCGCTGCGCGACGTGCAGGTGCTGGCCCCCATGCACCGCGGCCCCGCCGGGGCGGGCAACCTCAACACGGTGCTCCAGGCGGCGCTCACCCCGCACCGGGAGGGCGCGCCGGAGCGGCGCTTCGGCGGCCGGGTGTTCCGGGTCGGCGACAAGGTCACCCAGATCCGCAACAACTACGACAAGGGCGCCAACGGGGTGTTCAACGGCACCCTGGGCGTGGTCACCGGGATCGACCAGGTCGAGCAGGAGCTGGTGGTCCGCACGGACGAGGACGAGGAGATCGGCTACGACTTCGCCGAGCTGGACGAGCTGGCGCACGCCTACGCGGTGACGGTGCACCGGTCCCAGGGCAGCGAGTACCCGGCGGTGGTGGTCCCGGTGACCACCAGCGCGTGGATGATGCTGCAGCGCAACCTGCTCTACACGGCGGTCACCCGGGCCAAGCGGCTGGTGGTGCTGGTCGGCTCGGAGCGGGCGCTGGCCCAGGCGGTGCGGAACGCCTCCTCCGGGCGGCGGTACACCGGCCTGGCGCACCGGCTCGCCACCGGCTGACAGCGCCTGGCGCCGCCTGGCGCCGCCTGGCGCCAGGCGGGCCCCGGCCCCGGGGAGGGGCGGGCCGGCCGGGCATTCCCTCCGGAGTTCTCTCAAGAAGTATGGGAAAGTATGGGAACGGGTGGGGGGAACGCCGGATAGATGGCCCACTGTTCGAATTCAAGAAGTCGTTTTGTCCGGCGGAGCAGAAATCCCGGGAAAATTCGTTCTCATCTCCAAAAGGCATTCGGGGGGTTCTCCTCTACGGTGGAGGGCGGCGGGCCGCCGGGCCGGACCCCCTCCCCGTGCCCGGAAGAGCGCCCCGCCCATCAGGGGCCGCGCCCAACCCCCTCCCGGGTGCGGCCCCTGCTTCCCGCTTCTGCTCCGGTGCCGTTCCAGAGAAGTCCGAGGGTTTTTCTCGTTTTCGCCGCGGCGGCCGGGCGGCGTTCAATAGGCTCCCATCGGGGCCGGGGCGGGTACCCGGCGCGGGTCCTCCCGGAGCCTTCCCGCGGCGCGGAATCCGCCGGCCCCGCAGATCGGGGCGTGCCGGCAGAGCCTGCCCTCCTCCCTGAGCCATCCGGAGGCCCTGGCACCGCCCGCCCCCGATGAGCGCTGACGCTCTCTCCACTCCCCCCGGAGAGCGTCGGCCCCCTCGGGCGCCGGCCCGGCGCCGGCGCCCGAGGGCTGCGCCGAGGCAGAGTCCGAGCCCGGCCCCGAGTCGTTGATCTCTGCGTGGTGGCCCCGTCGGAGCGCCTTGTCGTCAACTGGTCGTTGCAACGAGGAACGAGCAGCGAGGAAAACGAGGAACTCGGGGAGGGGCGTGCCGGCTGGTCGGTCGGGTGCGGCGCCTCACGGGGTGAGGGTTCAGGCGGACGGCGACGGCGGGTGGGGGACCGGCCGGTCGGTCGGGTACAGCGCCTCGCGGAGTGAAGGTCAAGGCGGGCGGCGACGGCGACGGTAGGGGCAGGGCGGAGGCGGTCGCCCGGGTGTCGGGCCCCACGGGGTGACGGTTCAGGCCGGCAGCGACGGCAGGCAGGGGCACCGGCCGGTCGGTCCGGCGCGGCGTCTCGCGTGGCCGGGGTTCAAGCAGGCGGCGACGGCACCGGTAGGGGCGGGGCGGAGGCGGTCGCCCGGGCGCGGCGCCTCACGGGGTCGGGGTTCAAGCGGGCGGCGAGGGCGGGTGGGCGTGCCGGCTGGTCGGTCGGGTGCGGCAGAGCGGGCCGGGGCGGCGGGGCTGGCCGCCGCTGAAACCGCTGCCCCTCCCCGACCTGGCCGAATACGCAGGGTGATGGCGGTGTGGGGTGCCCTGCGCACCGCGAGAGCACCCCGGTGATTCCCGGGCGCGCATCCCGGGCCGGATCGGCCCCCGAGAGGCCCGGATCGCCCTGATCGGGCCGGTGATCGGGGGGTTCGAGCCGCCCGCAAGGCCGGGATGCAGGGGGCCGGAACCCGGGGAGGGCAGAGGCGGGGGCGGGATGTCGCATTTGTCCTGCCGGGAGGGCCCGCTTTGGCCACTCTGGGTGATCAGTTAAGGGGCGGTGGGGGCTTTGGGGCTTACTACTCGCCGGTAGATGTAATCGGGGTGCTCTCGCGGTGCGCAGGGCGCCCCCGACCCCCGCCGCAAACCGGGCATAGGGGATATGGCCACCCTGGTGGGCGCGGGTGATGTCAATCGGTTGTTGCAACGAGGAAGTCGTTGAGGGCCTCGGC
>NZ_ANBB01000051.1 GCF_000341105.1 Nocardiopsis potens DSM 45234
GGGGCACGCGGGCGCGATCGTGTCCGGGTCCTCGGGCACCGCCCAGGCCAAGAAGGAGGCCCTCGAGGCCGCCGGCGTCAAGGTGGGCAAGACCCCCAGCGAGACGGCCAAGCTCGCTCGCGAGCTGTTCTGACGACGGCCGCGCCGACACCGTGCGCGGCGGCCCCGTCCCGGACTCCGGGGCGGGGCCGCCGCCGTGTCCGGGGGTGACCGCCGCGGGCGGGGCTGGCAGCATGGACCGGGTGAGTACGCCCGCAGCCAGAACCGACCAGCGCCCCCTGTACACCGCCGGAGGGCTCGCCGCCGCCTGGGCGGCCGGCGTCGGCATGGCGGTGCTGCTCACCTTCACCCTGATCGGCTGGGTCGCCGCCCCGCACGACGCCCTCGGCCAGGAGATCGCCGACGTGGCCCGCACCGCGGTCCAGGCCTGGCTCGTCGGCCACCTGGTCGGCTTCGGCATCCCCGGCGGCGAGGTGATGATGCTCCCGCTGGGCCTGGTGGTCCTGCCCGGCCTGCTGCTCTACCGGGCCGGCCGGTGGCTGGGGCGCACCGGCGAGCCGACCCGGCTGCGGCACACCTTCCGCGCCGCCCTCGCCCTGGCCGGCCCCTACGCCGCGATCTCCGGCACGCTGGCGCTCATCGCCCAGACCGAGGTGATCCGGCCGAGCGTCCCGCAGGCGCTGTTCGCCGGGTTCGTGCTGGCGTTCCTCGCCGGCGGCCTGGGCGTGCTCCGCCAGCAGCTCATCGACAAGCGGATCCCGGTGCGGCGGCTGCTGGAGCTGATGCCGGACCGGCCCCGGTCGCTGCTGGCGGGCACCGCGGGCGCCACCGGGGTGCTGCTGCTCAGCGGCGCGGTGCTGTTCTTCTCCGGCCTGGCCGCCGGGTTCGGCGAGGCCGCAGCCGTCACCCGGGAACTGGCCCCCGGCCCCGTCGGCGGGGCGCTGCTCCTCATCGTGCAGCTGCTCTTCCTGCCGAACGCGCTGGTGTTCGGGCTGGCGTTCGCGGTCGGGCCCGGGTTCGCGGTCGGCGCCGGGACGATGGTGGCGCCCACCGGGGTGGCGGTCGGCGCGGTGCCGATGCTGCCGATGCTGGCCGCGCTGCCGGACAACGGCCCGGCCCCGCTGCCCGCCCTGGCCGCGCTGGCCGCGCCGTTCGCGGCCGGCGCGGTGGGCGGGGTGCTCACCCAGCGCAGCGCGCCCACCGCGGTCAGCGAGGCCGCGCCGCTGTGGGGGTTCGTCTGCGGGGTGGCGACCGGGCTGGTGTGCGCCGCGCTGTCGCTGCTGGCCGGCGGCCCGATCGGCGCCCACCGGCTGGCCGAGGTCGGCCCGTCGGCCTGGCAGGTCGGCCTGATCACCGCGCTGGAGGTGGGGGTGGCCGCGGCGATCGCCGCGTGGCTGGCGAACTGGCGGTACTTCCGCGGAACCGTCGCCGAGGGGGCCGCGGACGGGGAGGAGCCCGGGGAGCGGCCCGGCGGGGAGGACGGCCCGGGCGGCGACCCGGAGGAGGACTCCGAGGAGTTCGCCGGGATCACCTACGAGGCGGAACCGGAGCGCTGAGCCTCACGAGCCCAGCGCCGGGACCTCCTCCTCGGGGATGCCGGCGCGCTCGGCGACGTCGGCGCGCCAGGCGTCGTCGCACTCCTGCTGGGCGCTGGTGGTGAGGGCCCGGGCCGAGCAGTCCCGGTAGGCGGTGTACTCGTTCCAGAAGACCGCGTAGCCGGCGATCGCGAACACCGACACCACCAGGCCGACCCAGCCCAGCACCATGCTGAGCACCGCGCCGGGGGCCTGGCCCCGGTTGGCGCGGGCGGCCTTGCGGGCCTTGCGGCCCTGGACGATGCCGATGAGCGAGAAGGGCATCCCGAACGGCGGCCACATCAGCCCGATGGCGGCGAGGAAGACGCCCCACAGACCGCCCTTTTCGACGGTGGGCTGCTGCCCATCGGCGCGCGGCTGCGGCGTCTCGTCGGTCACGGGGAACCTCTTTCCTGCTGCATCGGTGCTGCCGATGTAGACGCTACCGGAGCCGGAGGGCGGCTCGGCCGGAGGGGGAGATAGGCTGGCCTGGAGAAGCGCCCGGATGCTGCGCGTTCCCAACGCGACCCCGGGCGCGCGCGTGCGGCGCCCGATCTCCGCACCGCCTTTTTCCACGAGGAGGAAGCACACTGTCGGCGCGAGTAGTCGTCCTCATCTCGGGGGCCGGAAGCAACATGGCCGCGCTCGTCGAAGCGGCGTCGGATCCCGGCTACGGGGCGGAGGTGGTCGCCGTCGGGGCGGACCGCGAGGGGGCCGCCGGTCTGAAGACCGCGGCGGACGCGGGCGTGCCCGTGTTCTGCACCCCCTTCTCCGCCTATCCGGACCGGTCGGCCTGGAACTCCGCGCTCGCCGCGGAGATCGCCGCCCACCGGCCGGACCTGGTGGTCTCGGCCGGTTTCATGCGCATCCTGGGCCCCGAGGTGCTGGCCGGTAACACCGTCATCAACCTGCACCCCGCGCTGCTCCCGGCCTTCCCCGGGGCGCACGCGGTCCGCGACGCGCTGGCGCACGGGGTGAAGGTCACCGGCGCCACCGTCCACTTCGTCGACGAGGGGGTGGACACCGGGCCGATCATCGACCAGGTCGCGGTGCGGGTCGAACCCGGTGACGACGAGGCGGCGCTGCACGGCCGGATCAAGGCGGTGGAGCGGCGGATGCTGGTCGACACGGTCGGGCGCCTGGCGCGGGAGGGCTGGCGGCTGGACGGGCGGACCGTCCGGGCGGGCAAGGAACGAGCAGAGGAGAACCGGTGACGCGGCAGGCCATTCGGCGCGCGCTGATCAGCGTTTACGACAAGACGGGGTTGGAGGAGCTCGGCCGGGGCCTCGCCGATGCCGGGGTGGAGATCGTCTCCACCGGTTCCACGGCGTCCCGGCTCGCGGACGCGGGCGTCCCGGTGACTCCGGTGGAGCAGGTGACCGGGTTCCCCGAGTGCCTGGAGGGGCGGGTCAAGACCCTGCACCCCAAGGTGCACGCGGGGCTGCTGGCCGACCGCCGCAAGGAGGACCACCGCACCGCCCTGACCGAGCTGGGCGTCGAGCCGTTCGACCTGGTGGTGGTCAACCTCTACCCGTTCCGGGAGACGGTCGCCTCCGGCGCCTCCGCCGACGAGTGCATCGAGAAGATCGACATCGGCGGCCCGTCCATGGTGCGCGCCGCGGCCAAGAACCACGCCGGCGTCGCGGTGGTGGTCGACCCGGGCGCCTACGGCGAGGTGCTGTCCGCGCTGGGTGAGGGCGGCTTCGACGAGGAGCGGCGCAAGCGGCTGGCGGCGCAGGCCTTCGCGCACACCGCCTCCTACGACGCCGCGGTCGCGTCCTGGTTCGCCGGGACCTACGCCCCGGACGAGACGGCCGAGCGGACCGGCTGGCCGGCCTTCCACGGCCAGGCCTACGAGCGGGCGGCGACCCTGCGCTACGGGGAGAACCCGCACCAGGGCGCGGCGCTGTACAGGGCCGCCGACCCGGCCGGCCCCGGGCTGGCCGGCGCCGAGCAGCTGCACGGCAAGGAGATGTCCTACAACAACTACGTGGACGGCGACGCCGCGCTGCGCGCCGCCTACGACTTCGCCGACCCGTGCGTGGCGATCATCAAGCACGCCAACCCGTGCGGGATCGCGGTCGGCGCCGACATCGCCGAGGCGCACCGCAAGGCGCACGCCTGCGACCCGGTGTCGGCCTACGGCGGGGTGGTCGCCGCCAACCGGCCGGTGAGCGCCGCCATGGCCGAGCGGCTGGCGGAGATCTTCACCGAGGTCGTCGCCGCCCCGGACTTCGAGCCGGGCGCGGTGGAGGCGCTCACCCGGAAGAAGAACGTGCGGCTGCTCAAGGTCGCCGCCCCGGACCGCGCGGCCCGGCCGGAGGCCCGGCAGATCAGCGGCGGCCTGCTGCTCCAGGCGGCCGACCTGGTGGACGCCCCGGGCGACGACCCCAAGGGGTGGGAGCTGCGCACCGGCGCCCCGGCCGACGCCGCCACCCTGGCCGACCTGGAGTTCGCCTGGCGCGCGGTGCGCTCGGTGAAGTCCAACGCGATCCTGCTCGCCTCGGGCGGGGCCACCGTCGGCGTGGGCATGGGCCAGGTGAACCGGGTCGACTCGGTGCGGCTGGCGATCACCCGGGCCGGCGCCGAGCGGGCGGCCGGCGCGGTCGCGGCCAGCGACGCGTTCTTCCCCTTCCCCGACGGCCTGGAGGCGCTGGCCGAGGCGGGGGTGCGCGCGGTGGTGCAGCCCGGCGGGTCGGTCCGGGACGCCGAGGTGGTCGCCGCCGCCGAGCAGGCCGGGGTCACCATGTACTTCACCGGAACCCGGCACTTCTTCCACTGACGAAGGGACGAGCGTGAGCGCACAGATCCTCGACGGCAAGGCCGCCGCCGCGGCGATCAAGGCCGACCTCGCGGAGCGGGTCGCCGCCCTGCGGGAGAAGGGCATCACCCCCGGGCTGGGCACGGTGCTGGTCGGCGACGACCCGGGCAGCCGCACCTACGTCGCGGGCAAGCACCGGGACTGCGCGGAGGTCGGCATCGCCAGCATCCGCCGGGACCTGCCCGCCACGGCCTCCCAGGCCGAGGTGGAGGCGGCGGTGGCCGAGCTCAACGCCGACCCGGCGTGCACCGGTTACATCGTGCAGCTCCCGCTGCCCGAGGGGCTGGACGAGAACCGGGTGCTGGGCCTGATCGACCCGGCCAAGGACGCCGACGGGCTGCAGCCGTCCAACCTGGGCAAGCTGGTGCTGATGCAGGACGCGCCGCTGCCGTGCACCCCGCGCGGCATCATCGACCTGCTCACCCGGTACGGGGTGGAGCTCAAGGGCGCCGAGGTGGTGGTGGTCGGCCGCGGGGTGACCGTGGGCCGGCCGATCGGGCTGCTGCTGACCCGGCGCACCGAGAACGCCACGGTGACGCTCTGCCACACCGGCACCCGGGACCTGGCGGCGCACACCCGCCGGGCCGACATCGTGGTGGCGGCGGCGGGTGTGCCGAACCTGATCACCAAGGACATGGTGAAGCCGGGCGCGGCGGTGCTGGACGTCGGCGTGACCCGCACCGAGCAGGGCCTGGCCGGCGACGTCGCCGCCGACGTGCGGGAGGTCGCCGGGTTCGTCTCGCCCAACCCGGGCGGGGTGGGGCCGATGACGCGGGCCATGCTGCTGGTCAACGTGGTGGAGGCGGCCGAGCGCCGGGCGGCGTCGGCCTGACCCGCGGGCGCGGGGGCGGCCGGCCCCCGCGCCTTCCTCCGCACCGGTCCCGGCGCGGTCGCCTCGACGCCGGTCGAGGCGGCTGCGGCGCCGGGACCGTCGGCCGGCGGTGCTCAGCCGGCCTTGCGCTCGCGGTCGGGCACCGGCAGCGGGCGGACCAGGCCGAGCGCGACGACCTCGTTGGCCAGCCGGGTCCGCCGGTTGGTCCCCTCGGGGATGCGGAACTTCTGGTAGAGGCGGAGCAGGTGCTGCTTGACGGCCGCCTCGGTGACCACCAGGTCCTCGGCGATCTCCCGGGCGGTCGCGGGGGACACGAACGCCTCGTCGGAGAGGGCCGGGCGGCACAGCGAGGTGAGCACGTCGAGTTCGCGGCGGGTGAGCTCGGGGGCGGCTCCGCGGCGCAGCTCCACCTCGGGGTTGATGTCCTCGCGGGGGAGTCCGCCGATCTTGCACCGGGCGGAGCCGAAACTGACGACGTCGCCTTCTTCGAGCACACGGCGGGCGATGGGGCGCCCGTTGACCCTGGTGCCGTTGCGGGAGAGGCCGAGGTCGACGACGTAGACGTAGGGGCCGCGGCGCACCAGCTCGGCGTGGAGCGCCGAGACGCTGGGATCGTTCAGCCGGATGTCGGCGCCCTCACCGCGCCCGACCGTGGTCACCTCGGTGCCCAGCCGGCGGACGTCACCGCTCTCCTCGACCCGTATGTAAGGCCCGTCCACGGTTGTTCCTCCCGTTGTGGGGCGTGGCCGATGGGACGGTGCCCGGTGCGGCGCGACAGGAGGCCGCGAGACGGGGGCGGATCGCTTGCCGGTGATCGTCCGGGTGGGCTTCATGGGGGCTGTCCTCGCTCACCGTGGCACTCATCTCCTGGTTGGTTACCCGGGGTGTGTCGGTTCTACGCGCTTACCCGCCCGTTAGACACCTATCGCGCGAGGTTTACACCGTTTCTCTGCTTTAAGGGCCGGTACCCGGTGTACGGTGGGCGATCCGATTCCGTGCGGGGTGGGACGGACGGGCGATCGGACTCATTACACTGGGGCTGCGGTGGCCAGTCACGATGTGTGTTCAATGACGGTTCGCTCGCCGACGGGCCTCACTTGCCTCGGGGTTTCGGTCCCCGTGCTCCGGGTGGTGGCCGGACCGCGCCACGCCGGGCCCGGTCCCGCTCGACGACCCCGAGATTCGTGCACGAGAGCGTGAGGTTTACGGTGAGCCGAAAAGCGGTGGAGGCGACGGTCGCACCCGGAGACGACGCTCCCGGCGGGGACGCCGGCCGCGAGGCGGAGGAGAGCGGCACCACGGAGGGGTCCCTGCCGGAGCCGGCGGCGGAGGAGTCCGCGCCGGAGCCCGGAGCGGAGCCCGGGACCGAGGCGCCCGGCTGGCTCGCGCAGATCCCCTACTTCCTCGTGCTGGCGACGATGGCCGCGGGCATCGTGGTGGTCGCCGCCGCCTACTTCAAGCGCGGTCCGGCCATCATCGCCGGCGCCCTGCTGCTCGCCGCGACCTTCCGCATCCTGCTGCCCGAGGAGCGGATCGGCATGCTGGCGGTGCGCGGCCGCTGGCTGGACATCGCCACCGCCGTCGGCCTGGCCGTCCTGCTGATCGTGCTCGCCTGGGTGGCTCCGCAGCTGACCTCTTGAACGGAGGCCGGTGGCGTCTAATAAGCTTGATATCGAGATACTGAACAGAACTCGGCAGGTATCCAGCCACACGACGCCGCGCCGAAACGAAGGGACAGCCACACAGCCATGGCCAAGATCAAGGTCGAGAACCCCGTAGTCGAGCTCGACGGCGACGAGATGACCCGGATCATCTGGTCCTTCATCAAGGACCGCCTGATCCTCCCCTACCTCGACGTCGACCTGAAGTACTACGACCTGGGCATCGAGGAGCGGGACCGCACCGACGACCAGATCACCGTCGACGCGGCCAACGCCATCAAGGAGCACGGCGTCGGCGTCAAGTGCGCCACCATCACGCCGGACGAGGCGCGGGTCGAGGAGTTCGGCCTGAAGAAGATGTGGCGCTCGCCCAACGGCACCATCCGCAACATCCTCGGCGGCGTGGTCTTCCGCGAGCCGATCATCTGCGAGAACGTGCCGCGGCTGGTGCCGGGCTGGACCAAGCCGATCATCATCGGCCGCCACGCCCACGGCGACCAGTACAAGGCCAGCGACTTCAAGGTCCCCGGCCCGGGCAGCGTCACCATCACCTACACCCCGGCCGACGGCAGCGAGCCGGTCGAGCTGGACGTGGCCAACTTCCCCGAGGGCGGCGGCGTCGCCATGGGGATGTACAACTTCCGCAAGTCCATCGAGGACTTCGCGCGGGCCAGCCTCAACTACGGCCTGGACCGCAACTACCCGGTCTACCTCTCCACCAAGAACACGATCCTCAAGGCCTACGACGGCATGTTCAAGGACGTGTTCGAGGAGATCTACGAGGCCGAGTTCAAGGAGCGGTTCGACGCGGCCGGCCTCACCTACGAGCACCGGCTGATCGACGACATGGTCGCCGCCGCGCTCAAGTGGGAGGGCGGCTACGTCTGGGCCTGCAAGAACTACGACGGCGACGTGCAGTCGGACACCGTCGCGCAGGGCTTCGGCTCGCTGGGCCTGATGACCTCGGTGCTGCGCACCGCGGACGGGCGCACCGTCGAGGCGGAGGCCGCGCACGGCACCGTCACCCGGCACTACCGCCAGCACCAGCAGGGCAAGCCGACCTCCACCAACCCGATCGCCTCCATCTTCGCCTGGACCCGCGGGCTGGAGCACCGGGGCAAGCTGGACAACACCCCCAAGGTCACCGAGTTCGCCTCCACCCTCGAGGACGTCGTCGTCAAGACGGTCGAGGGCGGCCAGATGACCAAGGACCTGGCGCTGCTGGTCGGCGGCGACCAGGAGTGGCTCACCACCGAGCAGTTCCTCGCCGCGCTCGACGAGAACCTGCAGAAGCGCCTGGCCTGACCCGGCGCCGCCGGGACCGGACCCGGCCGAAGGGCACGACAGGGCCGTCCCGCCGATCCCGGCGGGGGGGGG
>NZ_ANBB01000052.1 GCF_000341105.1 Nocardiopsis potens DSM 45234
TACCCCCGCAGCGTCAAGATCATCGGGGAGGGGCGGGCGGGTTCCGCGGTTTCCGCCCGCGGGGGCCGCGCGGGTGCAATGATGTTCCACGTGGGGACGGAGCGTGACCGCACCGGAGTTCCCGCTCGTGGTGGGGTGAACGCCACACGCCGAACGTTCGCGTAGTTTGCGAACATTGCCTAGAGTTGTACCTGTCTGGAGGGGGCGTTGAGCCCCGCTCCACTAGCCTCGACAGTGTCGAGGTCGAGACCGGAACCGGTCTCCCGAAGACGACGTGCCGGCCGTGCGCCCGCTGGGGGGTAGGCGCGCGCGGTGCGGAACGTCACAGAGAGGGGCCCGACGCTCGATGAGCGTCGGGCCCCTCGTTCTTTCCCCCGCCCCGGCCGCGGCCCGGCGGGCGGCGCGGCTCAGTCCCGGAGCACGTCCTCGGGGATCTGCTCGCCGTTCTGCATGGCGGAGAACATCCGGCCGGAGGCCTCCTCGTCCCACAGCACCACCGAGCCGACCGCCAGCGTCGGGGTGGAGCCGACCGGGATCGACGAGGTGGTGGGCTTGTCCCGCATGGCCAGCGCCATCTGCGCCAGGTCCATCAGGTGGTCGTCCTGGTCCACGTCGAAGGTCTCGGTGCCCTCGGAGACCAGCGGGACCGACCGGAACGGGTTGATCAGCGTGGAGGTGTCGGTGGCCTTGCCGATCAGCGCGCTGAAGAACTCCCGCTGGCGCTGGATCCGGTCCAGGTCGGCGCGGGCCGAGGCGCGGGTGCGCACGTAGCCCAGCGCGGTGGAGCCGTCCATCTCCTGGCAGCCGGCCTCGATGTCCAGCCCGGCCTTGGGGTCCTCCATCGGCTCCTCGGGGCACATCTCCACCCCGCCGACCGCGTCCACGATGTCCACGAAGCCGGCGAAGCCGATCTCCACGTAGTGGTCGATGCGCACCCCGGAGGCCTGCTCGAACGTCTGCACCAGGGTGGACGGGCCGCCGCCGAGGTCCTCGGCGAAGGCCGCGTTGATCTTGTTCTCGCCGATGCCGGGGATGGGCACGTAGGAGTCGCGGGGCACGCTGAGGATGGTCGGCTTCCCGTCCTCGGGCACGTAGAGGACCATGATCGTGTCGGTGCGCTTGCCCTCGGCGCGGCCGGTGCGCAGGTCCTGCATGTCGTCGTCGCTGAGGCCCTCGCGGCTGTCCGAGCCGACGATCAGGAAGGTGGTGCCGGGCTGGTCCTCGGGGCGGCCCTCGTAGTCGGGCAGCGCCTCGACCCGGTCCAGCCGGCCGTCGGCCCAGATGTACATGCCCACCGGGAACACGACCACCACGAGCAGCACGACGACCAGGGCCGCCACGGCGCCGTTCCGCCAGATCCGGCGGCGGCGCTCCTGCTCCCGGCGCCGCCGTCCCGAGCCGTCGTACACCCGGCCCGGGCCGTGCCCGCCGGAGCGGCCGCCGCGGCCGCCCGCGGCGGTGGAGCGCTCCGCGCTCCGCTCACCGCTCCCGTTCTTCCGCCGGCCCTCCCCGCCGCCACCGGAGCCGGAGGGGGTGCGCCTGGTCGGCGGCCGGTACAGCTTCTCGATCTCGTCGTACCCGCCGTCGTCACCGCGCCGGAAGACTCCGGTGCGCTCGGCGTCGTTCGGCCCGTGCGCCATTGTTCTGCTCGTCCATCCCGTTCGCAGGATCGGCCGGATGCCTCTGTACACCCGATCCGACTCGGCTCATGGTATTCGGGTTCGATTCCTCCGCCCTTGGGACCTTTTCGATCCGCCACCGGGCCGCGCCGCCACCCGGAACCGGGCACCCGGAAAGGCGTCGCGGCGGCGGAGGCGAAGGGGGCGGGAGGCGGCCCGGAAAGGCCCGCCGGCCCCGGCCGGCTCATCCGCAGTTGGTCCCGGCCTTCCCGGCGGCCTGGTCCCCGATGATTCCGCTCCAGGTCACGCAGGAGCCCTGGGCCTTCAGATAGACCGGGCCCGCGTAAGAGGTGAATTCGCCGCTGTCCAGGACCGCGGAGTCCGGGTCCGAGGCGAGCGCCAGCTGCACGTCCATCGGGACGGCGGCGCCCTTCGAGGCGCGGACGCTCACCGCGCAGTTCTTCCCGGTGGAGCCGTTGTAGGCGAGGTGGACCGTGCCCGCGCCGCCCGGCAGGTCGGCCGAGTTGACCACCTTGTAGCCGGCGCCGCAGACGCCGTTGTACCCGGCTGCGGAGGCGGGCGCGGCGGAGCCCAGGGCGGTGAGGAACACCGCGGCGGCGGTGGCCGCGGCCGCGCGGGACCGGTGCGGAAGGGGCATCTGAGGGGACTCCAGGGGGTCGGCGACAGGGCGGGGCCTCCGGAGCGGGGGGCTCGGAGGCCCGGGCGCGGGCGGTCTCAGCGCAGCCGGCGGGCCCCGTCCGACGGAGGGGCGGTCTGCGCCCAGGTCCCGGGGAGGGCGGCGCGGACCCGCTCGGTGCGGTCCTCGGCGACCAGCGCGACCACGGCGCCGCCGATCCGGTCGCCCGCGGTACGGGCGCCCCGCGCGCCCGAGCCTACGGCCCTTTGCACCGAAAGGTCCACCTCTGCGGTGGTCGCCGCGAACGGCCCCTGCATGGACAGGTGCGAGGCGGTCAGCACCGCGCCGAGCTCCGCGGGGACGCCGGCCCGCAGCAGCCCGGCCCCGGCGTGCACCCGGTTGGCCTCGGTCGCCACGTGCCGCACCCGGCCGCGCAGCGCGGGGTCGCGCAGCTCGCGCAGCGCGCCGGGGAGGTCCTCGATCGTGCGCAGGTCCTCGACGCCCAGCCGGGCGGCGGCCCGGCCGCATTCGGCCAGCCGGCGCCGGGCGGTGCGCCGGGCCTGCCGGGGCCCGGGCCCGCCCGCGCCGATCACCAGCGGGACCAGCCCGGACGCGGCGGTGTCGAAGGGCAGCGTGCGGCCGCGGCCGCTGTTCAGGTCGATGGAGAGGACCGCGCCGGGGGCGCAGCGCAGCACGGCGCCGCGCTCGGCCGAGGCGGGGGCGGCGCGGGCCAGCGCCTTCCGGTCGGCGCCGGAGCCGGCGGTCTCGGCCAGGGCGAGCAGCACCGCGCACTCCAGGGCGGGGCCGGCACCGAGCCCGCCGCCGGCGGGCAGGGTGGAGCCGACCAGCACCCGCACCCCGTCGGTGGGCTCGGCCAGGCCGGCGGCGACGGCGGCGCGCAGCGCGGCCGCGGCCCGCCGGGCCAGGCGGCGGGAGCGGCGCCCGTCGGCGGTGCGCGCCTCGACCGACCCGTCGCGGGTGCGGGAGACGGCGGCCGCCACCCCCCACGGCAGCGCGGAGAGGAGCACCGGGCCGGCGGGGCAGCCGAACAGGTCCCCCAGCAGCCCGGCCCGCCCGGGGGCCCACCAGATGCCCTCCGGCCCGCGCCCGTGGATCCGGGTGAACACCGCGGCGATCTCCGCCGCGTACGCCTCCGGCTCCGTCCCCGAGGGCGGAGAGGTCGGCTTCGATCGGGCTCTGAGCTGCGGCACGGCCCGATTCTAGATCGTTGATGGGGGTTTCTCCTCGCCGCAGTGCCTCTGCCATGCCCCGAGCCGCCCCCGGCCCCACCCCCGCCCGGTCCGGTCGCGCCCGCCTCGACGTCATCGCGGGGCTCAACAGGGTGGGTGCGGGGCCGGGGGGGCTGGGCTGGGGAGAGCGGCCGTCCCTCGACGGGGCGGAGCAGGGGGCCGGCGCCTCCCCTGGGGGCGACACGCCCGGGAGTGTCGGGGTTCCTCCCGGGAGGGGGCGTCGCTACGCTCGCTCCAGGGAACCGGGGAGGTGGGGGAGGTCGGCGCGGAGACGGGCGGGCTGCGGGACCGGGTGCGGCACCACCGGCAGCGGGCCATGGAGACCTACTGGGCGCTGCGCCGGGGCAGGCCCGGGTTCGACCACCTGGTGCGGGCCTACGAGCGCTACGCCGACCGGCGGGGGAACCAGCTCGCCGCGTCGGTCACCTACTTCGCCTTCCTCTCCTTCTTCCCGCTGATCGCGCTGGCCTTCGCGGTGGTCGGCTACGCGGTCGAGGTGGACCCGAACGCGCGCTCCTATCTGGAGACCGCGATCGACGAGCAGCTCCCCGGGCTCTCCGAGCAGCTGCCGATCGAGCAGATCGCCCGGGCCCGCACCGGCGCCGGGGCGATCGGCCTGATCGGGCTGGCCTACACCGGGCTGGGCGCGGTCGGGGCGCTGCGCGAGGCGCTGCACACCATCTGGCTGAAGAGCGTCTCCGACGGCCCGAATTTCCTGGTGGCCAAGGCGGTCGACCTGGCGGTCACGGTGGTGCTGGGCGGGGCGCTGCTCGCCTCGGTGGCGCTGACCGGCGTCGCCCAGGCCGCCACCGGCTGGCTGCTGGGCTGGGTGGGGCTGGACGGCTCGTTCACCGCCGCGGCGGCCACCCGGCTGCTCGGGCTCGCCATCGCGATCGGCGCCGACCTGCTCATCTTCCTGGTGCTGTTCTCCCGGCTGTCCGGCACCCGCCGCCCCTGGCGGCTGCTGTGGCGGGGGGCGCTGCTCGCCGCGGTCGGCTTCGAGGTGCTCAAGGCGGCCGGCGCGCTGCTCATCGGCGGCACCCTGGCCAACCCCCTCTACGCCTCTTTCGCGGTGCTGGTCGGGCTGCTGGTCTGGCTCAACATCGTGCTGCGGATGGTGATGTTCGCGGCGGCCTGGACCGCGACCTGGCTTCCGGTGCCGCCGCCCTACCAGGGGGCGGTCCCGGTGGACCTGCCGGTCGGGCGGGCGCCGGCCGGGTCCGGGCTGGCGGTGGTGGGCGGTGCGGAGCGCGCCCCGCAGGGGAGGGCCGGGGCGGCGCGGCCGGAGGCGGCGCGCCCGGCGGCGCGGACGGCCTCCGGGGCGGACCGGAACGCGCCGCGCCGGCGCCGGGCGGAGCGGCTCCGGCGTGTCGCGCCGGCGGCCGCGGCGGCGCTGCTCGGCGCCGCCTGCGCGGCCTGGTGGCTGCGCTCCCGGCGCGGGAAATGACGGTATTCCGCAGATCACGTATCGGTCACTTCGCCACCGAACAGGGCCGAATCGTATAGCGTGAGGAAAGCGGCACCGGCAGAAGATCCGTGCCGCCCGGCGGCCCGCGGTGAACGGATCGGGAACCGAGCGGGCCGCGATCGCCGTAATCCGCCGCGGGGCCGGGGTGAATCTGTAATCCTCGAAGCGCGGCGGGCCGCCTTTTCACGGCGTTCGGTCTTCCTCCGCGGTCCTGTGTCCTGAGGAGTTGAAAGCGATGAGGAGCACTGGCGGTATGCCGGTCCCTCTCGCTTATGGTGCCTCTAACGGCGTGCGCGCCGGCCGGACAACCGTGCGGAGGACGATCGTGGGAATCGAATTCAACGCCTCTGACCGCACCACCCTCGGCGTCGAGTGGGAACTCCAGCTCGTCGACGTGGAAACCCGCCACCTGCGGCAGGAGGCGGAGCAGGTGCTCGCCGAACTGCCCGACCTGAGCGAGGCGCCGTCGGCCCCGCCGCTCCGCCACGAGCTCATGCAGTGCACCGTCGAGGTCGTCACCGGCGTCTGCGAGACGGTCCAGGAGGCCCGGGAGGACCTCGCCGGGAGCGTGCGCCGGCTGCAGGGCGCGCTGGAGCCGCGCGGCGCCGCCGCCATCTGCTCCGGGACCCACCCGCTGGACGACTGGCGGGACCAGGCGATGTCGCCGGTGCAGCGCTACGGCGAGCTGGTGGACCAGATGCAGTGGCTGGCCCGGAGGATCCTCACCTTCGGCGTCCACGTGCACGTGGGCGTGCGCTCCGCGGAGAAGGCGGTGCCGATCGTCAACGCGCTCGCCGGGCACCTGCCGCACTTCCTCGCGCTGACCGCCTCCAGCCCGTTCTGGAACGGCCACGACACCGGCCTGGCCTCCAGCAGGTCGATCGTCTTCGGGGCGCTGCCCACCTCCGGCCCGCCGCCGGTGCTCCCGGACTGGGCGGCCTTCGAGGACTACATGGCGACGCTGCTGCGCGCCGGCACCATCGCCGGCATCAAGGAGGTCTGGTGGGACGTGCGCCCCCACCCCGACCTGGGCACCGTGGAGATCCGGATGTTCGACGGGATCCCCACGCTGCGCGAGGTGGGGATGGCCGCGGCGCTCACCCAGAGCCTGGTCACCCACTTCGACAACCTGCTGGACCGGGGCTACCGGCTGCCGTGCCGCCCCTCCTGGGTGGTCAACGACAACAAGTGGCGGGCCACCCGCTACGGCCTCGACGCCCGGATCATCACCGATGAGCGCGGGTCCACCGTCCCGCTCCGGGACGACCTCTACGAGCTCGTGCGCGAGCTCGAACCGGTGGCCGCCCGACTGGGCTGCGCCGACGATCTGGACGTGGTCTCCGAGGTGCTGGACAAGGGCGCCTCCTACGAGCGCCAGCGCGCCGTCGTGCGCGACGGCGGCACGCTCGACGACGTCGTGGACACCCTGATCGCGGAGTTCCGCGAGGGGATCGGCGGACCGGCCGCCGGAACAGACCGGGTCGGCGGCGGGACCGCCGCCGCACCGCCAACGCCGACGAACAGGGGGACAACGCATGCAGGGACGTGATCTGCGGGATCAGCTGACCGCGTTTCTCGCGCGCAATGAACGCGGTCTCATCGATTTCCGCCGGGACCTGCACATGCACCCCGAGCTGGCGTTCGCCGAGACGCGGACCACCCAGCGGGTGGAGGAGCGGCTGCGCGCCGCCGGGCTGGCACCGCGGAGGCTGCCCGACGGCACCGGCCTCATCTGCGACGTGGGCTCCGGCGAGGGGCCCACCGTCGCGCTGCGCGGCGACATCGACGCGCTGCCGCTCACCGACGAGAAGGACGTGCCCTACCGGTCCACCGTCCCCGGTGCGGCGCACGCCTGCGGGCACGACGTGCACACCACGGCGCTGCTGGGCGCGGGCCTGTTCCTCGCCCAGCAGGCCCGGGCCGGCGCGCTGCCGGGCCGGGTGCGGCTGCTCTTCCAGCCCGCCGAGGAGCTGCCCGGCGGCGCCCGCGCGGTGATCGACGCCGGCGGCCTGGACGGGGTGGACCGGATCTTCGCCCTGCACTGCGACCCGCGGCTGCTCTGCGGCCAGGTGGGGCTGCGCACCGGGGCGATCACCGCGGCCTGCGACCGGATCGCGGTCCGGCTGTCCGGGCCGGGCGGGCACACCGCGCGCCCGCACCTCACCGCCGACCTGGTGTACGCGCTGGCCAAGGTGGTCACCGAGCTGCCCGCGGCGCTCTCCCGGCGGGTGGACCCCCGGGCCGGCTTCAGCCTGGTGTGGGGGCGGGTGAGCGCCGGGTCGGCGCCCAACGCCGTCCCGGACGACGGGGTCGCCGAGGGCACCGTGCGCTGCCTGGACGACGACGCCTGGCACGCCGCCCCGGACATCCTCAAGGAGCTGCTGGACAGCGTGGTGGCGCCGTACCGGGCGACGGTGGAGATGGACTACCGGCGCGGCGTGCCGCCCACCGTCAACGAGGCGGTCAGCGTCCGGATGCTGCGCGACGCCGCCGGGCAGGCGCTGGGCCCGGAGGCGGTGGAGTCCACCCCGCAGAGCCTGGGCGGCGAGGACTTCGCCTGGTACCTGGAGCACGTCCCCGGCGCGCTGGCCCGGCTGGGCACCCACCCGGTCGACTCCACCTCGCCCATGCTCGACCTGCACCGCGGCACCTTCGACGTGGACGAGCGGGCGATCGGCGTCGGCGTGCACCTGATGGCGGCCGCGGCGCTCACCGCGCTGTGGGAGTGCGAGCGGCCGGGCGGCCGGGACGAGGTGGCCGACGCCGCGCTGATGTAGCCGCGCGCGGGCCGCCCCGCTGGCATGCTGGGCGGCATGAGCCACGAGCCGACCCTGGACCGCATCCGCAGGGCCCCCAAGGTCCTGCTCCATGACCACCTGGACGGCGGGCTGCGCCCGCGCACCGTCGTGGAACTCGCCGAGCAGGCGGGGTACGGCGCGCTGCCGGAGACCGAGCCGGAGGCGCTCGCCGACTGGTTCGCCTCCGCCGCCGGCTCCGGTTCGCTCGAGCGCTACCTGGACACGTTCACGCACACCGTCGGGGTGATGCAGAGCCGGGAGGCGCTGCTCCGGGTGGCCGCCGAGTGCGCCGAGGACCTGGCCGAGGACGGGGTGGTCTACGCGGAGGTGCGGTTCGCCCCGGAGCAGCACCTGGAGGGCGGCCTCGGCCTGGACCAGGTGGTGCAGGCGGTGCTGGACGGCTTCGAGGAGGGCGTCCGGCGGGCGCGCGGGCGCGGCCGGGACATCCGGGTGGGCTGCCTGCTCACCGCGATGCGGCACGCCGCCCGCTCCCGGGAGATCGCCGAGCTGGCGGTCCGCTACCGCACCTCGGGGGTGGCCGGCTTCGACATCGCCGGCGCGGAGGCGGGCCACCCGCCCACCCGGCACCTGGACGCCTTCGAGTTCCTGCGCCGGGAGAACGCGCACTTCACCATCCACGCCGGCGAGGCGTTCGGGCTGCCGTCCATCTGGGAGGCGCTGCAGTGGTGCGGGGCCGACCGGCTCGGCCACGGGGTGCGCATCGCCGACGACATCGAGCCGGACCCGGACGGCGGGTACCGGCTCGGCCGGCTCGCCTCCTACGTCCGGGACAAGCGGGTCCCGCTGGAGATGTGCCCCAGCTCCAACGTGCAGACCGGGGCGGCGCCGTCGATCGAGGAGCACCCGATCGGCCTGCTCCGCCGGCTGCGGTTCCGGGTCACCGTCAACACCGACAACCGGCTGCAGAGCCGGACCGGGCTGTCCGAGGAGTTCGCCCGACTGGTGTCGGCGTTCGGGTATGACTGGGATGATCTGCAGTGGTTCACCGTCAATGCGATGAAATCGGCCTTCCTGCCGTTCGATGAGCGGCTGGCGCTGATCAACGGCCGGATCAAACCCGGGTTCGCCGAACTCAAGTGGGCGGCCGGCGGGGCGGTGAGGTAGGGACGAGACGGAGTGCCATGAAACCCTTCACCGCGCCGGTGCCGCGCCTGCTCTCCTGGGCCTGGATCGTCCTGGCCGGACTGCTCCTGGTCGACCTCGCGGTGCGCGGCCGGGACTCCTCCTCGCTGGTCGCCGCGGCGGTCCTGCTGATCACCGTCGGCGGCGTCTACGTGCTCTGGCTGCGCCCCCGGGTGGCGCCCTCGGAGGAGGGGGTGCGCGTGGTCAACCCGCTCCGCGAGACCTTCGTCCCCTGGTCCGCGTTCACCTGGTCGGACGTGACCGACGTGCTCCGGGTGCACGCGGGGGACACGGTGGTGCGCTCCTGGGCGCTGCGCGAGACCAAGCGGGCCAAGGTCCGGGAGAACCTGCGCCGGGCCGGCGGGCTGGCCGACGGCGACCCGATCGGCGACGGCGACCCGCGCACCATGCGCCCGGTGGAGCTGCACGCGCTCCGCCTGCGCGAGCTGGCCGAGCGGCAGAAGGCCCGCCCGTCGGCGGGGGCCGGGGAGGCGGCCCCGGTGGGGCCGGTCTGGTCGCCGGACGCGGTGGGCGCGCTGGCCGGCCCGGTGGCGCTGCTCCTGGTGATCCTGGTGCTCTTCTGAACGGAGGGCCTGGAAAGGGTTGACTGCGCGCCGCAGTACTGATTAGGTAAGGCATGCCTAAGGGGGACGGCGGGTCCGGTGCTCGCGCGGATCACCGGACCCGCCCTCCTCCGCGGGCAGTGCGGATCCAACTGAATAGCGGATGCGCGCGGCCGGCCCGGATCGCCACCCGTGCCGGGTCGGGGACACCTGGGATCGGTCCCCGAGCCCTCGGGCCGCGTGCTCGCGCGGAGGCCTTCTCCGCCGCCCCGGGACGGCCGGTACGGTCATCCCTCGGCCTCGGGATGCTGCTCGCCACGCAGTGCCGGGCCTCCGGGCCGGCCGGGCCTCCACCGCGCCCCTCCGGGAGGAGGGACGCCGCTCTCTCGCGCGGAGGGGAGCGGCGGCCCTCCTCCCGGAGGCTTTTCTGCCTCTTATACGTTGCGCTGGGGGTCAGGAGCGCATCAGCAGCTCGTGCAGCAGGGGCGCGGTCCGGTCCGCGGAGTGCCGCGCGGCCTCGGCCGCCCGGCCCGGGTCGAACGGCTCCACCACCGAGGCGACCGCGTCGTTGCTCACCGCCGCCAGCGCCAGCACCTCGGCGCCCATCTCCACCGCGGCGATGGTCTCCAGCGCCAGCGAGTGGCCCACCAGGTCGGCGCCGGAGGCGCGGATCATGGCCAGCTCCGCCGGGGTGGCCAGCTGCGGCCCGGCGATCTCGGCGTAGACCCCCTCGGCCAGCGACGGGTCCACCTCCCGGGCCAGGCCGCGCAGCCGCGCCGAGTAGGCCCGGGTGAGGTCGACGAAGTCCGGCCCGACCAGGGGCGAGGAGCCGGTCAGGTTGACGTGGTCGCGGACCAGGATGGGCTGGCCCACCGCGAAGTCGGTGCGCAGCGACCCGGCCGAGCCGGTGAGCACGACGGTGCGCGCGCCGGCCGCGATCGCGGTGCGCACCGCGTGCACGGCGAGCAGCGGGTCGCGGGTCTCGAACAGGTGCACCCGCCCGCCGAACAGGGCGACCCGCTTGGACCCCACCCACACGCTGCGCACCAGGGAGGAGTGCTCCGGGGCGCTCGGCGCGGTGAAGCCCGGCAGCTCGCCGGCGTCGACCTCGGTGTCGGCCGTGCCCAGCCGGTCGGCCAGGACGCCCCAGCCGGACCCGAGCACGACCGCGGCGTCGAAGGAGTCCGCGCCGGTGCGCGCGGTCAGCTCCTCGGCGGCCGCCGAAGCCCGCTCCTTGGCGGCGGCGGTGGTGGCCATGGGGCGATCGTGCGTGGATTCGCTCACATCTCGGGAGGTTACCCGTGGGTGGCCGTTCGGTCGCCCAGCGCAACGCCGGGGTGTGTATTCCGGATGCCGGAGCCGCCTCCGGGCGCCCTTCCGGCGGCCGGGCACCGGAGGAACCGGAGCGGTCGGTGTGAAACCCCACCTCAGCATGGCCGACAATGGGAGGGCGACACAGGATGGCCAAGATCCGTGCGGCGCCTCGGTAAGGGAGTGGAAGAGACGTGACGAAGGTCGTGATCATCGGAGGCGGTCCCGGGGGGTACGAGGCGGCACTGGTCGCCGCGCAGCTCGGCGCGGAGGTCACCGTCGTGGAGCGGGACGGCGTCGGCGGTGCCTGCGTGCTGACCGACTGCGTGCCCTCGAAGACGATGATCGCGACGTCGGTCCGGGCGAACTACGTGCGCGACGCCGGCCGGCTCGGGCTGACGGTCAACTCCGAGGACGACTGCAGCGTCGGCGTGGACATGAAGGCCGTCAACGAGCGGGTCAAGCGGCTGGCCCGGGCGCAGTCCGAGGACACCGCCGCCCGCCTGGTCAAGGAGGGCGTGGAGATCGTCCAGGGCGAGGCCCGCCTGGTCGACCCGCGGATCGTCGCCGTCGGCGACCGGAGGATCCACGCCGACGTGGTGCTGGTCGCCACCGGCGCCCACCCGCGCGAGCTGCCCTCGGCCCGCCCGGACGGGGAGCGCATCCTGACCTGGCGCGAGCTGTACGACCTGGACGAGCGCCCGGAGGAGCTGATCGTGGTCGGCTCCGGCGTCACCGGCGCCGAGTTCGCCAACGCCTACCAGGGGCTGGGCTCGCAGGTCACCCTGGTCTCCTCGCGCGACCGGGTGATGCCCACCCAGGACGCCGACGCCGCCGAGGTGCTGGAGGACGTGTTCCGCCGCCGCGGCATGCGGGTGCTCGGCAACACCCGCGCCGAGTCGGTGGTCAACACCGGCGACGGGGTGCGGGTCACCCTCTCCGACGGGCGCACGGTGGACGGCACGCACTGCCTGATGACCGTCGGGATGATCCCCAACACCGACAACCTCGGCCTGGAGGAGATCGGGGTCCGGCTGGACAAGGGCGGCTTCGTCCAGGTCGACCGGGTCTCCCGCACCTCCACTCCGGGCGTGTACGCCGCGGGCGACTGCACCGGGGTGAACATGCTGGCCTCGGTCGCCGCGATGCAGGGCCGGATCGCGATGTGGCACGCGCTGGGCGAGGCGGTCGCCCCGCTGAAGCTGTCCACCGTCGCCGCGACCGTGTTCACCAACCCCGAGCTGGCCTCGGTCGGCGCCACCGAGGAGGACGTGCGCAGCGGCAAGGTGGACGCGCGCATCGTCAACCTCCCGCTGGACACCAACCCGCGGGCCAAGATGAACAACAGCAAGGACGGCTTCGTCAAGCTGATCTGCCGGCAGCACACCGGGATCGTGCTGGGCGGCGTCATCGTCGGCCCGCGCGCCAGCGAGCTCATCCTGGGCGTCTCCATCGCGGTGCAGCAGCGGCTCACCGTCGACGAGATCGCGCACACCTTCGCGGTCTACCCGTCGCTGTCCGGCAGCGTCACCGAGGCGGCCCGGTCGCTGATGCAGGCCTCCCCGGAGTAGCCCCCCCGCAGACGGGAGAAGGGCCCCGGCCGGGTCTCGGCCGGGGCCCTTTCCGCTGCGCTCGGGAGGCACCGCCCGGGAGGCGGCGCGGCGGGTCAGAAGTCGAAGCCGCCGAAGTCCATGTCGCCGCCGAAGTCGCCGAAGTCGTCGCCTCCGCCGACGTCGCCCATGTCCCCGCCCATGTCGCCGGCGCCCATCATGCCCGCGCCCATCATCGACCCCATCATGGAGCCCATCATCATGCCGGAGAACATGCCCATCATCATGCTCATCCCGAAGTAGCCGCCGGCGTAGGGCGCGTAGGCCGGGCCCGCGTCGTAGTACGGGCGGCGCTCGCCGTCCACCTCGACCAGGCGGACGTCGGGGTCGCGGCCGGACAGCACGGCGCGGGTGCAGTCCTGGCAGGCCGGCACGGCGCGCGGGGCGCCGCTCGGCGGGGCCCACTGCACGTCCTGCGTGGACGGGCCGTGCTGCGGGTTGAAGAAGCAGGGCTTGCGCCGGTCGGGGAGCGGGTCCCCGCTGAGCCGGGCGCGGGTGGCCGTCATGTAGTAGCGGCCGTCCTCCAGCGCGGTGGTGACCTGCTGGATGTCCTGCGGCTCCCGGATGCCGTCCAAGGTGGCCTTGGCCCGGTCGTAGGAGTCCATGGCGTGGCTGTAGTCGGTGCGGGTGGCGTCGTCGACGGCGTGCAGGTCGATCTCCAGCCGGGCGATGTCCTCGCCGAGCCGGACCACGTCCTCCTGGGCCATCTGCTTGATCTCGGCGAGCTGCTTGGCCTTCTCGGCCTCGCGCTTCTTGCGCGCGTTGACCAGGTAGAAGCCGCCGCCCACCACGACCAGGCCGAGGATGGCGAGCAGGGCGATGCCGAACACGCCGGAGGCGGCGTCGGCGCTCTCCTGGTCGGCCACGGCCTCGGGGACCGCGGCCAGCGCGTCGGCCTCGGTGGTCGGGTTCGCCGCCGCGACGTTCTGCTCGATCTGGGCGAGCTCGGAGTCCTCCAGGTTGGGCGAGTCGACGAAGAAGTTGTTGGCGTCGGAGCCCATGAACCCGGCGTAGACGCCGTCGCCCACGTCGTCCATCACGCCGTCCATGTAGGCGTCCAGCTCCATCTTGGAGCCGAAGCTCTCCTGGGGCAGCATGATCAGGTAGACCGGGCTGTCCGACTCGGTCTCCTGGGCGGCCTCGCCGAGCCGGTCCCGGACGGCGCCGGGGACCGCCTCCTCGGTGATCCCGTCGTGCACGTAGATGTGGTCGCTCTTCAGGTCGCCAACGGCGTCCTGCGGGGCGGGGGCGGTGTCGGCGGCCGCCGGGGCGGCCGCGAAAGCGGTGAGGCCCGCGGTCAGCAGGGCCGGTACTACCAATCGGCGCAACATGTCGTTCCTCTCGCCTCCCTCACTCGATAAGGACGAACGGCGGCCGCCCCGGGTTCCCGAACGGCCGCGGGCGGCCCGCCGGAACCGGCGGGCCGCCCGCTGACGGGGAGCGCGAGGACCTCAGGACGCGGTCGTCCCGGCGGTCTCCCTGCGCTCGGATCCCTCTCCCTCTTCGGTCTCCCCGGCCTTCTCGGCCTCCTGCGCGGCGGCCTCCTGCTCCGCCCGGGAGGAGAAGCCCTCGTCGACGAAGCCGTCCAGGCCGCGCGGGGCGTTGTACCGCTCCACGTCGAGGATCCGCTCCCGCTTGGCGACGATCGCCGGGACCAGCGCCTGGCCGGCCACGTTGGTGGCGGTGCGGCCCATGTCCAGGATCGGGTCGACGGCCAGCAGCAGGCCGACGCCCTCCAGCGGCAGGCCCACGGTGGACAGGGTCAGGGTGAGCATCACGGTGGCGCCGGTGGTGCCCGCGGTGGCCGCGGAGCCGATCACCGAGACGAACGCGATCAGCAGGTAGTCGGTGAAGCCCAGGCCCACCCCGAAGAACTGGGCGACGAAGATCGCCGAGACCGCCGGGTAGATCGCGGCGCAGCCGTCCATCTTGGTGGTGGCGCCGAACGGGACGGCGAACGAGGCGTAGTGCCGGGGGACGCCGAAGTTGGTCTCGGCGACCCGCTGGGTGACCGGCATGGTGCCCATCGAGGAGCGGGAGACGAAGCCGAGCTGGACCGCCGGCCACACGCCGCTGAAGAACTTGACGATGGAGAGCCCGTGCACCCGGGCCAGCACCGGGTAGACGACGAACAGCACCAGGGCCAGGCCGAGGTAGATCACCGCGGCGTACTTGCCCAGGGCGCCGATGGTGCCCCAGCCGTAGCTGTAGACGGCGTTGCCGAGCAGGCCGATGGTGCCCAGCGGGGCCAGGCGGATGATCCACCACAGCACCTTCAGCACGATCTGCAGCGCCGACTCGGTGAAGGCCAGGAACGGCTCGGCGGCCTTGCCGACCTTGACCGCGGCCACGCCCACCGCGATGGCGATGACGATCAGCTGCAGCGCGTTGAAGTCCAGCGAGGTGGCCAGTGCGCCGGCCTCGTCCTGGCTGGTGGAGGCGCCCAGGCCGAGGAAGTTGACCGGGACGATGCTCTCGATGAAGGCGATCCAGGAGCCCTGCGAGGAGGGGTCGGCGGCGGTGCCCGGGTCGACCCCGCTGTTCAGGCCGGGGCGGAAGCCGGTGCCCAGGCCGATGCCGATGAGCACCGCGATCAGCGCGGTGATCGCGAACCAGAGCAGCGTCTGCCCGGCCAGCCGGGCGGCGTTGGAGACGTTGCGCAGACTCGCGATCGAGGAGATGACCGCCAGCAGGATCAGCGGCGGGACGATCGTCTTCAGCAGGGTGACGAAGGTGGAGCCGACGGTGTCGAGGGTGACCGCCAGCCAGTTGGGGGAGTCCGGGTCGCCGCCCAGCCGGAGGGCCACGAATCCGAGGCCGATACCGATGAACAGCGCCGCGATCACTTGCACGGCGAAGGGGATGCGTCTCAACGCGGAAAGCACGGGGCGTCTCCTGGGTCAGGGCAGCGCCGAACGACGGGGATGTGTCGGGTTCGGCGGTGGACGAAGCGGATAGGCGCGCGCGGGCGCGGCGGCGGGGGATCGTCGATCGGAGAAGGATCGGAAGGAGAAGGCGTCTAACGACACGCCTGGCTGGCGACGCGGCACAGGTCGACGTGCCGTCGCTCGGTCAAGCCCCACAGGTTCGTCACGATTAGGAACAATATCCACGGTCGCCGGATTATTCCCCCGCCCCGAGGTGTCAATCCGGTCACGCCCTCCGGATCCCCGGCGCGCCCGCTTCCCCTCCGGGCCCGGCATCCCCTGCGGCGCAAGGGGACCCGGCCCCGGCGGCCCCGTGCGGTGTCCGCCGGGCCGGACCGCCGCAGAGCGGGCCGCCCGCCGAGGGGCCTTCCGCCGCCCCCGGGGGGAGGAGGGGGCCTCTCGGGCACGGCGGTGCGCCGGACGGCGTACTCCGGCCGGTGCCGGGCCCTGAGCGGCCCCGGTGGGCGGGAGGGGGCCGGGACGGCGCGAGGGGCGGGACGGGGCGCCGAGCGCCCCGTCCCGCCCCTCGCGGTGGCGTGGGATGCGGGTCAGGCGTCCTTGATCTCGCAGACGACGCCGCCGCTGGCGACGGTCTCGCCGGGGGAGACCGAGAGGCCGGCCACGGTGCCCGCCTTGTGCGCGGTGAGCGGCTGCTCCATCTTCATCGCCTCGATGACCACCACGGTGTCGCCCTCGGCGACCTGCGCGCCGTCCTCGGCGACCACCTTGACCACGGTGCCCTGCATCGGGGAGACCAGGGAGTCGCCGCTCGCGGCCGCGGTGCCGCCGGACTTCCCGGACCGGTGGCCGCGCCTGCGGGCCGGGTTCCCGGGGGCGGGGGCCGCCGCGGCGGCGCCCAGGCCGGCGGGGAGCACCACCTCCAGGCGCTTGCCGCCGACCTCGACGGTGACCCGCTCGCGCTCCTCCTGCTCGGCGGGGCCGCCCGGCGCGCCCTCGTAGGGCGGCACCGTGTTGTCGAACCCGGTCTCGATCCACCGGGTGTGCACCGAGAACGGCTCGTCGCCGGCGGGGGCGAAGGCCGGGTCCTCGATGACGGTGCGGTGGAACGGGATGACGGTGGGCATCCCGCCCACCTCGAACTCGGCCAGGGCGCGCCGCGACCGCTCCAGCACCTGGCGCCGGTCGGAGCCGGTCACGATGAGCTTGGCGACCATGGAGTCGAACGCCTGCGGGACGGTGAAGCCCTCCTCGCAGCCGGTGTCCACCCGGACCCCGGGGCCGCCGGGCAGGTTCAGCCGGGTGATGGTGCCCGGCGCGGGCATGAAGCCGCGCCCGGCGTCCTCGGCGTTGATCCGGAACTCCATGGAGTGCCCGCGCAGCACCGGGTCGGCGTAGCCCAGCTCCTCGCCGTCGGCGACCCGGAACATCTCCCGGACCAGGTCGATCCCGGAGACCTCCTCGGTCACCGGGTGCTCCACCTGGAGCCGGGTGTTGACCTCCAGGAACGACACGGTGCCGTCCGCGCCGACCAGGAACTCGCAGGTGCCCGCGCCGACGTAGCCGGCCTCGCGCAGGATCGCCTTGGAGGAGGAGTAGAGCAGCTCGGTCTGCTCGGCGGTGAGGAACGGCGCGGGGGCCTCCTCGACCAGCTTCTGGTGCCGGCGCTGCAGCGAGCAGTCCCGGGTGGAGACCACCACCACGTTGCCGTGGGAGTCGGCCAGGCACTGCGTCTCCACGTGCCGGGGCCGGTCCAGGTAGCGCTCCACGAAGCACTCGCCGCGGCCGAACGCGGTGACCGCCTCGCGCACCGCCGATTCGTAGGCGTCGGCGACCTCGCCCATCTCCCGGACGACCTTCAGGCCGCGCCCGCCGCCGCCGAAGGCGGCCTTGATCGCGATCGGCAGGCCGTGCTCCTCGGCGAAGGCCACCACCTCCTCGGCGCCGGAGACCGGGTCGGCGGTGCCGGCCACCAGCGGGGCGCCGACCTTCTGCGCGATGTGCCGGGCCTGGACCTTGTCGCCCAGCGCGGTGATGGCCGCGGGCGGCGGGCCGATCCAGATCAGCCCGGCGTCGATCACGGCCTGGGCGAACTCGGCGTTCTCGGCGAGGAAGCCGTAGCCGGGGTGGACCGCGTCGGCGCCGGCGCGCTCCGCCACGTCGAGCAGCTTGGCGATGGACAGGTAGCTCTCGCCGGGGGTGTCCCCGCCCAGGGCGTAGGCCTCGTCGGCGACCTTGGCGTGCAGGGCGTCCCGGTCGGGGTCGGCGTAGACCGCGACGCTGCCCAGCCCGGCGTCGCGGCAGGCGCGCGCCACGCGTACCGCGATCTCGCCGCGGTTGGCGATCAGAACTTTACGCACGGTGGGAAATCCTCCTGGTAGGCGACTGCCGGACGTCGCGCCTGTGGATGGGAAGTCTAGGCCGCACCGGCCGGGTCACTCCGGGTGCATGCTGCGCCGCCAGGCGCCCGGGCCGGGGGCGGCGGTGCGGCGCGGGCCGCGGGCGCTCCGCCGCCAGGCGGAACCGGCCTGCCCGGCCGGTGCGGCCGCGCGGGCCGCCTCGGCGGCGCGGGCGCGCGCGGCGACCACGGCGACCAGGGCGGCGACCTCCTCGGGGGAGGCGTCGCCGCGGACGATGCTCAGCCGGGGCCGGTCCTCGCCGGTCGTCTCGCGGCTCACAGCGGGATGTTCCCGTGCTTCTTCGGCGGCAGCCGCTTGCGCTTGGTGCGCAGCGCGCGCAGCGCCTTGGCCACCGAGACGCGGGTCTCCGAGGGCAGGATGACCCCGTCGACGTAGCCGCGCTCGGCGGCGGCGTACGGGTTGAGCAGGGTGTCCTCGTACTCCTCGACCAGGCGGGCGCGCTCGGTCTCGACGTCGTCGCCGGCGGCGGCCAGGGTGCGCCGGTGCAGGATGTTCACCGCGCCCTGGGCGCCCATCACCGCGATCTGCGCGGTGGGCCAGGCCAGGTTGACGTCGGCGCCCAGGTGCTTGGAGCCCATCACGTCGTAGGCGCCGCCGAAGGCCTTGCGGGTGATCACCGTGACCAGCGGGACGGTGGCCTCGGCGTAGGCGTAGATGAGCTTGGCGCCGCGCCGGATGATGCCGTTCCACTCCTGGTCGGTGCCGGGCAGGAAGCCGGGGACGTCGACGAAGGTGAGCACCGGGACGTTGAACGCGTCGCAGGTGCGCACGAACCGGGCGGCCTTCTCCGAGGCGTCGATGTCCAGGCAGCCGGCGAAGTTCATCGGCTGGTTGGCGACGATGCCGACGCTGTGCCCCTCGACCCGGCCGTAGCCGACCACGATGTTCCCGGCGAAGTGCTCGTGCACCTCCAGGAACTCGCCGTCGTCCAGCACGTGCTCGACGACCCGGCGGATGTCGTAGGGCTGGTTGGCCGAGTCCGGGATGAAGGAGTCCAGCTCGGCGTCGGCCCCGGTGGGCTCCGGGTCGGAGTCGGCCGGCAGCACCGGGGCGTCGTCCAGGTTGTTGGAGGGCAGGTGGGCCAGGAGCTCCTTGACGTAGTCGAGGGCGTCCTGCTCGTCGGCGCCCATGTAGTGCGCCACCCCGGAGCGGGTGTTGTGCGCCCGGGCGCCGCCCAGCTCCTCCATCGAGACGTCCTCGCCGGTGACGGTCTTGATCACGTCGGGGCCGGTGATGAACATCTGCGAGGTCTGATCGACCATCACCACGAAGTCGGTGAGCGCGGGGGAGTAGACGTGCCCGCCGGCCGCGGCGCCCATGATCAGCGAGATCTGCGGGACCACGCCGGAGGCGTGCACGTTGCGCTTGAAGATCTCGGCGTAGAGGCCGAGGGCCGCCACGCCCTCCTGGATCCGCGCGCCGCCGCCCTCGTTGATCCCGACGACCGGGCAGCCGGTGCTGAGCGCGTGGTCCAGGACCTTGACGATCTTCTCGCCGTAGACCTCGCCGAGCGAGCCGCCGAAGACGGTGACGTCCTGGCTGAACACCGCGACGGGGCGGCCGTCCACGGTGCCGTGCCCGGTGACCACGCCGTCGCCGTAGGGGCGGTTGGCGTCCATGCCGAAGCTGGTGGAGCGGTGCCGGGCCAGCGCGTCGAACTCGGTGAATGACCCGGGGTCGAGCAGGGCGTCGATCCGCTCGCGGGCGGTCATCTTCCCTTTCGCGTGCTGCTTCTCGATGGCTCGCGCGGATCCGGCGTGCACGGCCTCGTACCGGCGCCGCTGCAGGTCGGCGAGCTTGCCCGCGGTCGTGTGGATGTCGATGTCCTCCGCGGGCAGAGGTTCAGGGGCTTCGGTCGCCATGGAAAGCCAGCCTAGACCGGGCCCCGGGCGGCGGGGCGGGCCGACCCCGTATTACTCGCCGGTAATCGGGGAGGGAGGGACCGGGAGGCGGCGCGGCCGCGGCGACCTGGGGCGGACCGTGATTGGTCCAGACCACCCCGCTAGGCTGTGCCGCGCACGCCCACCGCGGATCTGGGCAACGGCGCCGGCGCGGTGACCCGAGGACAGGCTTACCGAGCGCGAGGAGACCTTGCGATGGCGAACGATGCGACCCGGGCCGGCGCGGAGCGCGACAGCGCCCGGCAGGAGATGCCGGAGCGGCTGCGCGCCGACATCCGCCTGCTCGGCGGCACCCTGGGCACCGTCCTGGCCGAGGCCGGGGGCGAGGACCTGCTCGCCGACGTGGAGCGGCTGCGCACCGCGGTGATCGGCGCCCGGGAGGGCACCTCGACCGCGGCCGAGGCCACCGAACTGGTGGAGTCCTGGCCGCTGGAGCGGGCCAAGCAGGTCGCCCGCGCCTTCACCGTCTACTTCCACCTGGCCAACCTGGCCGAGGAGCACCAGCGGATCCGGGCGCTGCGCGAGCGCGACGACGCGGTGCACCCGCCGCGCGAGTCGCTGGCCGCCGCGGTCGAGCAGGTCCGCGCCGACTGCGGCGAGGAGCGGCTGGCCGAGTTCGTCGCCGGCATGGAGTTCCACCCGGTGCTCACCGCGCACCCCACCGAGGCGCGCCGCCGCGCGGTCTCCACCGCCATCCTGCGGATCGGCGAGCAGCTGGAGCGGCTGCACGCCGCGCACCCCGACTCCACCGCCGAGCGGGAGGCGCGGCGCAGGCTGACCGAGGAGGTCGACCTGCTCTGGCGCACCTCCCAGCTGCGCTACACCAAGCTGGACCCGCTGGACGAGGTGCGCACCGCGATGGCGGCCTTCGACTCCACCGTCTTCGAGGTGGTCCCGGAGATCTACCGGTCGCTGGACGCCGCGCTGGACCCGAGCGGCACCGGCACCCGGCCGCCCTCGGCGCGCCCCTTCGTCCGCTACGGCAGCTGGATCGGCGGCGACCGGGACGGCAACCCGTTCGTCACCCACGAGGTGACCCGGGAGGCCATCGCGATCCAGTCCGAGCACGTGCTGCGCGCCCTGGAGGCGGCGGCGGGCCGGATCGCGCGCAACCTCACCGCCTACGGCAACCTCACCCCGGCCAGCGAGGACCTGCGGGACACGCTGGCCGCCGCGCAGGCCGGCTACCCGCGGGTGATGGCCGACATCGCCAAGCGCTCGCCCAACGAGCCCCACCGCCAGCTGCTGCTGTTCGCCACCGCGCGGCTGCGCGCCACCCGGGAGCGCGACGCCGACCTGGGCTACCCCGGCCCCGACCGGCTCCTCGCCGACCTGCGCACGGTGCAGTCCTCGCTGGCCGCCGCCGGGGCGAACCGGCAGGCCTACGGCGAGCTCCAGCACCTCGTCTGGCAGGTGGAGACGTTCGGCTTCCACCTCGCCGAGCTGGAGATCCGCCAGCACAGCGAGGTGCACGCGCGCGCCCTGGAGGAGGTGCGGGCCGGCGGCGCGCTCTCCGAGCAGACCGAGGAGGTGCTGGCCACCCTCCGGGTGGTCGCCTGGATCCAGGAGCGGTTCGGGGTGGACGCCTGCCGCCGCTACATCGTCAGCTTCACCCGCTCCGCCGCCGACATCGCCGCGGTGCACGAGCTCGCCGCGCACGCCCTGCCGGCCGGCAAGGCCCCGGTCCTCGACGTCATCCCGCTCTTCGAGACCGGCGCCGACCTGGACGCCTCGCCCGAGGTCCTGGACGGCATGCTGGAGCTGCCCGAGCTGCGCCGCCGGATGGAGGAGACCGGCGGCCGGCTGGAGGTCATGCTCGGCTACAGCGACTCGGCCAAGGACGTCGGCCCGGTCAGCGCCACCCTGCGGCTCTACGACGCGCAGGGCAGGCTCACCGAGTGGGCTGAGCGGCACGGCGTCACCCTCACCCTGTTCCACGGCCGCGGCGGCTCGCTGGGCCGCGGCGGCGGGCCGGCCAGCCGGGCGCTGCTCGCCCAGGCCCCCGGCTCGGTCGCGGGCCGGTTCAAGGTGACCGAGCAGGGCGAGGTGATCTTCGCTCGGTACGGCCAGCGCGCCATCGCCCACCGCCACATCGAGCAGGTCGGCCACGCGGTGCTGATGGCCTCCACCGAGACGGTGCAGGAGCGGGCCCGCGAGGCGTCCGCCCGGTTCCGCAAGACCGCCGACGAGATCGCCGGCGCCGCGCACACCGCCTACCGGTCGCTGATCGACACCGACGGCTTCGCCGAGTGGTTCTCCCGGGTCAGTCCGCTGGAGGAGCTCGGCGAGCTGCGCCTGGGGTCGCGCCCGTCGCGCCGCTCGGCCGCCCGCGGCCTGGGCGACCTGCGCGCCATCCCGTGGGTGTTCGCCTGGACCCAGACCCGGGTCAACCTGCCCGGCTGGTACGGCCTGGGCACCGGCCTGGCCGCCGCCTCCGACCAGGAGGCGCTGCGCGCCGCCTACCGGGAGTGGCCGCTGTTCGCGTCGCTGCTGGACAACGCGGAGATGAGCCTGGCCAAGACGGACCGCGCGATCGCCGAGCGCTACCTGCGCCTGGGCGGCCGCCCGGAGCTCACCGAGAAGGTCCTCGCCGAGTACGACCTCACCCGGGAGCTGGTGCTGCGCACCACCGGCCACACCCGCCTGCTGGAGAACCGCAGGGTGCTCTCCCGCGCGGTGGACCTGCGCAACCCCTACGTGGACGCCCTCTCCCACCTGCAGCTGCGCGCCCTGAACGCGCTGCGCGGACCGGAGGCCGACACCCTCTCCGAGGAGGACCAGCGGCACCTGGAGCGGCTGCTGCTGCTCTCCGTCAACGGCGTCGCGGCCGGCCTGCAGAACACCGGCTGACCCGCCGGGAAGCGCCCGGAGGACGGGGGCCGCACCGCTCCGGCGGTGCGGCCCCCGCCGCCGTCGCTACGGAACCGGGAACCGCGAGGTGTCCAGGTCGAACCCGAACGGCTCGGGCAGCGCGACGGACTCGCCGAAGCGGACCTTGTGCACGTCGGCGTAGGCGCCGTTCAGCGGCTCGGAGTACAGCGTGGCGGCGGGCTCGCCCAGGAGCGGGTCCCACCGGTCGATCAGCAGGTAGAGCGGGACCGGTCCATGGGCGTAGCCCCAGAGCCTGGCCTTGCGGTCCCGGTCGGCGGTGCTCGGCGAGACGACCTCGACCACGATCAGGGCGTCGGCGGCGGAGTGGTCCGCGCCCCGCTCGTCGAGCGGCCCGGGCAGAACCGCCAGATCGGGGATGTAGAGCGAGAGCAGCGGGGGGACGCGCAGGTCGACCGCCTGGTGGACGTCGCAGTCCGCGAGCGCGCCGCCGTCCCGGAGGATCTCCCGGTACAGCTGCTTCTGCACGTCCGCCACGATCCTGTTGTGGCCGTCCTGCGGCGGGGTCACGAGGAAGAGACCGCCTTCGATGATCTCGGCCCGCCAGCCCTCCGCGAGCTCCAGGCCCTGCCAGATGCCCAGTAGGGCCTCCCAGTGGGAGGATCGGCCCGCGCCGGGTTCCACGTCCGCCACGTGCATACGCCGCGTCACCTCCGAGGACCGAACGTAGCACCGGGCCGCCCCGGTGTCCTTGGGTTCACGATAAGCGGGCGCCGGAGCGGTATACAGGGCGCATGACCGGCGATTCCCTGAACCCCGCGAACCCCGCCTACCGCGACCTGGACCGGCCGCCGCTCCGCGCCGATGCGCTGCGCCGCGCGCTGGTCCGGCCCGGGGAGGTGTGGACCGGCGTCGAGGTGGTGCCGGAGCTGGGCTCCACCAACACCGAGCTGGCCGCGCGGGCCCGGGACGGCGCCCCCGCGGGGAGCGTGCTGGTGACCGAGCACCAGACCGCCGGGCGGGGGCGGCGCGGGCGCACCTTCACCGTGCCGCCGCGGGCCGCGCTGACCTTCTCGGTGCTGCTCCGGCCCGAGTCGCCGGCGTCCCGGTTCGGCTGGCTGCCGCTGATGATGGGCGTCGCCGCGGTGCGCGCCGCGTCCTCCGTCGCCCAGGTGGAGCCGGCGCTGAAGTGGCCCAACGACGTGCTGGCCCCGGAGGAGGACCGGGACGCCCCGCCGCGCAAGCTCGCCGGGATCCTCTCCGAGGCGGCGTTCTCCGAGGCCGGGCCGGGGGTGGTGATCGGCATGGGGCTCAACGTGTCGCAGCGCCGGGAGGAGCTCCCGGTGGAGTCCGCCACCTCGCTGGTGCTGGAGGGCGACCCGCACGGCGACCGGGACCCGCTGCTCCGCGCGGTGCTGCGCGCCTTCGCCGGCCTCTACCGCGCCTGGGAGGAGGCCGGCGGGGACGCCGAGGCGAGCGGGCTGGCCGAGGAGTACCGCCGGCACTGCGACACCATCGGCCGCCGGGTCCGGGTGAACCTCCCCGGCGACCGGCTGCTGGAGGGCGAGGCGGTCGGCGTCGACGCCGAGGGCAGGCTCCAGGTCGCCGGCCCCCGCGGCACCGAGTCCCTCAGCGCCGGCGACGTCGTCCACGTCCGCCGGAGCTGACCCCGCAGGCACCAGAGCGACGATCTTGACGGCTATCAACACGCGTTGATAGCCGTCAAGATCATCGAGGGAGGGGCGGTGCGCGCGGTCGTCCGGGCGGGTCAGTGCCGGGCGCGGGCCGCCTCCAGGGCGGTGCGGGCGAAGGGCTCCTTCTCCCACTCGCCGTCGGGGCCGAGGCGGGCCGCGTACAGCAGGGCGCCGTCCCGGGAGACCACGTAGAGGGCGTCGGCCAGCCGGTGGGTCTCCAGGAACTCCGCGGTGTTGGGCACCCCGGCGTAGGCGCGCTCGTGGTGCTCCGGCGGCATCCAGCGGCCGAAGCCCTGCTCGCGGCGGGAGCGCCGGTACCGCTCCTCGATCGCGGCGGCGCTCTCGCCGAAGTCCGCGGCGACGAAGGCGACCCCCACCCGGTAGCCGGCCTCGCGGAACCCCTCGGTCCAGGCGGCCGCCCAGTCCGCGCGGCCCAGCGGGTGGCTGCACAGCACGTCGGAGCGGCCCTCCCGGACGTGCTCCAGCGCCATCGGGTGCAGCCCGCGGACCTGGGCCGGCAGCGCCGCGGAGGCGGCCCGGTCGTCCGCGGTCATCGCCGCCTCGTAGTCGGGGGAGAGCCGCATCAGGTCGTCCCCGTCGTAGCTCACCGTGCCCGGCGCCAGCGCCGGCAGCAGCGCCCGCTGCAGGGTGCTCTTGCCCGACCCCGGCTGGCCGCCGAAGATGAGCGCCTCGGGCTCCTCTCTGGGGGCGCCGGAGAGCCGGTCGCGCAGCGCCCGGTCGAAGGCGGCGCGGAGCTCCCCGGCGCCGAGCGGCTTCGGTGCGGCCGGCGCCGGGCCGAACCGGTGCCGGCCGCGCAGCGCGCGGAGCGCCTCCGGGTACTCCGCGGCCACCGCGCCCAGTTCGGCGCCGTCCAGGAAGGGCAGCCGCGCCTCCAGGTCGAGCAGGCGCCGCGCCTCCTTGTCCAGCGCGCCGCGCTCGGCCTCGGCGGCGCGGGGCAGCAGCGCGGAGTGCACCCCGATCGCCGCGCTCAGCAGGTTGTAGGCGGTCTCGCGGGCGTCCCGGTCGGCGGCCGGCCGGGCCGGCACGCCGCCCAGCGCCGCGAACCGGTCCAGTAGAGAGAGGGGCAGGTCCATGCCACCGTGGGTTCCCGGGCCGGCCGCGGGCCACACCCGGCGCCCGCGGCCGGGAGCGGCCGGTCGGCCGATTTCTTGACGCAGAGTGTTCTCACCCGCTAAACCGGCAGTGATGAAGGTGTGATCGCGTCAATCCCGGGCCGTTACCCGGGAACCGGTCGATCACCGGCTCCCACCGAACGACGAGAGAACGTATGACCGCGCGTCCCGACCCAGAGCAGATCGAAGCCGCCCTTTTGGGAGGGGAGGCGCGCTATACCCGTGCCGAGGCCGTGAGCAGGTCGGGGGCCTCCCCCGAGTTCGCCGACCGGGTCTGGCGGGCCCTGGGGTTCCCCACCCGGGACGACGACGTCCCCGCGTTCGCGGAGAGCGACGTGCAGGCGCTGGGCACCGCCGCCCGGCTGCTCCGCGAGGGCGTCGTCGACGAGGACGCCGCGATCCGGCTGGCCCGCGCCATGGGGCAGACCATGGCCCGGCTCGCCGAGTGGCAGATCAGCATCATCTCCACGCTGGCCTTCTCGCCCGAGGTGGAGGGGGCGGCCGACGGCGGCCCGCTGGGGCCGCTGGTCGGGCTCACCAAGGACATGCTGCCCGACGTGGAGCGGCTGCTGGTGCACATCTGGCGCCGCCAGCTCGCCGCGGCCTCCGCGCGCCGGCTGGCCTTCATGGAGAGCAGCGAGGACGCCGCCCCCACCTACTTCCCGCTCGCCGCCGGCTTCGCCGACCTGGTCTCCTTCACCACGCTCAGCCGGGAGCTGGACGAGGTGGAGCTGGCCGAGGTGGTCGAGGGGTTCGAGTCCACCGCCACCGACATCGTCTCCTCCGGCGGGGGCCGGGTCATCAAGACCCTGGGCGACGAGATCTTCTTCGTCGCCAACACCCCCCGCCAGGCCGCGGAGATCGCGCTCCGCCTGGCCGACGGGGTGAAGACGCACATAGAGGTCCCGGACGTGCGGGTCGGCGTCGCCTACGGGCCGATCCTCGCGCTGCTCGGCGACGTCTTCGGCACCACCGTCAACCGGGCCAGCCGGCTCACCTCGTTCGCCCGCCCCGGCACCGTGCTGATCGACGACGCCATGGCCGAGCACCTCCAGGACGAGGAGGCGCTGCAGGTCGTCGCGGTGCGCCCGCGGCACGCGCACGGGCTGGGCCAGCTCCAGCCGCACGCGCTGCGCCGCTCCTTCGAGCGGCTCGCCCCCACGGCGGGCTGAGAAACCGGTCCGGTACGCGGCCGCCCGCACGGGGCATGTCCTCTGGGGAAGGCCAAGGGCGACCGGGAGGAGTGCCGGTGACCGATACTCGGCAGCGGGGCGAGCAGACCGTCGAGGCCGTGGTGGCCATGGAGAAGGGGGCGCCGGTCTCGGTGCAGGCCGTCGTGGTCCCCGACCCGGGGCCGGGCGAGGCCCTGGTCGCGGTGGAGGCGTGCGGGGTCTGCCACACCGACCTGCACTACCGGGAGGGCGCCATCGGCGACGACTTCCCCTACCTGCTCGGCCACGAGGCGGCCGGCCGGGTGGAGGCGGTCGGCGAGGGCGTCACCGGGCTGGAGCCCGGCGATTTCGTGGTGCTGAACTGGCGCGCGGTCTGCGGGGTGTGCCGGGCCTGCGCCCGCGGCCGCCCGCAGTACTGCTTCGACACCGCCAACGCGGCGCAGCCGATGCGGTTGGCCGACGGCACCGAGCTCTCCCCGGCGCTGGGCATCGGCGCGTTCGCGGAGAAGACGCTGGTGGCCGCGGGGCAGTGCACCAAGGTCGACCCGGCCGCCGACCCGGCCGCGGCCGGCCTGCTCGGCTGCGGGGTGATGGCGGGCCTGGGCGCCGCGCTGAACACCGGCGGGGTGGGCCGGGGCGACTCGGTGGCGGTGATCGGCTGCGGCGGGGTGGGCGACGCCGCGGTGGCCGGCGCGCGGCTCGCCGGCGCCGCGCGGATCATCGCGGTCGACGTGGACCCGCGCAAGCTGGAGTGGGCGCGCGGGTTCGGCGCGACGCACACCGTCAACGCCCGAGAGCGCTCCCCGATCGAGGCGGTGCGCGAGCTGACCGGCGGCAACGGGGCCGACGTGGTGATCGACGCGGTGGGCCGCCCGGAGACCTTCCGGCAGGCGTTCTACGCCCGCGACCTGGCCGGCACCGTCGTCCTGGTCGGGGTGCCCGAGCCGGAGTTCCAGGCCGAGCTGCCGCTGCTGGACGTGTTCTCCCGGGGCGGGGCGGTGAAGTCCTCCTGGTACGGCGACTGCCTGCCGTCCCGGGACTTCCCCATGCTGATCGACCTGTACCTGCAGGGCCGGCTCGACCTGGACGCGTTCGTCACCGAGCGGATCGGCCCCGGCGATGTGGAGGAGGCCTTCGCCCGGATGCGGCGGGGGACCGTACTGCGATCGGTGGTGGTCCGCTAGCCATGCCCGAAGCACCCGCGCAGCCCGTGCACCGCCTGGTCACCTCCGGGGTGTTCGCCCTGGACGGCGGCGAGTGGCCGGTGGAGAACAACGTGTGGATCGTCGGCGACGACCGGTCGGCGGTGGTCATCGACGCCGCGCACGACCACGAGCGGATCGCCCGCGCGCTGGGCGACCGCGAACTGATGGCGGTGGTGTGCACGCACGCGCACAACGACCACGTCAACGCCGCGGTGGAGCTGGCCGACCTGTGCGACGCCCCGATCCTGCTGCACCCGGACGACGGCGAGCTGTGGCACCGGGTCCACCCCGACCGGGAGCCGGACGCCCCGCTGCTCCAGGGCGAGGTGCTGCAGGCCGGCGGGGTGGACCTGGAGGTGCTGCACACCCCCGGGCACACCCCCGGCGGCGTCTGCCTGTACGCCCCCTCGCTGGGCGCGGTCTTCACCGGCGACACCCTGTTCCAGGGCGGGCCGGGGGCGACCGGGCGGTCCTTCTCCGACTTCCCGACCATCATCGGCTCGATCCGGGACCGGCTGCTGGTGCTGCCGCCGGAGACCGCGGTGCACACCGGGCACGGACCCTCCACCACGATCGGCGAGGAGGCGCCGCACCTGCAGGAGTGGATCGACCGGGGGCACTGAACCCGGGCCGGGGCGGCGGGTCCGGACCGGGGGTCAGACCGGGCCGGTGTCCTTGCCCAGGCCCTCGCCGCCGGTGGGCAGGAACACCGCGAACACGGTCGGCTTGGGCTGGACCAGCTCCACCCGGGCGCCCTCGGACTCGGCGATGTGCCGGGCCAGGGCCAGTCCCAGGCCGGTGCCCTCGCCGCCGCTGACCTCCCGGTCGAAGATCCGCCCGACCAGGTGCTCGGGGACCCCCTCGCCCTCGTCGCCGACCTCGATGCGCACCGAGTGGCCGCCGTCGATCACGTTGACCGTGACGGTGCCCGCCCCGTGCGCGGACGCGTTCTCCACCAGCACCGCCATGATCTGGGTGAGGTCCATCGGGACGGTCATCGCGCTGAGGCCCTTGGCGCCGATCAGCCGCAGCTTGCGCCCGTTCTGCTCGAACACCGGGGACCACTCGCCGACGAACCGCTCCAGCACCCGGTCGATGCTCACCTGCTCCACCTCGGGGTTCTGGCTCTTGCGCGCCCGGCCCAGCAGGTTCTCCACGGTCTGGGTGAGCCGCTCGGCCTGCTGCAGCGCGGCCTCGCCCTCCTCCCGCACCACCCGGGGGTCGTCCGCCTCGGCGATGATCTCCTCCAGCCGCATGGTCAGCGCGGTCAGCGGGGTGCGCAGCTGGTGCGAGGCGTCGGTGGCGAAGTGCCGCTCGGTGGCGATCAGCCCGGCGATCCGCTCGGCGCTGCGGTCCAGCACCTCGGCGACCCGGTCGGCCTCGGGGATGCCGTACCGGTGCCCCCACGGGGTGGCGACCCCCGACCCGAGCCGCTCGGCGGTGGCCGCCAGGTCGACCAGCGGCAGGGTGAGCCGGCGGGCCTGCAGCATCGCCAGCCCCACCGCGACGCCGATGGCCAGCAGGGACAGCGAGGCGATGCCCAGCCAGGCGTTGAAGACGCTCTCCTGGACGTGGCCCGAGCCCTGCCAGACCCGCACGTCGATGCCGCCCGGGGAGGTGGTGTGGGCGTCCAGGGTGGGCCGCGGATCGTCGGAGTCGGGATCGTAGTCCCAGCCGCCGGCCCGGACCGGCTGGGCGTCGCCGCGCGGCTGCAGCTCGATCAGGCGCTCGGGGTAGACCTGGGCGAAGTGCTCCCGGTCGATACCGCCCTCGTTCTCCACCTGGGCGTCGGCGTCGGCCGCGATGACCTCGGCCTCCTGCTGCAGGGTCCGCTCGGCGTCCTCATAGGCCGAGCGGTACACCAGCGCACCCAGCGGAAGGCCGAGCAGCAGCACGGCGATGACCGTCACGACGAGCGTGGAGAACAGCATCCGCCTGCGCATTACACCCCTTCTCCTCGCGCCCCGGCGCCGCGTGTTCCGGGGTCACGGCGCAGGCAGGTTCAATCCCGTTCGAACCGGAAGCCGACCCCTCGCACGGTCGTGATGTAGGAGGGCTGGTTCGCGTCGTCACCCAGCTTCCGGCGGAGCCAGGAGATGTGCATGTCCAAGGTCTTGGTCGAACCCCACCAGTTGGTGTCCCAGACCTCCCGCATGATCTGCTCGCGGGTGACCACCTTCCCGGCGTCCCGCACCAGCACCCGGAGCAGGTCGAACTCCTTCGTGGTCAGCTGCAGTTCGCGGTCGCCCAGCCAGGCGCGGCGCGAGTCGTTGTCGATCCGCACGCCGTGCACGACCGGCACCTCGCCGCCGCCGCGGCGCAGCAGCGCCCGCACCCGGGCCAGGAGCTCGGCCAGCCGGAAGGGCTTGGTCACGTAGTCGTCGGCCCCGGCGTCGAGGCCGACGACCGTGTCCACCTCGTCGGCTCGGGCGGTGAGGATGAGGATCGGCGTCACGTGCCCTTCGGCCCGCAGCCGCCGCGCCACTTCCAGCCCGTCCATTTCCGGTAGGCCGAGATCGAGCACCATGAGGTCGATATCTCCTGCACGGGCCCGATCGATGGTGTCGGTGCCATTGACGGTCACGTCCACGGTATAGCCTTCGCGGCGCAGTGCGCGGGCGAGCGGCTCGTAGATCGAGGCGTCGTCTTCGGCCAGCAAAACGCAGGTCATGATGGAGATCGTAAGTCCCACCGGGGGGTTTTCCCTATTATGCGCGCCGTGCTGAGGCGGGTCGGCCGGAATTCACGGCGGCATGGAAGGGACATTAGTAGGACCGCGGGCCCGGAAGCCCGCATTTTTGCGATTCCTTGTCCGCAGGTTGGGAGAAAACGTGCCCCGGGGAGAGGTTCAGGCCGCCCGGCTCTCGTCCCGGTCGACCGGAGGGAACACCCAGGTCCGGTAGGACCAGAACCGGAACAGCGTGCCCAGGCCGACGCCGACCACGTTCCCGGAGATGTTCCGGGCCAGCGCGCCGTCCAGCCCGAGCACGTACAGGGTGAATCCGAGGCAGGCCACCTGGAGGCCCATCCCCACCCCGTTCATCACCAGGAACAGCAGCGTCTCCCGCCCGTAGCCGGTGCGGGCCCGGTCGCCGAAGGTCCAGAACCGGTTGCCGACGAACGCCACCGCGATGGCGCACAGCGTGCCGATCGCCTGCCCGGTCAGCGCGGTGGTGCCGACCGCCCACAGCAGGTTGGTGACGCCCAGCTGGACCACGTAGGCCACGGCGCCGACGGACCCGAACTTGCCCAGCTCGGCGGCGAGCCGGGCGATCCGGGGGTGGCGGGCGAGGAACTGGCGCACGGCCGCGGCCTCCAATGGTCGGGCGGGATCGGTGCACGCCCGACTCTAGCCCGCGCCCCCGGAGCGCCGCTCCGCCCGGGGTTCCGGGAGGGCCGGGGCGGTGCTCCAGGGGCCGGTGCGGGGCCGGTCGGGGAAGCGCCGACAACGTTCTTCGCGCCGGTCATTAGACTTCGGACGGTGCCTCCGGGACGCGCTGCCCGGTCAGGTCGCCGGTGAGCAGAGCAGCCGACAGCAGAGTCGAGGCGTTGAAGCACAGTGAGTGAGCGAAACGGCAGCATCCCCCGGGTCGGCATGGTCGGCGGCGGGCAGCTCGCCCGGATGACGCACCAGGCCGGGATCGCGCTCGGCGTGGACTTCGCGGTCCTGGCCGGTTCGCCGGACGACAGCGCCGCGCGGGTCTGCGGCGACGTCCGGCTCGGCGACGACCGGGGCCTGGACGACCTGCTGGCCTTCGGCAAGTCCTGCGACGTGGTCACCTTCGACCACGAGCACGTGCCCGAGCCGGTGCTGCGCCGGCTGGAGGAGGCCGGCGTCGCGATCCGGCCGGGCCGGGACGCGCTCCGGTTCGCCCAGGACAAGCTCCGGATGCGGGTGCGCGCCACCGAGCTCGGCCTGCCCTGCCCGCGCTGGCGGGCGGTGGCCGAGACGGCGCACGTCGAGGCGTTCGCCGAGGAGGCGGGCTGGCCGGTGGTGCTCAAGGCGGCCCGCGGCGGCTACGACGGCAAGGGCGTGTGGGTGGCGGCGGACGCCGCCGAGGCCCGCGCCGTGGTGGAGCGGGCCGCGGCCGAGGAGGTCCCGCTGCTGGTCGAGGAGAAGGTGGCGTTCCGCCGCGAGCTGGCGGTGCAGGTGGCGCGCTCGCCCTACGGGCAGGTCGCCGCCTACCCGGTGGTGGAGACGGTGCAGCGGGACGGGATCTGCCACGAGGTGGTCGCTCCCGCCCCCGGCCTCGACCCGGACGAGGCGGTGCGCGCCCAGGAGCTGGCCATCGAGCTGGCGCACGCCCTGGGCGTGGTCGGCATGCTCGCGGTGGAGCTGTTCGACACCGGCGAGGGGGTGCTCATCAACGAGCTGGCGATGCGCCCGCACAACTCCGGCCACTGGACCATCGAGGGCGCCCGCACCTCCCAGTTCGAGCAGCACCTGCGCGCCGTCCTGGACCTGCCGCTGGGCTCGCCGCGGACCACCGCCCCGTTCACCGTGATGGCGAACCTGCTCGGCGGCGAGGACCCCGACGTCTACCGCCGCTACATCCACGTGATGGCCAAGGACCCCGGCCTCAAGGTGCACTTCTACGGCAAGCAGGTGCGCCCCGGCCGCAAGATCGGACACGTCACCGTCACCGGTGACGACCCTGAAGACCTGCTGGCCCGTGCCCGAGACGCGGCCGCCTACCTCAAGGGAGACCAGAAGTGACCGAGACCGCCCCCGCCGTCGGCATCGTGATGGGCAGCGACTCCGACTGGCCGGTCATGCGCGAGGCGGCCGCCGCCCTGGACGAGTTCGGCGTGGCCTACGAGGCCGATGTGGTCTCCGCGCACCGGATGCCGCACGAGATGATCGACTACGGGGCCCGGGCCGCCGAGCGCGGGCTGCAGGCGATCATCGCGGGCGCGGGCGGCGCCGCCCACCTGCCCGGCATGCTGGCCTCGGTCACCCCGCTGCCGGTGATCGGCGTCCCGGTGCCGCTCAAGCACCTGGACGGGATGGACTCGCTGCTGTCCATCGTGCAGATGCCCGCGGGGGTGCCGGTCGCCACGGTGGCCATCGGCGCGGCCCGCAACGCCGGCCTGCTCGCGGTGCGGATGCTCGGCGCCGCCGACCCGGAGCTGCGCGGGAAGATGGAGGCCTTCCAGGAGGAGCTCAAGCGCCTGGCCCAGGCCAAGGGCGAGCGGCTGCGCCGCCGGTCCGACGAGGGCGAGTCGGTCGGCTTCGGCGCGGCCCGCTAGCGGCCGGCGGAGCGGCCCGCCCGTTCCCGTTCCCGGGTGCTGGCGGGAGGCCGTCCGGCCGAGGCGGGGAGGGTTTCTCCGGCGTCCGGGCCCGCCCGTCGTCCTTCTCCGGCGCGGAGCGAGGGCGTCCGGCCGTTGCGGGGGCGGTGGGCGCGGGGCGCCGCCCCGGTCCGGGCTCCGGCGGGGAGGGGCTCTCCGGCGTCCGGGCCCGCCGGGTGGGCCCTGGAGGGGCGGAGCGGCGAGGGCTCGTCCGTGTCCGGATGGGGAGGGCGGGCGGCGGAGCGCCGGGGCGGCTCTGCGGGGTCAGGGGGTGGAGCCCCACTCCGTCCACACGTCGTCGGTGATGTGGCCGATCAGGGTGGTCAGCGCGTCCAGGCGGGAGAGGATGGCGCTGGGGGAGGCCTGGTCGCCGGTGCAGATCAGCCGGTCCCGGTCGAGGACCAGGTCGGTGATGCCGCCCTCGCGGATGTCCTCGCGGACCGCGTCGCCGAGCACGGCCAGCGCGTAGCGCCGGTCCCTGCTCTCCACGAACAGGTCGTGCGCGCCGCCCTCGCGGTCCTGCACGTAGGCGTAGGGCACGTGCCGGGGCAGCCCGACGGCGTAGACGACGAGCGGGGCGGCGCCGGGCGCCTCGTAGTCGAAGACCCGGAAGGGGCGGCCGGCGTGGAAGCCGGTCACCTCGTTGCGGACCCGGCCCAGCGGGCCCGGCGGCAGCGCGGTGCGCGGCCAGCCCTGGATGGCGTGCGGGGCCCGCTCGGCGAAGTGCCAGCCCTGCTCGCCGGCGAAGGCCCGGCGGGACTCCCGGCGGTCCCGGTGCTCGGCGGATTCGGCGGGCGCGGAGGCGGCCCGGTCCGGCGGCTCGCCGCGGGACGGGCGGGTGAATCTGGGAAGTCGCATGACCCTCCCGTACCCGGTGCGCCCTCCCGGAACCGCCCGGCCCGGGCCGCCGGAGAACCCTTTCCGCCCCCTCCGCCCCTCCTGCGATGATCCGGTGTTCCGGGCCCGCCGGAGCGCTCCGGCGGGCCCGGAACACCGGGACCGTCGCCCGGGGGCGGCGCTCAGGATCATCGCTCGGAGGCGGCGCCCAGGGCGCTAGCCGTGCAGCCGGGGCCACTCGATCGCGGGGCAGCGGTCCATCACCATGGTGCGCCCGGCCGCGCGGACCCGCCGGGCCGCCTCCTCGTCGACCACGCCCAGCTGGAACCAGACGGTGCCGACGTCCTCGCGGACCAGCGCCTCGTCGGCCACCGCGCCCGCCTCCGAGGAGCGGCGGAACACGTCGGCGACGTCGACCTTGAAGGGGATGTCGGCGAGCGAGGCGTAGCCCCGCTCGCCGTGCACGGTGGCGGCCGAGGGGTGCACCGGGACGATGCGCTTGCCCACCGACTGCAGGAACCGGGCCACGGCGTAGGCCGGCCGCTCCGGATTGTCGCCCAGGCCGACCACCGCCCAGACCCGGCTCTCCCGCAGTATCCGGCCCAGTTCCCCGTCGCTGATATCGCTCATGGCGCCATTGTCCGCCCCCGGGGGCGGCGCGGGTCAGCCCGCCCCGCCGTACACCGGGTAGTGGTCGCTGTAGTCGGTGTAGGTGTACTCCTTGCCCCAGGAGGTCACGGTCCAGGGCTCGCTGTGCACCTCCCGGGTCTCGTTGGTGTAGGAGGCCGGCGCGGCGCCGTTGGCGATCGGCAGCACGTGGTCGAGGGCCTCGCGGGCGGAGCCCGGGTACCGCTCGCCGGCGATGGAGTTGGTCTCCGGGTCGAAGGAGTACGGCGCCCCGGCGGCGTCCGGGCGCACCGCGCCCAGCTGCCCGATCATCGAGTCGTACTCGGCGGTGCCGCCGATGACGTTGAAGTCGCCGGCGACGTAGACCGGCTCGTCGTCGGGGATGTCCTTCTCCGCCAGCACGGTGGCGATCCGGTCCAGCTGCGACCAGCGCACGTCCACGTCCAGGTCGCCGGCGCAGCCGTCGTCGGCGGACTGCAGGTGGGTGCCGACCACGTGCAGCGGGCCGGACGGGGTGTCCAGCTCGACGTAGGCGAAGCCCTTGCCGGAGAACCAGTCGCCGCCGCAGGCGTCGGCGAAGATGTGCTGCTCGGCGCGGACGATGGGCCACCGGCTCAGCACGGCGACCCCGCCGTCCTCGGAGGTCCCGCCGCGGTAGCCGGTGGTGGCGTCCCAGCCGGACTTGGAGCGCCCCACCACCGGGGTGGCGTGCGGGTACTCCGCGGAGAGGTTGTCGATCAGCCGGTCGGAGGAGGAGTTGTCGAACGCCTCCTGCAGGACCACCACGTCCTGGCCGGAGACCAGCCCGTCCTCGGCGATGCTGTCGGCGCGCAGGTCCTGGCCCCAGTTGGGGTAGAGGTTCTTCGACATGAGGAAGACGTTGTAGGTGGCGATCGCCGGAGCGCCGTCGGCGGCGGCCGGAGGGGCGGCCGCCACCGACGCGGCTCCGAGCAGTGCGGCGAACATGAGCGGGATTCGCTTTCTCATGTCCGACAACCTGCCGGACCCGGGTCTCTCCCCGGTCACCGGGCGGTGGCCGTGCGGTGACGGAACGGTTCCGCTTCCTCCGCGCGCGCCCCGGCGGCTCCGGGAAACGGCGATGCCCGCGGCGGTGCGCGGGCATCGGGGGAGGGGAAGGGGAGGTCAGGGGCGGCCGAGGGCCCGGTAGGTCCAGCCGCGGGCGCGCCAGTGCTCCGGGTCGAGGACGTTGCGGCCGTCGACGATCTTCGGTTCGGCCACCACCTTGGCCAGCTCGTCCGGGTCGGCGTCGCGGAACTCGGCCCACTCGGTGAGCAGCAGCACCACGTCGGCGTCGCGCACCGCCTCCAGCATGGAGTGCGCGTAGTTCAGCTCGGGGTGCTCTCTCCGGGCCCGCTCCAGCGCCTCCGGGTCGTACACGGTGACCGTGGCGCCCAGCGAGGCGATGGTGGAGGCGACGTCCAGCGCGGGGGAGTCGCGGATGTCGTCGGAGTTGGGTTTGAACGCCGCGCCCAGCACGCCCACCGTGCGCCCGGCGAACCCGCCGCCGATCAGCCCGCGGGCGATGTCCACGGTGCGCGCCCGGCGGCGCTGGTTGATCGCGTCCACCTCGCGCAGGAAGGAGAGCGCGGGCTCCACGCCCAGCTCGTCGGCGCGGGCCATGAACGCGCGGATGTCCTTGGGCAGGCAGCCGCCGCCGAAGCCCAGGCCGGGGCCGAGGAACTTGCCGCCGATCCGGTCGTCGTGGGAGAGCGCCTCGGCGAGCCGCATCACGTCCGCCCCGGCGGCCTCGGAGACCTCGGCCATCGCGTTGATGAAGGAGATCTTGGTGGCCAGGAAGGCGTTGGCGGAGATCTTCACCAGCTCCGCCGTCTGCAGGTCGGTGACGAGGAACGGCACCCCGTCGGCGATCTGCTTGGCGGAGACCTCGCGCATCACCGCCTTCACCCGCTCGGAGTCGGTGCCGACCACGATCCGGTTGGGGTGCAGGGTGTCGGTCACGCCGAAGCCCTCGCGCAGGAACTCCGGGCTCCAGCCCAGCTCGACGGCGTCGCCGGCCGGGGCCAGCGCGCGCAGCCGGGCGGCCAGCACCGCGGCGGTGCCCACCGGGACGGTGGACTTGCCGATCACCACCGCCGGGCCGGTCAACCGGGGGCCCAGCTCCTCGATCGCGGCCTTGACGTAGGTCAGGTCGGCGGCGCCGGAGTCGTCCCGCTGCGGGGTGCCCACGCAGATGAAGTGGACGTCGGCGAAGGCCGCGGCCTCGTCGTAGTCGGTGGTGAACCGGAGCCGCCCCGAGGCCAGGTTGCGGGTGAGCACCTCTTCCAGGCCGGGTTCGTAGAAGGGCACGCGGCCGGCGGACAGCTCGGCGACCTTGACCGGGTCGATGTCGAGGCCGATCACCTCGAACCCCAGCTCCGCCATGCACGCGGCATGGGTGGCGCCGAGGTAGCCGGTGCCGATCACCGAGATCCTGCTGCGCGCTTCTGCGACCAATGCTCTGTCCTTCCTTACGGCCGGCCGGGGGGATGCTGCCCGGCGCTCCGCCCGGACGCCCTCGGGGGTGCGGGAGCGCCCTTCCCGGTCGCGGGCGGGCTGCGGTGCCCGGGACTCCGCCGACCCGGTGCTCCGCGGCGCGGGGTCGTTTCACAGAGACATTTCCGGTGAGGGGGTCCGGTCAACATCGCGGCGCCCCAAGGTTACCCCCGGGTCGTGCGGCGGACGCCGCGGGCCGGGCGGGGAGCCCGAATGTGGTGAACGGCTCCCCCGCTGATCAGCGCCGGAACTCCTGGGTCCGGGAGGCCTCCGGCTCCGCGGAGAGGCTCTCCCAGCCGCCCCCTCCGGGTCCGCGCCGGAACGGGGTGGTGGTCTTCTCAGGGTCGCCGGGGAGCGGCGCGGGACCGGGAGCGGGCTCGCCCGCGGGCGCCGGGACCGGCGGGGCGGGGGGAGGGGCGGAGGCGGCCGGGGCCGCGGCGCGCCGGCGCCACCGGGACGGCGACATCGCGGCGATGAAGAACAGGGTGCCGAGCAGCAGGCCGGCGGGGAGCGCCGGGCCCTCCGGGTGGACCAGCGCCCCCTCGGGCAGCCAGGACGGGATCGAGGCGGGGGCGACCAGCGGCCACACCCCGTAGCCCAGGAGCAGCACGCCCGCGCCGAGCGGGGCCAGCGGCGATATCCGGGCGCCGGCGGCGAACCCGCCCGCGGCGCCGAGCGCCATCAGCACGCCCAGCGGCACCGAGGCGGCCGAGGCGTCCACCTGGCCGGCGGATCCGGTGTGCTCGGCGAGGGCGACCGCCGCCCATCCGGCCCCGAACCAGGCCGCGGGGGCGAGGACCAGCCCGGCGAGGAGTCCGAGCACGTGGCGCAGCATGGCTTCCTCCGCTCGATCGACCCTTTCCTCCACGGTATCCAACCGCGTTCCCGGCGACCCTTAAGGGAGATCGGGGGAGTCGCGCCGGATCGGTGCTATAGCGCTTTTCGGGCCGCGCCGCCGAAAGCGCCCACCGCGGCGCCGAGCGCGAACATCGCCGCCTCGTCCTCGTTCATCCGCACGATTCCGGAGACGAGTTTGACGGCGTAGGGCCGGGGGGCGCCGCGGTCCACCTCGACTCCGTCGATGACGCCCTGGGCATGCAGCAGCTTCAAGGCCTCACCGACCTGCCGGGGCCGGTCTCCCTCGGATAGCAACGCCATACCGCCACCCTAGATTAGGATCGGCGGAACGGTCGGCCGTCGAGCGGGGGGCAACGGTGTGGTCGGCGTGCGTGCGCTGGATATGCGAAAGTTGTCGGCGCCCTAATCCGGAGAAATGGGACTACTGCACCTATTGCTTCAATCCGAAGCCGGGTTGACGGACAGGGCTTATCGGGCAGGGGGCCGGTCTCGGCGCCGCCGCGGTCCCGAGCCGCGTCGGAACCGCGGCGGCGCCGAGACCGACGGAGGAGGGCCGCCCTCAGCCGCAGACGTTCTCCGCGCCGCTCTTCGGCGCCGAGCCGCCGCCCGAGCCGCCGGGCGACGGGGCGGCCGGGGAGGCGCCCCCCTCCACCTCGCCCACCTCGGTGAAGTCGAAGCCCAGCACCACCTGGACCTCCTCGCCGGCGGTCGGGTCGGCCTCCAGCTCCGCCCCGGGCAGCGCGGAGGCCACCAGCTCGGCCTCGGCCTCGGCGTCCGGCGCGTGCCGGACCGTGGTGGTCTCCACATCGCGCGAACTCCAGTTCTGCGCCTGCCCGGGGACCGAGAAGCCCTGCGCGGCCAGCGCGTCGGCGGCCTCGTTCCCCAGCCCCGGGGTGCCGATGCCGTTGAAGACCTGGACCGTCACGTCCTGCGGCCGGGGCCCGCCGCCCCCGCCGGAACCGCCGCCCTCCCCGCCGCCCTCGGTGCCCTCCAGCGGCTCGTCGGCGGAGATCCGGGCGAACATCTCCGCTGCCGCCGGGCGGTCCCAGGTGACCGCGACGTCGCCGTGCGGCGTCCAGAACGCCGGGTCGTCCACCGGGACCTGGGTGAACGAGACGTCCTCCAGGCCGATGGAGCGGAGCTGCCCGCCCAGCCGGTTGATGGCCGCGGTGTCCAGCTCCCGGTCCACGGTGACGCTGCTCAGCGCGGTGTCCAGGAACGCCGAGAAGCGGGCCGGGTCGCTCAGCGTGTCGCTGCTCAGCGCCTTGTCCAGCAGCGCGGCCATCACCTGCTGCTGGCGGTCGATCCGGTCCAGGTCGCCCCCGCTGGTCTTGCGGGTGCGGGCGAAGGCGAGCGCCTCGCGCCCGTCCACCTGGTGGGTGCCGGCCGCCATGTCCAGCTGCGCCTTCTCGTCCTGGATCGGCTCGGGCAGGCACACCTCGATGCCGTCCAGCGCGTCCACCACGTCGACGAACCCGGAGAAGTCGATCTCCACGTAGTGGTCGATGCGCACGTCGGTGGCGGCCTCCACGGTCTGCACCGCCAGCTGCGGGCCGCCGTAGGCGTAGGCCGCGTTGATCTTGTTCTCGCCCTCGCCGGGGACGTCCACCCAGGAGTCCCGGGGGATGCCGACCACGGTCACGGCGTCCCGGGAGGCGTTCAGGTGGACCAGCATCATGGTGTCGGCGCGCTGCCCGTCCGCGCTGCCCACGCCCAGGTCGCTCTTTGCCGCCCCGTCCATGCCCTCCCGGGAGTCGGAGCCGATGACCAGGAAGTCCAGCGAGCCCTCGGGGCCGTTGTCGGGCCGGTCGCCCAGCGCGCCGAACACGTCGAACCGGTTGAGGTTGCCCGACATCCACCCGGTCAGCGCCCAGGCGGTGCCCGAGGCGAGCAGCACCAGCACCGACAGGGCGCCGGCCAGCAGCAGGGTCACCCGGCGGCGGCGCACCGCGGGGGCGGGGGTGAGCGGACGCCGCGGGCCGCCCCGGGCCGGGCCGCCCCGCTCCGGGGGCGTGGGCGAGGACCGCACCCTGCGGAACTCCGGCCCCCCGCTCCCGTCCCGCCCCTGCCCGTCTCCCCTGCGCTCGCCCACTGGGTGTCCTCCAGCCCCCGATGACGGCCCCCCGGCTGCCGCTCCCAGGTTGTCATTGAATCCACCGATGGGTCGGCCATGTCGCCCCCGGCGTGTTGTCCCGGGTGTGACGCGCAGGGGCCCGTCCCGGTTCTTCCCGCGCTTGGCGGGACCCTCCCCGCGGTTGCAGTACCGTTACACCGTCCACCCGTATGGAACGACCCCGGAGAACCAAGGGGACCCCTGTGAGCTGGCCCGCCGTATCCGTCGTCATGCCCGTACTGAACGAGGAGCGCCACCTCGAGGCCGCCGTGCGGCACGTGCTCGCCCAGGAGTACCCGGGCGACATGGAGGTGGTGCTCGGCGTGGGCCCCTCCGAGGACCGCACCCGGGAGGTCGCCGACGCGCTGGCCGCGGCCGACCCGCGGGTGGTCGTGGTGGACAACCCCACCGGCCGCACCCCCGCCGGGCTCAACGCGGCGATCGGGGCCTCCTCGCACGAGATCGTGGCCCGCATCGACGGCCACGCGATGATGCCCTCCGACTACCTGCGGGTGGCGGTGGAGACGCTGGAGGAGACCGGCGCGGACAACGTGGGCGGCATCATGGCCGCCGAGGGCGAGACCCCCTGGGAGAAGGCGGTCGCCGCCGCGATGACCTCCAAGGTCGGGGTCGGCAACGCGCGCTTCCACACCGGCGGCGAGGGCGGCCCGGCCGACACCGTCTACCTCGGCGTGTTCCGCCGCTCGGCGCTGGACCGGGTCGGCGGCTACGACGAGGCGTTCCTCCGCGCCCAGGACTGGGAGATGAACCACCGGATCCGGGAGACCGGCGGGACGGTCTGGTTCCAGCCGCGGATGCGGGTCTCCTACCGGCCCCGGCCGACCCCGGCCAAGCTGGCCAAGCAGTACTTCCACTACGGGCGCTGGCGGCGCGTGGTGGCGCGTCAGCACAAGGGCACCATCAACCTGCGCTACCTGGCGCCGCCGGCCGCCGTCGCGGGCATCGCGGCCGGCCTGGTCGGCGGGTTCTTCTTCTGGCCGGCCTGGCTGGTCCCGGGCGGCTACGCCGCTGCGGTCCTGGCCGCCTCGGTCCCGCTCGGCTCCGGGCTGCCCGCCAAGGGGCGGCTGTCGGTCCCGGTGGCCCTGGCCACCATGCACATGGCCTGGGGGGTGGGCTTCATCACCAGCCCGCCGAGCCTGGGCGCGGACTCGCGCACCGCCCGCGCCCAGCGCGAGAACGCCTGAGGCGCCCCGCCCTCGGGGTGGGGGAGAGCGGGTCACTCCGCGGCGGGCGGCGCGCCCTCCTTGAGTGCGGCGACCACGCCCGGGACGTCGTCGACCACGACCGCGTCCACCCCGGCCTCGGCGAACCGGGCGGCGTCCACCGGGTCCGGGCACCAGGAGACCACCTCCAGGCCGGCCCGGTGCGCGGTGTCCACGGTGTACCCGACGCCGCGCCGGCCCGGCCGGGGCGCGTCCCCGGTCAGCCCGAAGGAGCGCGCGTCGATCGCCACGATCGCGCAGCCCAGCCCGGCCGCCCCGGCCACCGCCTGGTCCAGCGGGTTGCGCACGAACGGCATCCACGCGGTCGGCACCCCGGGGGCGTCCCGGTGCACCCGGAGCAGGACCGCCGGGTCGAAGGAGCAGACGAACAGCCTGCGGTGCGCGGCCTCCCGGCGCAGCACCGGGGCGAGCAGCGCCCCGGTCCGCCGCTCCGGCGGGTCGGCCGCGTCCTCCATCACCGTCTTGACGTCGACGTCCAGCCCGACCTCCGGGGGGAGCGCGGCCAGCGCGTCGTCCAGCGCGACCAGCCCGGCCTCGCGGCACTGCGCGGCGGTGAGGTCCACCACCGCCCGCCCGTCGCCCAGCGCCGCGTCGTGGTGGAGCACCAGGACGTCGTCGGAGGTGCGGCGCACGTCGATCTCGATCCAGGAGGCGCCCGCCTCGACCGCGGCCAGGTAGGAGGCGACCGTGTTCTCCCGCAGCCCGCCGGCCGACCCCCGGCCGGCGCCGCGGTGCCCGATGACCTCGGTGGGGGTGAAGACCGCCATCAGCCGTCCCTTCCGGTTCCCGCGTCCCGGCGGAGCAGGGCCTCGGCGACCTCGACGTCCCCCGGGTGGGTGATCTTGATGTTGGACTCGGTGCCGGCCACGATCCGCACCGGTTCGCCGGGCAGGTAGCGCAGCACCACCCCGCAGTCGTCGGTGGCGACCAGCTCCGGGTCGGCCAGGGCCAGTTCGTAGGCGCGCCGCAGCACCCCCAGCCGGAAGCCCTGCGGGGTCTGCATCCGGCGCAGCTCGGAGCGGGGCGGGACCTCGGCGATCACCTCGGTGCCGCCCGGGGCCGCCGCCACCCGCACCACGGTGTCGGAGGAGGGCACCCCGACGCCGACCGCGCCCGCCCCGGCCAGTGCCTCCACCACCGCGCCGATGGTCGCCCGGGCCACCAGCGGGCGCACCGCGTCGTGGATGAGCAGCAGGTCTCCGTCGCCGCGGGCGGCCACCGCGCGCAGCGCCGCGGTGGAGCTCTCGGTCCGGGTGGCGCCGCCGGGCAGCACCGCCGAGACCTTGGCGGCCCCGGAGCCCTTCACGATCCGCTCCACCTCGGACAGGTGCTCGGGGACCATGAACACCACGATCTCGTCCACCTCGGGGGCGGCCTCGAACGCCGCGATCGAGTGCTCGATGATCGGCCGCCCGGCCAGGGGCAGCAGCTGCTTGGGGAGGGGCCCGCCCATCCGGGCGCCCACGCCGCCCGCGAGGATCGCGGCGGTCACGTGCGGCATCGCGCACCTCGCTTCCGTCTCACCGAAAAAATATTGGCTTCCGGGCGGTCCGTCGATCACGGGCGGAAGGAGGCGGGAGGGGACGGGAGGGAGAGAAGTGCGGACCGCGCGGGGAGGAACCGTCCGCCGCGCCGGTACTCTTGTGACGCCTGAACGGATGGCCGCTCCGTCGATGTGACAGGATCGGCCACCGAACCCGGGGCGGGCGCCCGCTTCGCGCGCCGCCGCGCCGCCGCCCCGGAGATCCGACCCCTGAACCGCACGGCCTCCCGGGCCACAGTCCCGGGCCGGGCCGCGGCCGCCCCGCGCGGTACCCGCGGTTCACCCCGGCCGGCCCCGCGTCCCCCAAGCCCATGTCGCGCCCGGCCCCGCAAGTGTCGAACCTGCACACACGAGGAGGTGGCGGTGGCGTCAAGGGCGCTGTCCGTCTGGCAGAACCGGCAGGTCGTGGGCCTCCTGGTCAAGCGAGACCTGAAGGTCAAATACCAGAAGTCGATTCTGGGCTACGCGTGGTCGATGCTGGAGCCGCTGGCCATGGCCGGCGTCTACTTCTTCGTGTTCGGCCTGATCTTCAACACCAACCGGGGGGTCCCGGGCGGGGACGACGCCCCCGGCGGCTACCTGCTCTTCCTCATCTCCGGCCTGCTGCCCTGGCTCTGGTTCAGCACCGCGCTGAACGAGGCGCCCAAGGCGCTGATCTCCCAGGCCAAGCTGATCACCACGATGAAGGTCCCGCGGGAGATCTTCCCGATCGCCGTGGTCACCCGCGGGTTCGTCGACTACCTGTTCACCTGGCCGGTGCTGCTGCTCTTCGTGTTCGCGCTGAGCGGCCGGACCCACCTGATGGGCCTGCTGGTCTGGCTGCCGCTGGCGCTGCTGGTGCAGTACGCCTTCACCCTCGGCGTGACCTTCCTGCTCGCCTCGGTGAACGTGCTGGTCCGCGACGTCGAGCGGGTGGTCCGTATCCTGAACCGGGTGCTGTTCTACGCCTCGGCCATCATCATCCCGTCCGGAATGGTGCTGGACTCCGATTCGTTCCCGCAGTGGTTCAAGGTCCTCTACGAGCTCAACCCCCTGCTCGGCATCTTCAAGATGCACCACGCGGTCTGGTACCCGGCAGACGCCCCGAACGCGTTCATCCTGGGCACCTCGATCGGAGGGGCGATCATCGCCCTCGCCGTCGGATACTGGACGTTCCGGCGGTTGGAGACGTCCGTCCTGAAGGAGCTGTGATGGCGGAACCGGTCATCGAGGCCGAGAACCTCGGCATTCGGTTCGCGGTGAACCGCAGGCGCAAGCGGAGCCTGCGCGAGATGTTCATCCACGGGACCAAGCGCGACCCCAACCCCACCGGCAAGGACTTCTGGCCGCTGCGCAACGTCTCCTTCTCGGTGGGGCAGGGCGAGTGCGTCGGGATCGTCGGCAAGAACGGCACAGGCAAGTCCACCCTGCTCAAGATGATCGCCGGGGTGCTCATCCCGGACGAGGGCAGGGTCACCGTGCGCGGCAAGGTGGCCCCGCTGCTGGAGCTGCGGGCCGGCTTCAACGACCAGCTCACCGGCCGGGAGAACGTGCACCTGGTCGGCTCGCTGCACGGCATGCCCCCGGAGACGATCGAGGAGAAGTTCGGCGAGATCGTCGAGTTCGCCAACCTCCGCGAGGGCTACATCGACATGCCGGTGCGGCACTACTCCAGCGGGATGAAGGTGCGGCTCGGCTTCGCCCTCATCTCCCAGCTGCAGCACCCGGTGATGCTGGTGGACGAGGTGCTCGCCGTCGGCGACAAGGCCTTCCGGAAGAAGTGCTACGAGGCCATCGGGCGGATGCTGGAGAACAACCGCACCATGGTGCTGGTCTCGCACAACGAGGGCGACCTCAAGCGCTTCTGCGACCGCGGCCTCTACATCAAGGACGGCGCGCTGGCCCTGGACGCCGACATCGAGACCTCGCTGCAGGCCTACAACGACGACACCAAGGCCGAGGCCGAGGCGGCGAAGAAGCGGGCCGCCAAGAGGAAGGCCGCCGAGGAGAAGAAGGCGGCCGAGCAGCAGCAGGCCGCGGAGCAGGAGAAGCCGGCCGACGGCGGCGAGCAGGGCGGCGGCCAGGCCGCCTGACCCCCCGCCCCCGTGTTGGAGCTTGCCCGGGACCCGGTCCTGGGTGAGGCTCGACGCGGGGGAAGGGAGGGCGGGCGATGGCCGCTGCCGGTGCATTCTCCGCGTCGGGGAGGTTCCCGCCGGTGCGGGCGGCCGCCGGGGCCGCGGCCCGGGCCGAGCTGACGCCCGCCGCGATCACCAGGGTCGGCACCGTCCTCGGCGTGCTCGCCGCGCTCTGGTTCTCCAGCGGAGACCTGCGCGGCGCCGTGGCCGGCTCGGTCCTGCTCGGCGCGGTGCTCTTCTGCGACCAGGTCCGCGACGCCCTGGCCGGGCCGTCCCCGGACGCCTTCACCGAGTGGCTGGACGTGGTGCTGGGCCGGTTCCGCGAGTACGCGGTCTACGCCGGGCTGGCCGTCGGCGGGGTGCTCGCCGGCGTCGAGGACGCCTGGGCCTGGGCCGCCGGGGCGCTGATCGCCAACGCCCTGCGGGACACCGCCATCGCCTCCGGTGCGCCCGGGACCGCCGGGCCGCGGCCGCCCGCGCCGCGCGGCCGGGACTGGTCCTCCGCCGTGCTCGGCGGCCTGGACCCGGAGCGGCCGCCGGGTGACCCCGGCCTCACCAGCGAGCTGCTGGGCGACCCGGTGCCCGAGCGGGAGCGGCCGCGGCGGCGCCGGACCGGCTCCTACGCGCTCGCCGCCCGCCCCGGTCCGCTGTCCGGGCTGCGCGCCGCCGCGTGCTTCCCGGAGCCGGTGAGGTTCCTGGTCATAGCGGTGACGGCGGTGTTCGCCGATGCGCGGGTGACCTTCATCGCACTGATCACCGGGTGCGCGATCGCGGCGACCGCGGCCCTGGTCGACCCGCGCCCGGGCGAAGGGAGGCGGTAGCGCGTGGAGGCGTATCCGGAACCGGACGGGACCGCCCGCTCCCACGTGCGGTTTCTCCGTGATGATGGTCACCTGAGCCGGGCCCTGGGGCGGCTCGGGGGCGGGGCGCTGCCGCCGCTGCCGCCCGCCCTCACCGCGGCCCTGGCCACCGCCGTGCTGCTGGCGGTCGGTCTCGGGGAGGTCTCAGGCATTACCCTGTTCGCACCGGTGGCCCTGCTGCTGCCGGCCGCGGCCGCCTCCTGGCATCCGCACGGTGGCCGCGCGGACCGGGCGGTGCCGCCGCTGCTGCGCGGGACCGAGTATCTTTACCTGCTCGCGCTCGGCATCGGTGCCGGTGTCCCCGGGCCGCTGGTGTTCGTACTCTTGACCGTGGTGGTGCTGCACCACTGCGATACCGTCTGCCGGACGCACCGCGGGACCGGCCGCTCCGGCCGGACCGCGCGGGCGCTGCTCGGGTGGGACGGCCGCATGCTGCTGGTCGCCGCCGGAGGTGCGCTGGGCTGGCTCCCGTTCACCTACGGCGCGCTCGCGGCCTGCCTCGCGGTGCTGCTCGTCCGGGAGTCCGCGAAGGACTGGGCGGACACCCCCGCGGCCCGTCCTGCGGACGTGCCGCGAAACGAACGGGGAGGCGCACAGGCCTCCACGACCTAAGGAGGAACGCGCGTACATGCTCGGTATGGTTCTAGCGGCCGGAGCCGGCCGGAGGCTGCGCCCCTACACCGACACCCTTCCCAAGGCGCTGGTCCCGGTCGACGGCGAGACCACCATCATGGACATCTCGCTGCGCAACCTGGCCGCCGCGGGCCTCACCGACGTCGTCATCGTGGCGGGCTACTGCGCGAAGGCGGTCGAGGAGCGCAAGGAGGCCCTGGAGGAGCGGCACGGCGTCAAGCTGACGCTGGTCTACAACGACAAGGCCGAGGAGTGGAACAACGCCTACTCCCTGTGGACCGCGCGTGAGTACTTCTCCGAAGGCGTCCTCCTCGTCAACGGCGACACCGTGCACCCGGTGAGCGTCGAGGAGACGCTACTCGCCGCCCGCGGCCCGGAGCTGCTCCTCGCGGTGGACAACGTCAAAACGCTCGCCGACGAAGAGATGAAGGTGACCCTGGACTCCTCCGGCCACCTGGCCCGGATCACCAAGCTGATGGACCCGGCGACCGCCGCCGGCGAGTACATCGGCGCCACCCTCATCGAGGGCTCGCTGGCCGGCCGGCTGGCCGACGCCCTCAAGGCCACCTGGGAGCGCGACCCGCAGCTCTACTACGAGGACGGCTACCAGGAGCTGGTGAACCGCGGCGGCAAGGTCGCCGTGGCGCCGATCGGCAAGGTGGACTGGGTCGAGGTGGACAACCACGAGGACCTGAACCGCGCCCGGGAGATCGCATGCCGCTACTAGCCCGGATGCTGCCCTCACCCCTCACCATCGACGTCCGCCGCGGGGCCATCGCCTCGCTCGGGTCGGTCCTGTCCGACCGGCGGATCGCGACGGAGGGGCGCATCGCCGTGGCCGTGGGCCCGGGGCAGGGCGCGCAGATCGCCGCCGACCTCGACCTGCCCAACTGCGAGGTGTTCCAGGTCGAGGGCGGCAGCATCGACGTCGCCACCGAGCTGGGCAAGAAGATCCGCTCCGGCGCCTACGAGGCCGTCGCCGGCATCGGCGGCGGGAAGACCATCGACGTCACCAAGTACGCCGCCTCGATGGCCGGCGTGCCCATGGTGGCGGTGGCCACCAACCTGGCGCACGACGGGATCGCGTCGCCGACCGCCTCCCTGGAGCACGAGAGCGGCAAGGGCACCTACGGGGTGTCCATGCCGATCGCGGTCGTCATCGACGTGGACTACGTGCGCGCCGCGCCGCCCCGGCTGGTCCGCTCCGGCGTGGGCGACGTGGTCAGCAACCTCTCCGCGATCGCCGACTGGGAGCTGGCCGGGCGGGAGCAGGGCGAGCCGGTGGACGGCATGGCCGTCACCTTCGCCCGGGTCGCCGCCGAGGCGGTGCTGCACCGCCGCGACTCGGTGGAGTCCCAGGAGTTCCTGACCGTGCTGGCCGAGGCGCTGGTGCTGTCCGGGATGGCCATGTCGGTCGCGGGCTCCTCCCGGCCCGCCAGCGGCGCCTGCCACGAGATCCTGCACGCCATCACGCACCTGTACCCCGGGGTGAGCAACCACGGGGAGCTCGCCGGCATCGGCGCGCTGTACGCCTCGTTCCTGCGCGTCAGGCACCTGGGCGAGGACGGGCGCAGGGTGCAGGACATCCGCGCCTGCCTGCTCCGGCACGAACTCCCGGTCGTCCCCTCCGACGTCGGGCTGGACACCGAGCAGTTCGTCCGGGCGGTCGCGCACGCCCCCGCCACCAGGCCGGGGCGCTACACCATCCTCGAACACCTCGACCTGTCCGAGGACGAGATCCGTCGGAGCGTCGGTGAATATGTCGAAACCCTCGGTCGCTGAGGTCCGCGCCGGAGGGCAGCCGGAAGGCATCAAGGAGCGCGTCAACGAGGAGCACTGGGCCGGCCGGCTCTACATGCGCGACATCTCCCCCTACCTGAGCGCCCTGTTCATCAGGCTGGGCGTTCCCCCCAACCCCATCACCTACCTGATGATGGCCTTCGGCGTGCTCGCCGGGGTCGTGGTCGCCTTCGGCGGCCTCTGGTCGGCGGTCGCCGCCTTCCTGATGGTCCAGATCTACCTGCTGCTGGACTGCAGCGACGGCGAGGTGGCCCGCTACACCGGGCGGACCAGCGTCGCCGGGATCTACCTGGACCGGATCGGGCACTACCTCGCCGAGGTGGCGCTCCTGATCGGCCTGGGCGTGCGCGCCCAGGGCGAGTTCGCCGCGGGCGGCTGGGTGGTCGCCGGCATGGCGGCCGCGCTCGGCGCCGCGCTGATCAAGGCGGAGACCGACAACGTGGTCGTGGCCCGGGCCAAGGCCGGGCTGCCGGAGAAGATCTCCGAGTCGGCGATGGCGCCGCGCTCGGCCGGGCTGAGCCTGGCCCGCAAGGCCGCCTCGGCGCTCCGCTTCCACCGGGTGATCCAGGCGGTGGAGCTGTCCATCCTGGTGCTGGCCGCCGCGGTGGTCGACGCGGTCCGCGGCGACCTGGCGGCGACCCAGGCGCTGACCGCGGTCTGCGTGGCGGTGGCCGCGCTGCAGACGGTGCTGCACCTGGTCAGCGTGCTGGCCTCGCGCCGGCTGCACTGACCCCGGGGCGCCGGTCCGGGACGGGCCGGCGCCCCATATCCCCGCGGCCGCGCGGCGAAACGCGGTCTTATGCTTTCGTTATCGGGTTCCTGCGACGGTAATCTCGGATCAACTCCCCGTCCACTCCAACGATCGGTTGCCATGCCCAGTCCTGCGTCAGAGGAAGCGTCCGCGCCGGCCGCCGCGCCGGAGACCGGTCCCGCGCTGCAGCGCGCCGCCGCCGAGGCGGCCGAGCGGCCGAGCATCTCCTGCGTCGTGCTGACCATGGGAAACCGCCCGGCCGAGCTGCGCCGCGCCATCGAGAGCGTGTTCGAGCAGCGCGGCGCCGACGTCGACGTGATCGTGGTGGGCAACGGCGCCGACCTGCCGGAGCTGCCCGAGGGCGTGGCGACCCTGCGGCTGCCGGAGAACGTGGGCATCCCGGAGGGGCGCAACCAGGGGGTGGCCGCCACCGACGGCGACATCATCCTGTTCCTGGACGACGACGGCTGGTACCGCTCGCCCGACCTGGCCGGGCACGTCGCGGACCGGTTCGCCGCCGACCCGTCGCTGGGCGCGCTCTCGTTCCGCATCGCCGACCCGGACGGCGGCCCCGACCAGCGCCGGCACGTGCCGCGGCTGCGCGCCGGCGACCCGCAGCGCTCCAGCCGGGTGACCACCTTCCTCGGCGGGGCGTGCGCGGTCCGCCGCACCGCCTTCGAGGCCGGCGGCGGCCTGCCCGGCGACTTCTTCTACGCGCACGAGGAGACCGACCTCGCCTGGCGGATCCTGGACGCCGGCTACCACATCGACTACGACGCCGAGGCGGTCATGTACCACCCGGCGGTCGCGCCCACCCGGCACGCCGACTTCTACCGGCTCAACGCGCGCAACCGGGTCTGGCTGGCCCGGCGCAACCTGCCCTGGCCGCTGGCCGCGGTCTACCTGGCCGACTGGGTGGCGATCACGGTGCTGCGCGAGCGCTCCGGCCCGGCGCTGCGCGCCTGGTTCACCGGGTTCAAGGAGGGCTGGCGCACCGACGCCGGCCCGCGCACCCCGATCTCCTGGTCGACCGCGTGGCGGATGACCCGGCTGGGCCGCCCGCCGATCATCTGACGCCCGCCCATCTCGAGATCCTGACGCTGCGGCCCCGCCAGAGCGCTCTGACGGGGCCGCAGCGTCAAGATCATCGGAGGGGACCCGGCGGGGTCGGTGCGGGGACCGGGGCCCGCCCCCCTCTGGCGGGCCCCGGCCGGCGCGGCCCCGCCGGGGCGCGCCCCCGTGGAGCGCCCCGGCGGCCGCGCGCCGCCGTACCGGTCAGAACTCGGTGTAGACGTCCTCGTAGTCGTACCGGGGCAGCCGCGGGAACTGCGGGTGGTCGGGGCCGGGCTTGCCGATGTTGACCATCATGAAGGTGCGGAAGGTGCCATCGGGGAAGAACTCGGCGTCGATCCCGGCGGCGTCGAAGCCGACCATCGGCCCGGCGGCCAGGCCGGCCGCGCGCACGCCGATGATGAAGTAGGCGGCCTGCAGCGCGGCGTTCAGCCGGGCGGCCGGGATCCGGCCGCTCTCGTCGGCGAAGGCCTGCGCGACCATCTCGGCCCGGTCCGGGAAGAACCGGTCGCCCTTGAGGTGGAACTCGCCGTCGAAGCCGAGCACCGCGACCAGCGGGGCGGTGACGGTCTTGTCCCGGTTGCCGTCGGCCATCAGCGGGGCCAGCCGGCGGCGGCTCTCCTCCGAGCGCAGCAGCGCGATCCGCAGCGGCTGGATGTTCATCGCGGTGGGGCCGTACTTGACCAGGTCGTGGATGGCCCGGACCTGCTCCTCGGAGACCGGCTCGGCGCTGAACGTGTTGGCCGTGCGGGCGGCGCGGAACAGCAGGTCCTGCGTCTCCTTGCTGATCTGCAGGGCGTCGGTGCTCTCGGACATGGGACTCCTTCGCGGCCGCGGGGGGCCGAGCGGGGACTGGCTCTCGACGTTCGGGCGGTGCACCGCCCGAACGTCGGTTCAGAACATTACTTCCTGAGAAGCTATTCCGATATGGTGAGCCCTGTGACCGGAGTCTCACGTTCTACCTCCGGGGCGGTGCCCGTCGGTGTGCGCTCTGCACGGGGAAAGGGCGGTCCGGCCGGGCCGGACGGTCGGCGCGGGGAGGCGGGGCGGTCCGCGCGGGCCCGGTGGGCGGAGACGCCGCCCCGCGCCCCGGGGAAGCGGGCGGGGGCGGCTCCGCTCCGGGCGCCCCGGACGCGGCCGCCGGCCGGGCGGCCCGGGGGCGCGCCGGCGGGCGAAGGGGAGGGGGCGCGGGGCCCGTTCGCGGCCGGGTCAGGCGCGGGCGTTGCGCAGCGGGGCCGCGGGGCCGGAGCACTGGGCCGGGACGCGGCCGCGGGCGGTCTCCCCGGTCTCCTCCCCGGCCCACTCCTCCAGCTGGCGGACGAACCGCTCCGCCTGCACCGGCCAGTGGTAGTGGTCGCGGGCGATCTCGTGGCCGGTCCGGGCGAACCGGGCGCGCAGCGCGGGGTCGCCGCGGAGCAGCAGCGCGGACTCGGCGGCGGCCGCCGCGTCGCCGAACGGCACGACGATCCCGCAGGCCCCCTCCGGTCTGCCGGTGACCAGCGCCTCGGCCACCGGGGAGGGCGTGGTGATCACCGGCAGGCCGTGCGCCATGTACTCGACCACCTTGGTGGGCAGCGAGTGCCGGTAGTTCGGGGTGTCGTGCAGCAGGCTCACCCCGGCCAGCGCGCCACTGACGATGCGCAGCGCGCGGTCGTTGGGCACGAACCCGTACCAGCGCACGTACCCGTCGCGCTGGGCGTCCCGGAGCAGCGGGCGGACCTGCGGGTCGGCCGCGCCGATGATGTCCACCCGGACCCCGTGCGGGCGGAGCAGCCGCCCCGCCTCGATCAGCTCGCGGGCGCCGCGCGCCTCGGACAGGTGGCCGAGGTAGACGATCCGGTCGTGGCCGGGCGGGCGGGCCGGGCGCTCCGGCACCTCGGTGGTGTTGGGCACCACCGGGTGCTGCCGGGAGAACCGGTCCCGGTACCCCTCCTCGGCGAGCAGCAGGTGCATCCGGCGCTCGGCGCGGCGCTCGAAGCCGCGCACCACCGGGGCGAGCGGCCGGCGCAGCGGCCGGGGCAGCCACGGCTTGGTGAGCAGCGCGGCCGCGGCGTCCTCGTGCACGTCCCAGACGGTGGCCGGGCGCTCCTTGGGCAGCGCCAGCATCAGCTCCGGGTCGTGGAAGAGCAGCAGGTCGGCGCGGGGCGCGTGCTCCTCCAGCGCGGCGCGGGCGGCGCGCAGCGCGCGCAGCCGGCGCCGTCCGGCGGCGCGCGGCACGTCCACCGCGGTCAGCTCCGCCCAGGGCGTGACGCCGCGCTCGCGGAACGGGGCCAGGTAGGTCACGGAGTGGCCGGCATCCAGCAGGGCCCGGATCTGCCGGTGCAGGATGCGGGCGTCCTCAGGGTGGTGGACCACGGTGGCCACGAGTGCGTGCATGGGCACCTCCGCCTGGGTGGTGAGCGTCCCGGTCCGGGGGGTTCCCGCCCGGATGGGCGGCCGACCTGCTGGGAAGGGTAGGCGGGCCCGGCGAACGGAGAGTGAAGGCCGGGCGTACCCGAGGGCGCCGCGCGCATGAAGAGACGGATGCGTCCCGGGTTCGGTGCCGAGGACGATGCCCGGCGGGGTGCGGGCACAGGACGGGGCGGCCCGGTCGTCGGACCGGGCCGCCCTGGGGCGCGGGGTCAGAGGACCTCGATGCCTTCGCGCTCGATCGGGGAGGTGGTGCTGTGCGCCCGGTCCGGGGAGTCCGGGGCCAGTCGGCGCATCACGCCGCGGGTGTCCAGCAGCAGCCGGGCGTGCTCGGCCAGCAGCTTGGGGCGGTAGTCGGGGTGGTCGGTGAGGAGGATGGTCAGGTCGGCCTCGGCCAGCGCCTGCTCCAGGTCCAGGGCGCGGGGCACCTGGGCGCCGTTGACCGACCACTCCGCCACGTAGGGGTCGTGGTAGCTGAGGTCGGCGCCCTTGGCGGCGAGCTTGCGGGCGACCGGCCGGGCCGGGGACTCGCGCTGGTCTGCGATGCCGGCCTTGTAGGTGACGCCGAGCAGCAGCACCCGGGAGCGGGAGAGCGCCAGCCCGGTGTCGTTGAGCAGCTCCTGGGCGCGCTGCGCCACGTAGGAGGGCATCCGGGCGTTGATCTCCTGGGCCAGCTCCACGAAGCGGAACGGGTAGCCCAGCGTCTTCACCTTGTAGGAGAGGTAGTTCGGGTCGATCGGGATGCAGTGCCCGCCCACCCCGGGGCCGGGGTAGAAGGCCTGGAAGCCGAACGGCTTGGTGGCGGCGCAGGCGATGGAGTCCCACAGGTCCACGCCGAGCTCCTGGCAGAACACCGCCATCTCGTTGACCAGCGCGATGTTGACGTGCCGGTAGGTGTTCTCCAGCAGCTTGGCCATCTCCGCCTCGCGGGTGCCGCGGGCGCGCACCACCTGATCGACGAAGCGGCCGTAGAACGCGGCGGCGCGCCGTCCGCACTCCTCGCTGAGGCCGCCGACCACCTTGGGCGTGTTGGCCACCCCGAACGAGGGGTTGCCCGGGTCGATCCGCTCCGGGGAGAAGGCCAGGTGGAAGTCGGCGCCGGCGATGAGCCCGGACTCCTCCAGGATGGGCCGGACCACCTCCTCGGTGGTGCCGGGGTAGGTGGTGGACTCCAGCACCACCAGGGTGCCCGGGGTCAGGTGGGCCGCGATGGAGGAGGCCGCCGAGGTGACGGCGCCGAGGTCGGGGCCGCCCTCCGCGGACAGCGGGGTGGGCACGCAGATCACGATGGTGCCCGCGCCCGCCAGCCGGGAGGCGTCGGTGGTGGCGGTGAACCCCGCCTCGCGCATCCGCTCGATGTCGGTGTCGGACAGGTCGTCGATGTGCGACCGGCCGGCGTTCAGGCCGCCGACCACGGCGTCGGACAGGTCGAGCCCGGTGACGGTGAGCCCGGCTCTGGTGGCTTCGTGCGCCAGCGGAAGTCCGACGTACCCGAGGCCGATGACGGCCAGATCGCTTGCTGGGGTGGCGACGTCCACGGGGCCCCTCACCTTCGTTGAGCGCTTTTCGGCGGTATCGCTTGCAAAGACGTGCGGTTGCATATAAAGGCGTGTCGCAGCGGGGAGTGTGCGCCTTCGGGCTACTCTGGCTAGACGCCTGAGCGTAGTTCCGAGTTGGCCGGACCCCTGAGAAATGGCCTGGTTCGGACAAATCCGCCTGGTGTTCATCCTCCGCGTCGACCGAGGTCCGAGCCGGTCCAGGGCCTCCCCCGGACCGGATCCGGCCTCGTCGAGTCCGACTTTAGAGTGCTATCTCCGGATATCGGAGCAAGCTTCCGAATTACCGGGTGGAATTTACTCTCCGGTCACTCGGGGTTAGACGAAACACTCCATTCGCCCCCGTCGCCGAGGAGCCCCCGATAAGCCTCCGCGTACCGGTGCGCGGCCGCCGTCCAGGTCCGGTCCCGCCCGATCCGGGCCCGCGCCTCGGCGCCGAGCGCGGCGCGCGCGGCCGGGTCGGCGGCCAGCGCGGCGAGCCGCTCCGCCAGCGCCTCCGGGTCGCCCGCGCCGACCAGCTCGCCGGTGCTCCCCGGCCGCACCAGCTCGCGTAGCGCGGGCAGGTCGGAGGCGACCACGGGCAGGCCCCCGGCCATCGCCTCCACCGGCTTGAGCGGCGTCACCAGGCGGCTCACCCGCTCGTCCCGCCTGGGCACCGCGAACACGTCCAGCGCCGCGTGGTGCGCGCGGACCTCGCCCGCCGGGACCCGGCCGGGGAAGTGCGCCGCGCCGCCCAGCCCGGCCTCGGCCGCGCGCCGGCGCAGCCCGGGCAGCTCCGGGCCGTCCCCGACGACCAGCGCGTGCGCCGGCACGCCCCGCTCGCGCAGCAGGGCCACCGCGTCCACCAGCGTGTCCAGCCCCTCGTAGCCGTAGCAGCTGGTGGTGGTGCCGACCACGAACGCATCGGAGGGGATGCCGAGCCGCTCGCGCACCGGGCCGCCGTCCGGCAGCGGCTCCAGGAACGACTCGTCCACCGCGTTCGGCACCACCAGCACCTTCTCCGCGGGCACCCCGCGCGCCACGATGTCGGCGCGCATCGCCTCGCCCAGGGTCACCACCAGGTCCGCCTCGGCCATGCAGGCCGTCTCGCGCTCCCGCTCGGCCAGGTAGTAGGCGTCGGAGGTGGACCGGGAGGGGTCCCGGGACAGCCAGGACTCCTCCAGGAAGCCGCGGACCTCGTAGACCACCGGCAGGCCGCGGGCGCGCCCCAGCTCGATCGCGGTGCGGCCGTTGACGTGGTTGCTGGCCGCGTGCAGCAGGTCCGGCCGGATCCGGTCCAGCAGCGGACCGGCCAGCCGCACCCCGGCCCGCACCTCGCCGTCCCCGCCGGCAGGCGCCGACCAGGGCAGCAGCCGGTGGTAGGGCACGCCGTCCAGCACCACGCCGGGCCGGGCGTCCGGCCTCCCCGCGCTGAGCGGGTAGCCCGCCCGGGTCGCCACGTGCGCCTCCAGCCCCGCCGCCCGCTGGCCCAGTGCGATCCGGTGCGTCCGCTGGGTGTAGCCGGCGTTGGTGTGCGGGAGCGCGTTGGTGACCATGTGCAGCACGCGCAGGCCGGAACGCCGGGCGTGCTCGGCTGATCGCTGACCGTTCACCGGGCGGTCGCGCCGCGTTCTCCGCTCCGGGGCTACGGTGAGCGTGTATCCACGGTGGTCGGGCACCCTGCGCCCGGCGACCAGGGCCGAGCGGTCGGCCAGCGCCGCGCGCCGGCCGCCCTCGGGCAGGCGCTCGATCAGCTCGTCGGCCAGGCCGGTCTCGCGGATCGCCAGGGCGAACGCGGCCGACCGGGCGAGCGAGCGGGGGGAGGCGCGATGGGCGGCGCTGCGCACGGTGCGCACGGCCTCGGCGCGCTCGCCGGCGTCGGCCAGCGCGTAGGCCCGCAGCAGCGGGCCGCCCCGGGACGCCGCGCGGCGCAGCCCGGAGCGGGCCGGAGCGGGCAGCACCCGCAGCAGCAGCAGGGGGGAGCGCGCGGGCTCGTCCCGCAGGTGGCGCCAGGCGAGGGTGGCGGCGTAGGTCGCCGCTCTCACGTTCTGCAACACGCTCGCATGCAACCACGCGGGGATGGCCGGACGGTGACGTTCGGGCGTCGAGATCCCGGGAGGCGCGGAAACTGTGCACCCGGGGACAGCTGAAAGGAAGACAGTGTCAACAGGGTCACCGGCACCGGCCGCCGACGCCGCGGCGCCAGGCGCGTTCCTGCACATCGTCGGGGCGCGGCCGAACTTCGTGAAGGCGGCGCCCGTGGTGGCGGCGCTGGAGCGGCGCGGTGCCGAGCAGAGCGTGCTGCACACCGGCCAGCACTACGACGACCGGATGTCCGCGGTGTTCTTCCGCGACCTGGGGCTGCCCCGCCCCGACGCCGACCTGGGCGTGGGCTCCGGGACGCACGCCGAGCAGACCGCGGCGCTGATGGTCGGGCTGGAGAAGGAGTTCACCGAGCGCCGGCCCGGCGCGGTGGTGGTCTACGGGGACGTGAACTCCACCGTGGCCGCCGCGCTGGTCGCCGCCAAGCTGGGCGTGCCGGTCGCGCACGTGGAGGCCGGGCTGCGCTCCTTCGACATGTCCATGCCCGAAGAGGTCAACCGGCGCGTCACCGACCAGCTCTCCGACCTCTGCTTCGCCACCAGCCCCGAGGCCGTCGGCCACCTGGCCGCCGAGGGCGTCCCGGTCGGCCGGGTGCACCTGGTCGGCAACCCGATGATCGACACCCTGCTGGGCAACCTGGACCGGTTCGACACCGCCGCGCTGCGCGAGCGGACCGGCCTGCCCGAGTCCTACGTCGCCGCCACCCTGCACCGGCCGGCCAACGTCGACCGCCCGGAGACGGTGGCCCGGCTGGTCGCCGCGGTGCACGAGGTCGCCGACGGCATCGACGTGGTGATGCCGGTGCACCCGCGCGGCCGGGCCGCCTTCGCCGCGGCCGGCCTGGGCGACCACCCCCGGGTGCACCTGCTGGAGCCGCTGGGCTACATCGACTTCGTGGCGCTGGTCCGCGGCAGCAGCGCGGTGGTCACCGACTCGGGCGGCGTCCAGGAGGAGACGACTATCCTCGGGGTGCCCTGTCTGACCCTGCGCCCCAACACGGAGCGGCCGGTGACCATCACGCACGGCACCAACCGCCTCGTCTCCGAGGCGGAGCTGCCCGAGCTGCCGGGCCTGGTCGCCAAGGCCGCCGCGGAGGCCCCCGCCGAGCGCCCGGTGCCCCCGCTGTGGGACGGCCGGGCCGGGGAGCGGATCGCCTCCGTGCTCTGCGGTGGGGTGGGAGAGCATTGAACCCGCCCCGGCGCGGGCGACCGGCCCGCGCCGCCCGGCCGCCCGCCGGGCGGCCGGGCCCCGCGCGAGCGGCCCGGATACCCGAAGCTTTGGAAGGAGTTGCCGTGCCGGCTTGGTTCTCCCCCAGCACGCCACGACCCGATGACCGGCCGCGGGGTTCCGCGACGGCGGACCCGGACTCCCCCCTCGGGGAGGTGCGATGAAGCGGCGCGAGCAGAGCCAGACCGAGCAGCTGCGGCGGGCGCTCTCGGAGCGGGAGGCCCAGCTCTCCGAGGCGCAGGCGCGGCTGGCCGCCCTGGAGGGGTCGACCTCGCTCCAGGTCGGCCGGGCGCTGACCTCCGCGGCCAAGCGCCCGGGGCGCGGCCTGGTCCGGCTGCCCCGGGACCTGTTCCGGCTGTGGCGGAAGAACGGCACCACCGCCCAGGCCACCGGCCGGCGGCGCAAGCCCGACCCGGTCCGCTCCTATGAGACCGAGCGCCAGGAGGTGCGGCTGCTCAGCGGCACCATCGGGGTGCGCGACGAGCGGCTGGCGGTGGCCGGGGTGCTCTCCCCGGAGGCGGCCGCCGCGGTCGAGCCGTACCTGCGCGTGGTGCCGCTGCGCCCGCAGGACGCCCAGCCGGTGTTCGAGTCGGTCGACGTCGACCTGGTGCTGGTGACCGCCTCCGCGGCGCTGGCCGGCACCGGCGGCGCCTGGGCGCACACCGGGGACCCGGCCGCCGCCGACCGCACCCGCGCCCTGGCCTGGGTGCTGGAGGCCGCCGCGGCCCGCGGCGTGCCCAGCGTGCTGATCGCCGACGCCGCCGCGCCGCCCGCGCTGGCCCGGCTCCCCTTCGACCTGGTCCACCAGGGCGACCTGGGCGTCCCGCTGCACCGGTTCAACCCGATCGCAGCCGAACCGGAGCGCACCGCCGAGCCGGTGCTCCCGGTCCCGTACCGGCCGCTGAACGCGGTGGCCCGGCGGCTCGTGGCCGGCCTGGGCCTGCGCACCGCCGACCCGCACTGGGAGGACCTGCCCGGGCTGCTCCGCTCCTCGGCCGCGGTGGTCGCCGCGGACGGGGCCGCCGCCGACCGGGCGCTGGCCTGCGGCGCCCGCGCCCTGCTGCTGGGCCGCCCGGCCGACCGCGAGCGCGGGCCCTCGGTGCCCACCGACGCCTCCGCGCTCCACTCCGAGGCGGCCGCCGAGGAGCTGGCCCGGCTGCGCGCGGCCGGCCCGCTCGCACCGGACGAGGTGCGCGCCGCGCTCCGCTCGGTCTTCCTCACCGACGCCACCCCGGTCCGGCTGGCCGAGGTGCTCGGCCGGCTCGACCTGGCCCCGGGCTCCGGCGGCGCCGGGCAGCCGCTGGCCGGGCGGCGCACCGCGGTGCTCGCCGCCCCGCTGGACGACACCGAGTCGCTGGCGCTCGCCGACGACCTGCTCAAGCAGTCCCACCCGGCGGCGCAGGCGGTGGTCCCGGAGGAGGCCGCCCGGTTCACCGGGGTCGAGCGGCTCCGCTCGTTCGGGATCCCGGTGCGCGCCGTCCCGGTGCCGGAGGGCGGCGGGACGGCCCGCTGGGCGGCCCTGGCGCGGGAGGCCGACGCGCCCTGGAGCGCGCTGTGGCACGGCCCGCGCGGCGAGGCGCACCTGGCCGACCTGGTCTGCGCCGCGGAGTGCTCGGGCGCGGACGCGGTCGGCGAGGCCGCGGTGCCCGGCGGCGACGCGGTCCGGGCCGTCGGCGCCGACCAGGACTACGTCTTCGTCGGAGCGGTCCGCCCGGACCTGGTCCGCACCGCGCTGGCCGCCCGGGGGATCGACCCGGGGCTGTGGAACCGCCACGGCGCCCGCCTGCTGGCCCTCGGGCCGGACCGGGGCGCCGCCCCCGGCCCGGAGCAGGGCCGCGCGCACAGCGCCCCGGGGACGAATTGAACGGGGACGGGCCGCTGAGAGGAACGGCGACCGGGGCATTGGAAAGGGAAGACGTGACGAAGCAGGGACTCACGGACGGCCGGGGGGACGGCCGCGGGCGGCGGCCGCGCGCCCTCGTCTACGGCGACGTCGACATGAACATCATCGACGGCTCCGCGGTCTGGGCGCAGTCCATGGTGCAGGCGCTGGCCGCGGCCGGCTGCCGGGTGACGCTGCTGCTCAAGGCGGAGGTCTCCACCGACCGGCTGGTCGCCCCGCTGGAGGGGGTCCCCGGCGTCGAGGTGCGCCGCCCCTACGAGGAGAAGCTCCTGGCCGACCTGGGGCCGCGCGGCCTCACCCCGGACCAGGCGGTGGGCCTGCTGGCCGACCTGGACGGCAGGGACCGCTACGACCTGGTCGTGGTGCGCGGCCGCCGGCTGGCCGTGCTCGCCGCGCAGAACGAGGCGCTCAAGGGCCGGCTGTGGACCTACCTCACCGACGTGCCGCAGAGCGTCCCGGAGCTGACCGCCGGCGCGGTCTCCGAGCTCACCGACATCGCGGTGGCCTCCCGCTTCCTGCTCTGCCAGACCGAGGACCTGCGCTGCTTCCTGGAGTCGGCGGTGCCCGCCTCGGCCGGCAAGAGCGTGCTGTTCCCGCCGGTGGTGGTGGTCCCCGAGGACCTGCCCGGGCAGGCCGGGTCCGAGCGGGACGGCGCCGGCCGGGACGGGGGCGGCCCGCTCCGCCTCGTCTACACCGGCAAGTTCGCGCCGCGCTGGAACACCCTGGAGATGACCCGGCTGCCCGAGGTGCTGGCCGAGCGCGGGGTCGCCGCCGAACTGGAGATGATCGGCGACAAGATCCACCGGGACAACCCGGAGTGGGCCCGGCGGATGTCCAAGGCGCTGGAGGGGACCCAGGGGGTGCTCTGGCACGGCGGGAAGCCGCGGGCCGAGGCGCTGCGGCTGTCCGCCCGGGCCGACGTCGGCCTCTCCTGGCGCGACCCGGACCTGGACGCCAGCCTGGAGCTGTCCACCAAGGTGCTGGAGATGGGCGCGCTGGGGCTGCCGGTGGTGCTCAACCGCACCCCCGCGCACGAGGCGCTGCTCGGCGAGGACTACCCGCTGTTCGCCGAGCCCGGCGCGGAGACCGAGGACGTCGCCGACGTGCTGACGCTCGCCGCCGACCCGGTGGTGCGCGCCGAGGCCGCGGAGCGCTGCCGGTCCGCCTCGGCCGCGTTCGCCCTGGACCGGGCGGCCGAGCGGCTCGCCGGGTACCTGGAGCTCGCCTGCCCGCAGGGCCCGGACGGGACCGACCCGGCCCGCCCGCTCAAGGTGGTCATCGCCGGGCACGACCTCAAGTTCTTCACCCGGCTGGCCGACCACCTCACCGCGCTGCCCGGGCTGGACGTCCGGCTGGACGAGTGGGAGTCGCTGCGCGCCCACGACCAGTACCGCAGCAAGGAGCTGGCGGCCTGGGCGGACGTGGTCATCTGCGAGTGGTGCGGGCCGAACGCGCTGTTCTACGCCAAGCACAAGCGGCAGGACCAGCGGCTGCTGGTCCGGCTGCACCGGTTCGAGCTGTACGCGGAGTGGCCGCGCAAGCTGGACATCGAGAAGGTCGACGCGGTGATCTGCGTCAGCCCCTACTACGCCTCGCTCACCCGGGAGCTGGCCGGCTGGCCCGCGGACAAGGTGGTCACCCTGCCCAACTGGGTCGACGTCGACCAGCTGGACCGGGAGAAGCTGCCCGGCGCCGAGTTCACCCTGGGCATGATCGGCATCGCGCCGTCCCGCAAGCGCCTGGACCGGGCCCTGGAGGTGCTGCGCGAGCTGCGCCGCCGGGACCGCCGCTTCACCCTGGCGGTCAAGTCCAAGCAGCCCTGGGACTACTGGTGGATCTGGAACCGGCCGGAGGAGCGCGAGTACTACGAGCGCACCTACCGGGAGATCCGCCGGGACCCGCTGCTCGCCGAGGGCGTGGTGTTCGACCCGTTCGGCCCGGACGTCGCGGCGTGGCTGCGCCGGATCGGCTTCACCGTCTCCACCAGCGACGACGAGAGCTTCCACCTGGCCCCGGCGGAGTGCGCCGCCTCCGGCGGGATCCCGGCGGTGCTCTCCTGGCCCGGTGCGGACACCATCTACTCGCACCGCTGGCTGCACGAGGACACCGCGGCGATGGCCGAGGCGATCCACGGGATCGTCGCCGAGGGCCGGTTCGACGCGGTGCGCGGCGCGGCCCGCGCGGAGATCACCGAGAACTACGCGCTGGACAAGGTCTGCCGGATGTGGACCGACCTGATCGTCAGCGGGACGGCCCCGGAGCCGGTCTCGCTGCCGGAGCGGGTCGCGGTCTGACCCGCCCCGCCCCTCTCGATGATCTTGACGTTGCGGGGCCATCGAAGCGCTCTGATACCCCCGCAACGTCAAGATCATCGCCCTCCTCCAGGCGAAAGGGCAGGGGCGGGAGGAACGGAAACGGAGAGCGGCCCCGCACCGGGATCCCGGTGCGGGGCCGCTCTCGTGCCCCGGTCCGCGCGGTGCGCGCGGCGGAGGAGGGGTCAGCAGGCGGTCTTGGCGTCGGCCGCGCTCTTGCCCTCGACGTCCGCGCCGCCCCCGCCGCTGCTCTTGAACCCGTTCCAGTCGTAGGCGACGACCAGCTGCAGGGTGTCGACCAGCGCCGGGTTCTCCTCGGTGGTCGCGCTGTTCAGCTTGGACGCGACCGCCTTCGCCTCGGCCTCCTTGCCCGGCGGGTAGTAGACCGTGCTCTTCTCCGGCGTCTCGCCGAGCGGGTTGCCGGTGCCGGCGGGCAGGAAGCCCATCCCGGCCAGGCCGGTGGAGACCTCGTCGGCCAGGCCCGGGGTGTCGGTGCCGTTGAGCACCTCCACCGAGACGGTGGACGGCTCCACCTTGGGCGCCTTGTCGCCCTTGCCGCCGCCCTGGTCGTCCTCCTTGCCGTCGCTGATCTCGTCGCTGGCCACCGACTGCCACAGCTGGGTCGCCTTCGGCTCGCTCCAGGCGACCCGGTTCGGGTCGGCCGGGTGCGGGCCGTTGGGCACCGTGACGAACTCGATGTCGTTCAGGTCGACCTCGCGCATGGCGACCGCGATGTCGCCCATGGTGGAGACGGTCAGGCCGTCGTCGGTGCTCAGCGAGTCGGCGACCGAGCCGAGGAAGGAGTTGAGGGTGCCCGGGCTGGACAGCACCTCGCCGTTCATCACCTCTTGCAGCATGGCGCCCATGAAGTCCTGCTGCCGGTCGATCCGGGAGAGGTCGCTGCCGTCGCCCTGCCCCTTGCGGGAGCGGACGTAGCCCAGCGCCTCCTCGCCGTCCAGGGTCTGCTCGCCGGCCTCCAGGTCCAGGTGGCCGGCCTTCTCGTCCTGGATCGGCTCGGGGATGCACATGGTGACCCCGCCGAGCGCGTCGACCATCTCCTTGAAGCCGGTGAAGTCGACGCTGACGAAGTGGTCGATGTGCACGTTGGTGAGCTGCTCGACGGTGCCCCACAGGCACTGGACGCCGCCGCTGTTCATCGCCTCGCCGATCATGGCGGTGTGCGCGTCCTGGCCGGGCTTCTCGTCGGTGGGCTCGCAGGCCGGCATGTCGACGATGGAGTCCCGGGGGATGTTGACGATGGTCGCGCGGCCCTTCTCGGGGGAGATGTGCGCGATGGCCAGGGTGTCCGGGCGCTCGCCCTCGGCGTCGCCGTAGTCGGCGTTGTCGCCGCTGCGCACGTCGGAGCCGATCAGCATGATGTTCAGGACGCCGTCGACCCGGGTCGGGCGGTCACCGAACGGGTCCAGGTCGATGTTCTCCTGGTTGATCTTGTTGTAGATGTTCCAGTAGACGCCGTATGCGGTCAGCAGGCTGCAGATGAGCACGCAGGTGGAGACCAGGGCGATGATGCGGCGAGGCGAGATCGCCCGCCGCGCTGCGGCGTGACCCCGCGTGGAGCCGCGTGATGAGGGGCGTTTTCTTGGCATCGGGAACCAATGACTAGACGTCAGGACAGGACTCGGAAGTCGCCCGTCTTCGCGGGGGTGCCGGGCGGCGCGCCGATGATCGCGGTGGCGCGCTCCATACCGAGACGTGATTGCAGGTTAGCCGAATCGATACTCGGGGAGAGTACGAGCGGAACCGCGCAGGAGAGGGGAGCGAGGAGCGCGGAGAGGTCGCCGCCCAGCGCTCCGAGGGGATCCTGTGCTGAGGTGATGATAGCCACACGGTCATCGGATGTCAGCATCCACCTCTTTGCCGCCTCTTGGGCCGCGGCCACCAGGTCGGCACCGGAGCGGACGCCGTCCAGCTCCAGCGCCGGGTCGCCCGGTCCGGCGGCGCCGCGCGGGCCGAACGCGTCCGGGTAGGCCCGGACCTCGTCGGAGTAGTCCAGCGCGGCCGGCGGGCAGTCCGCCAGCGGAGCGCCAAGGGGATGCAAAGAGGCCGCGACCACCTCGCGCGCCGGCCCGTCCAGGGCGGCCTCCACCCGGGCCCCGTCGACCACCGCGAAGTCGGCCTCGGGCACCTCGCCGGGGCCGGCGGCGGGCACCGGCACCGTCCCGGTCGACCAGCAGGCCAGCAGCCACACCAGGCTCTGCCAGTGCACCGGCAGCGCCAGCGCGATCCGTTCCCCGGGCACCGCGCCCAGCCCGTCGGTGATCAGACCGGAGGTCTTGGCCACCCAGTTGTCGAAGGTGGCGTAGGAGAGCTCCACCCGGCCGCCGGTGCCGGCGTCGTAGGCGGTAGTGAACGGGCGGGAGGGGTCCTGCGCGGCGGCCGAACGCCACAGGGCCGCTGGAGTGTCCGGAGACAAGGAAGGAACCTTCGTTTCTGACGGGTCGCCCTGCGGGGGCAGGGGCGGGCGAGGTCTGCCACATGCTACTGCCCGGTCGGCCCCGCCCCGTGCGGGCCGGGACGCGGACCCCGGGGCCGCGTCGAGTACCGTCGCTCCCACAGGCCCTCTGCAGTGCGGGAGAGTGAAGAGACCAGTGAGCCAGGCACAGCCGCTCGGTCCGTCGGACCCCAGGGAGATCGGACGGTACCGCCTCCTCGGCCGGCTCGGTGAGGGCGGCCAGGGCGTCGTCTACCTCGGCGAGGACCCGGACGGCGCGCGCGCGGCGGTCAAGACGCTGAACCCGGCGGGCATGCGCGACCCCGGGCTGCGCGACCGGTTCGTCCGGGAGGCCGCGGCGGCCCGCCGGGTCGCCTCGTTCTGCACCGCCGCCGTGCTGGACGCCGACTTCTCCGCCTCCCCGCCCTACATCGCCAGCGAGTACGTGGACGGGCCGCCGCTCTCCGCGGTGGTGCGCGACCAGGGCCCGCTCACCGGCGGCGACCTGGACCGGCTCGCGGTGAACATCGCCACCGCCCTGGTGGCGGTGCACGAGGCCGGGATCGTCCACCGCGACCTCAAACCGGACAACGTGCTGCTGGCCGCGGGCGGGGCGCGGGTGATCGACTTCGGCGTCGCCCAGGTCCCGCAGGCGCAGGGGGAGCGCACGCACACCTCCATCGGCACCCCCGCCTTCATGGCCCCCGAGCAGATCAGCGGGGAGGGCATCGGCCCGCACACCGACGTGTTCGCCTGGGGCTCCGTGGTCGCCTTCGCCGCGACCGGCAGGCCGCCGTTCGCCGGGGACACCGTCGCCGAGGTGCTGAACCGGGTGGTCAGCGCCGCCCCCGACCTGGACGGCCTGCCGGAGCGGCTGCGCGCCCCGGTCACCGCCGCGCTGGACAAGAACCCGTCCCGCCGGCCGTCCTCGCAGGACCTGCTGATGGAGCTGCTGGGCCGGAAGAGCGCGCCGGCGGCGCCCGCCGCGGCGGCCGCCGCCGCGGCCACCGTCCCGGTCGGCGCGGAGGCCGCGCCCACCCGGACGGAGCCGCCCGCCGGGGGCCGCCGGACCGGGCCCGTCGCGGTGGTCGCCGTGCTCGCCCTGCTGGCCGCCGCCGCGGCCGGGGCCTTCTTCCTGGTCCGCGGCGGCTCCGGCGGGGAGAGACCCGGGGCGGAGGCGCAGGCGACGGCCGAGGGGAGCGCGGCGCCGGACGCCGAATCCGCCCCGCCCTCCCCGTCCCCGGAGTCCACCGGCGAGCCGATGCCGGTCCCCGAGTTCACCGCCGACTACGAGGCGGACTGGGAGGGCGCGGTCGACGGCGCCCTGTGGACGCTCCAGGTCGGCGAGGGCGACCGCACCGGGACCCTGGAGAACGACGACGATGACGACTGCTTCTACGAGCTCTCCGTGGTCGAGGGGGACACCGACCCGTCCGTCGGGCTGACCGCCGAGGTCACCGAGACGGGCCAGGGCGAGGAGTGCACCACGGCCCCGGCCGACACCGCCCGGATCACCCTGGACGAGGGCATCCTCTCCGTCGCCCTGACCGACGCCGACACCCCCGCCCTCGACCTCCGCATGCGCCCCGAAGCCGACTGACCCGCCTTCGCCCGGGACCGGCCGGGGCGGCCCGGGATGCGCGGTCGGGGGCGTGCGGCTGGCACACTCGGGCGCATGCCGTCCACCGCCTCCTCCGCAGCCGGGCGACTCTTCGCCCGGGTCACGGTGCTGCCGGCGGCCGCCGTCGGGGCCTGGCTGCTCGTGGCGTTCCCGCTGCTGCTGGCCGACCGGTTCGCGCCGCTGCCCGCGCTGCTCCTCGGGGTGCCCGCCGTCGCCGCCGCCGGATACGCGGTGTGGCGGTGGACCCCCGCCCTCCCCGAGAAGGACCCGCCCCGCTGGCCGCTGGCCGCGGTGCTGCTGATCGCCCTCGCGTTCACCGCGGTGCAGCTGGCCTACCACTCCGAGGCGCTGGTCATCCGGCGCGACCCGGCCTCCTACGCGCAGTACACCGTGTGGATCGCGCAGCACGGCGGGCTGCCGATCCCGCAGCACCGCGAGCTGATCGCCGGGGACGCGCCCGGGCTGAGCTTCGAGAGCCTGGCCTACTACGAGGTCGGCGACGTCATCTGGCCGCAGTTCCTGGCCGGCGCGCCGCTGGTGTTCTCCATCGGGTTCTGGCTGGGCGGGCCCGGCGGGATGGTGCTGGTGCCGCCGGTCGTCGGCGGCCTGGCCGTGCTGGTCTTCGCCGGCCTGGCCGGGCGGCTGATCGGGACCCGGTGGGCCCCGGCCGCCGCGCTGGTGCTCGCGGCGGCGCTGCCCGTGCAGTGGGCGGCCCGCTCCACCTACAGCGAACCGGTGGGGCAGGTGCTGCTGCTCGGCGGGCTGGTGCTGGCCTTCGACGCGCTCACCCGCCGCACCGGGCTGCGCGACCGGTGGGGGGTGCCGCACGCCCTGGCCGGCGCCGCCGGCCTGGTCTTCGGGCTGGGCCTGGTGGTCCGGATCGACGCGCTGCGGGACCTGCTGCCGGTGGTCGGCTTCCTCGGCCTGCTGCTGCTCGCCCGGCGCGGCCAGGCGGTCCCGATGGCGCTGGGGCTGGCGGTCGGCACGGGCTACGGGCTGGTCGCCGGGTTCGGGCTGTCCCGCCCCTACCTGGACCACCTCTCCGACTCGCTGGACCCGCTGCTGGTGCTGTGCGGCTGCGTACTGGCGGCCACCGCGGCGCTCACCGCCGCGCTGTGGCGGCGCGGGGTGCCCCGAACCGACCGGTCCCGGTGGCTGCCCGCGGCCGGGTTCGCGCTGGTGCCGCTGCTCATGCTCGGCTTCGCGGTGCGCCCCCTGGTGCTGCCCGCGTACGGCCACGGCGACCAGGCCACCGCGGACTTCGTCGGCCAGGTGCAGGCACTGGAGGGGGTGCCGGTCGAACCGGACCTCAACTACGGCGACCAGAGCCTGTACTGGGTGGTCTGGTACCTCGGCCTGACCACGGTGGCCGCCGCCTCGGTCGGGGCGGCGCTGCTGGTGCGGCGGATCCTGATGCGCCGGGACCCGCAGTGGGTGCTGCCGATGATGGTGCTGGCCTGGTCGGTGGCGACCACCCTGGCGCGCCCCGCGATCACCCCCGACCACCCGTGGGCCAGCCGGCGCCTGGTGGTGCTGGTGCTCCCGGCGTTCGTGCTGCTCGCGATCTGGCTGCTGGCCTGGGTGGCGCGCCGGATCCGCGAGCTGGACCCGGCCGGGGCCCGGTCCCGGCTGGGCGCCGCGGCGGTGCTGGCCGGCGTCGCCGCCACCGCCCTGCCGGCCGCGATCGCCTCGGAGGGCATCATGGGCTACCGCGCCGACGCGGGCAGCGTCGCGGCGGCGGAGCGGCTGTGCGAGGCCGTCCCGGACGACGCCAGCGTGGTGATGGTCGACGGCGTGGGCCACTACTACGGCCAGCTCATCCGGGGGATGTGCAACGTGCCGGCGGCGACCGCGAACGGACCCGACGCGGTGGCCGCCGCGGTCGCGGGCATCCAGGAGCGGGGCCGGGTGCCGGTGCTGGCCGCGACCGGCCGGGAGGCGCTGGAGTACTACGCCCCTTCGGACGCCGGGATCGAGCACCCCTTCCACGTCCGCGCCGACCAGGACCCGAGTACGCTGACCCGGCGCCCCTCCGGGGCCTGGCCGTTCGAGGGGGACGTGTGGATCTTCGTGCCCCCCGGCGGGAACTGACACCACACCCCATCCGCGAGGGGAACGAGTGACCCGGAACGAGACGAGCGAGGCGGGCGGCCCGGACGGCGCGCCCCGCGTCACCATCGTGCTGCCCTGCTACAACGAGCAGGCGCACGTGGTGCGCGAGGTGGAGCGGATCTGCGCGGCGATGGACGCCTCCGAGTACACCTACGAGCTGCTGGCCGTCGACGACGCCTCCACCGACGGCACGCTGGACCGGCTGCGCGAGGCCGAACCGCGCTTCCCGCACATGGCCGTCCTCGCCTTCGGGCACAACGGCGGGGCCGGGACGGTGCGCCGGATCGGCACCCAGCGGGCCCGCGGCGAGATCGTGGTGTGGACCGACGCCGACATGACCTACCCCAACGAGCGCATCCCCGAGCTGGTCGCGCTGCTGGACGCCGACCCCTCCACCGACCAGGTGGTGGGCGCGCGGAACCGGGAGGCCGGCACGCACCGCTTCCTCCGCGTCCCGGCCAAGTGGGCGGTCCGCAAGCTCGCCGAGCGGCTCACCAACAGCGAGATCCCCGACCTCAACTCCGGCCTGCGCGCGTTCCGCCGCTCGGTCTCGCTGCCCTACCTGCGGCTGCTCCCGCCCGGGTTCTCCTGCGTCACCACGATCACCCTGGCCTTCCTCTCCAACCAGCACCGGGTCGCCTACCTGCCGATCGACTACGCCAAGCGGGAGGGGCGGTCCAAGTTCCACTTCGTGCGGGACGCCTACCGCTACATCCTCCAGGTGGTGCGGATGGTGATGTACTTCAACCCGCTGAAGGTGCTGATGCCGCCCGCGCTGTGGCTGGTCGGCATCGGCGCGGTGAAGTTCGTCTTCGACCAGGTCCGCAACCCGCTCTACATCCCCAACAACACGGTGATGCTGCTGACCTCGGGGCTGATCGTGGGGTCGGTGGCGCTCCTGGCCGACCTGATCGTCCGCTCCCGGAACGGGGCCTGACCGGTGCCGGGCGCAGCGGAGCGGGTGGTCCTGGTCGGCCCGGCCCACCCCTACAAGGGCGGCGGGGCGCGGCATACCACCGAGCTGGCGCACCGGCTCGCCGCGGCCGGCCACCCCACCGTGCTGGAGTCGTGGCGGGCGCAGTACCCGGCCGCGCTCTACCCGGGCCGGCAGACGGTGCACGCCCCGGAGGGCGAGCCCTATCCGGCGACCCGGCGCGAACTGGCCTGGTACCGGCCGGACGGCTGGCTGCGCGCGGGCCGCCGGGCCGGGCGCTCCGCCGATCTGGTGGCGGTCGCCGCGCTCTCCCCGGTGCAGGTCCCCGCCTACCTGGTGCTGCTGGCCGGGGTCGGCCGCGCGGCGCGCACCGCGGTCATCGCGCACAACGTGCTGCCGCACGAGCGGCGGCCGGGCGACACCGCCCTGATGCGGGCGCTGCTCCGCCGGGCCGGCGCGGTGCTGGTGCACTCCGCCGAGCAGGCCGAGCTGGCGCGCGGCCTGGCCCCCGGGGCGGACGTGCGCACCGCCGAGCTCCCGCCGCACCTGCCGGAGACCGGGCCGGTCCCGGACCGGGTCCGCGCGCCCGGCCCGCCGCACTTCCTCTTCTTCGGCATCGTCCGGCCCTACAAGGGGGTGGACGTGCTGCTCCGCGCGTTCGCCGCGGGCGCCCCGCCGGGCGCCCGGCTCACCGTCGCCGGGGAGTTCTGGAGCGGCTCGGCCGAGCTGCGCGCCCTGGCCCGGGAGCTCGGCATCGCCGACCGGACGGACTTCCGGGAGGGCTACGTGCCCGCCGCCGAGCTGGGCGCGCTGTTCGCCGGGGCCGACGCCGCGGTGCTGCCGTACCGGTCCGCCACCGCCACGCAGAACGTCCTGCTGGCGCAGCGGCACGGCCTGCCGGTGATCGCCACCCGCACCGGGACCCTGCCGGACGCGGTCCGGGAAGGCGCCGACGGCCTGCTGTGCGCCCCCGGCGACCCGGACGACCTGGCCCGCGCCCTGGCCGCGTTCGCAGCCCCGGGCACGGCGGAGCGGCTGCGCGCCGGCGCGGCGGAGGCCGCCGCGGCCTCGGCCGCCCGCACCGACGCGCTGTGGGACGCCTACCTGCGCACCCTGACCGCCCGCTGACAGGTGTCGGTGCCGCCGGGGAGGATGGCGGGGCGCCCCGCACCGGCGCGGGGCCGGACGGAGGGAGCGGACATGGAGGAGCAGGCGATCCCGATCCTGCGGGTGGCCGACGCCCGGGCGGCCGCCGCCTGGTACGCCCGGCTGGGTTTCGCCGAGGAGTGGGTGCACCGGTTCGAGCCGGGGCTGCCCGCCTTCGTCTCGGTGGCGCGCGGCCCGGTCCGGCTCTTCCTCTCCGAGCACACCGGCGACGCCCGCCCGGACACCCTCGTCTACCTGCGGGTGCGCGACGTGGACCGGGTCGCCGGGGAGTTCGGCGCCCGGGTCGAGGAGGTGCCGTGGGGCCGCGAGCTGGAGCTGCGCGACCCCGACGGCAACCGCCTCCGGGTGGGCGCCGCGGAGGACTGACCCGGCGAGCGGCGGACGGGGCCGCGGGCCGGGCCGTGCCCGCCGGGGCGCCGGCCCGGGGAGGCGCGCCCCTTCCGGGCGGGCCTCCCCGGGGCCCGGTCGGATCCCCTCGAAGAGGTCAGATCTCCTTGAGGAAACCGGAGTCCACCGCGAAGTCGGCGCCGTTGGTGCTCGCCGAGCGGGGCGAGGCCAGCAGCGCCACCACGTCGGCGACCTCCTGCGGGTCGGCGAGGCGGCCGGTGGTCAGCGCCATCATCTGCGGGGCGCCCTCGTCCAGCACCGTGTCCCGGTCGGTCCCGGTCTGCTCGGCGAGGACGTCGGCGGCGCCGCCCTCCTCGGTCCACCACGGGGTGCGCACCGGCCCGGGCGAGACCGTGTTCACCCGGATCCCCTGCGGGCCGAACTCCTCGGCCAGCGCCTTGGAGACGCTGTTCAGCGCGGACTTCGCCGCGTTGTAGTCCACGTTCATCGGCATCGGCCGGTGCGCGTTGCCGGAGGAGACGTTGACGATCGCGCCGCCGCCGGCCGCCAGCATCGGCGGGATCGCCGCCCGCGCCGCGCGCACCGCGGCGAACAGGTTGAACTCGAACATCGCGGTCCAGTCGGCGTCGTCCAGGGGGAGGAAGCCGAACCGGGGCAGCACCACGCCGGGCGGCGGGCCGCCGGCGTTGTTGACCAGCACGTCCAGCCCGCCGAAGACCTCGATGGCGCGGGCCACCGCGCGGGACGGGGCGAGCGGGTCGGTGAGGTCCTCGGCGGCGTGCACCAGGCGGTCCCCGGCGCCGGCGGCCAGCGCGTCCAGCTCCGGCCCGCGGCTCCGGGAGACCGCGAGGACCCGCGCCCCCTCGTCCAGCAGGGTGCGGACCACGGCCAGCCCGATCCCCTTCGAGGCGCCGGTGACGACGGCGGTGCGGTCCTTCAGCTCCAGGTCCATGGGGGGCTCCGTTCTCTCGGTTCTCTCGCGGGGCGCCGGTCGCGCCCTTCGGGGAGTTGAAACCCCGCCGCGCCGATCCGGTTGCACCCGATCGCCCCCGTTCTCGGCGAAGGGGACCGGGTGCAACCGGATCGGCTCCGCGGGGTTGGTAAGGGTGTGAGAGTGATCGAGGAGACGGACACCGACGCGTGGTTCGCGGAGCTGTACGACCGCCACCGCGGCCTGGTCTACTCGACGGCACTGCGGCTGTGCGGCGGCCGCGGCGACGCCGAGGACCTGACCGCGGAGGCGTTCCTCCGCGCCTACCGGGCCGGCTCGGGGTACGGTGCGCAGCGCCGCGCCGAGCTGCATTCGCGCGCCTGGCTGATGGCGATCCTGATGAACCTCTGGCGGAACCGGGGGCGGGACGCCGCGCGCAGGCCGCCCCCGGAGCCGATCGAGGGCGTGCCGGAGCCGGCCGACCCGGGGGAGAGCGTGGAGCAGGCGGTGGCCCGCCGGGAGACCGGCGGGGAGCTGGCCGCGCTGCTGCGGCTGCTGCCGGAGCGGCAGCGCGAGGCGGTGGTGCTCCGGCACATCGGCGGGCTGTCCACCGCGGAGGTGGCCGAGGCCCTAGGGGTGCCGGAGGGCACCGCCAAATCGCACGTCTCGCGCGGGCTGAAGCGGCTCCGCGAACTCACCGAGGACCCAGCACAGGGAGGTGCACGATGGACCGGGACCCGCTGATCGAGGGACTGGCCGGGCTGGCCGCGGAGCCCCCGGACCGCCTGCTCGACCGGATCGCCGCCCGCTGGACGCGTGCGGACAGCGCCGCGGGGGAGGTCTTCGTGGCCTTCACCGACCGGGGCGTCGCCTACGTGCGCCGGGACGGGCCGGGGGTGGCCGACGCGTTCCGGGAGCGGTTCGGCCGCCCGCTGCTGGCCGCGGAGCACCTCCCGGACGGGCTGCTCACCGCGCTGCGCACCGGGGACTCGGCCGGCCTGGAGGTGGACCTGAGCGGCAGCACCGGCTTCCAGGCCGACGTGCTGCGGGCCGCCCGCACCATCCCCCGCGGGGAGGTGCGCCCCTACGCCTGGGTCGCCCGGCTCGTCGGCCGCCCGCGCGCGGTCCGCGCGGTCGGCACCGCGCTGGCCACCAACCCGGTCCCGCTGGTCGTCCCGTGCCACCGGGTGACCCGCTCCGACGGCACCCTGGGCCAGTACATCTTCGGCGACCGGACCAAGGCCGACCTGCTGGCGATGGAGCGCGCCGCGGGCGCCTGACCCGGGCCGCGCCGCAGAGGGGCGTCCCCGGTCAGTCTCCCCCGCCGGGGCCGGGCCGGCCGGGGGCCGCGGTGCGGTCGGCGAGTGCGGCCAGGCCCGCGCAGAGCACGTCGGCGGCGGTCATGACCAGCCGGGACAGCGCGGCGACCAGCAGCGCGGCGCCGGGGGAGAGCACCGGGGAGAGCGCCGCGGTCAGCACCAGCTCGCGCACCCCGATCCCGGCCGGGGCGAACACGAAGAGCACGCCCAGCGTCCAGGCCAGGGCGTACGCCCCGGCCGCCAGCGGCCAGACCCGCGGGCCGGCGCCGTCCGCGCCGGAGACCAGCACCCCGATGTGCAGGGCGAGCGGGACCCAGGCGGCCAGCGTCCAGGCCAGGGCGGCGGCCATCGGCCGGCCCCCGATCGCGACCGCCTCGACGTCGGCCGCCGGGCGGCGCAGCAGCCGGAGCAGGAGCCGCAGCGCGCGGGTGACCACCGCCGGGTGCAGCGCGGCGAGCAGCACCGGGGCCAGCGCCAGCGCCCACCACCAGCGCCGGGCGGCCCCCTCGGAGGTGAACGGCAGGGTCCCGGCGGCGACCGCGAGGTTCACGGTGAGCGTCACCGCGACCGCGAGCACCGTCGCCGCGGCGCCCCGGTGCCGGGCGACCTCGCGGTCCCGGGCCAGCTCCACCTGGGCGGCGAACGCCCACACCGAACCGGGCAGGTACTTGCCGAGCTGCCCGACGAACACCACCCGGGCCGCGGCGGCCACCGGCAGCCGCGCACCCAGCCCGGAGAGGAGCGCGCGCCAGGCCATCATCTGGCACCACAGGCCCGCCGCGCCCGCCGCGAGCGACGCCGGCGCGGCCCACGGCGGCAGCGCGGCCAGCGCCCCGCTCGCCTCTTCCCAGCGGGCGTACAGCGCCAGCGCGACGCAGCCGAGGACGGCGGTCAGTACGGCCAGGCGCACCCTGCGGTCGGAGCGCAGCCGGCCCAGGCGGGCGAGCACGCAAGCCAGGTTAGCGGCGCCCCGGCCCCTGCCCGCGCTGCACGGCCCACCCGCCGCCGGGTTTCCGCGGCGCCGGGGGTGCGGCGCGAGGGGGCTCAGCGGCCGAGGGCGGTGAGGAACCCCTCGATCCGGGCCGCGACGGCCTCGGGGTGGGTGAGGTGCATGGCGTGCGGGGCGTCGAAGGCGTGCGCGGTGAGCAGCGGGGCGGTGCGCTCCAGTTCGGTGGCGGCCTGGGCGGCGAGGACCTCGGCGAACCGCACCGGGGAGCCCGGGAGCGCGGGGACCGGGGCGGTGGAGACCAGGGTGAGCAGCGGGACCAGCAGGCGGCGGGCGGTGCGGGCCGGGCTGAACTCGTCGAAGGCGCCGTAGAAGGCGCGCACCGCGCGGGGCCCCGGGCGCGGGGCGGCCAGGCCGTCGAGCTCCACCGCCGCGCGGCGGGCCCCGGCGGCCATCGCCCCGCCGTGCGGGCCGAGTTCGAGGTAGCCGTCCAGCGACGCGGCGAAGGCGTCCGCGGGGACCGGGGCCATGAACGCCGCCGCCTGCTCCTCGGTGAACGCCCGGACCAGGCCGATCTGCACCTCGGCCTCCTCCGCGCCGATGCCCAGCCGGGCGGCGGTCGGCTCCGCGGCGGGCCAGCCGTGCCCGTCGATGTCGACCGCGGCGGCCAGGTCGGAGCGGCGCGCCGCGACCTCGGCGGCCACCATGCCGCCCAGCGAGTGGCCGATGACCGCGGCCCGCTCCAGGCCGAAGTGGCCCAGCACCCGGATGACGTCGTCCACCAGCCCGTCCAGCGTGCACGAGCCGTCCTCGGAGCGGCCGTGGCCGCGCAGGTCCACCGCGTACTGCGGGCGCCCGCCCAGCAGCGGCGCCAGCGGCTCCCAGTCCTCCAGGGTGCGGCCCAGCCCGTGCAGCAGGACCAGCGGGGTCCCCGCACCGGGGCGCACCCGCACCGCGAGCCCCGGCGCACCGGGGACGCGCACCTCGGCCGCGGGCTCCGCGGACGGCGTCGTGTTCGTCATGGCAGGAGGGTAGGCCCGGGCGCCCTCGGACCGCTGACAGGGCGCTGACGCCGGGGCACTCGCCCGGGGTGTGTAAGTTCGTGCGGGTGGGGATCACCGACGCCGTAGCCTTCGCCGGACACCGCATCCACGTCTGCCGCCAGCGGGAGGCGTCCACCCTGCTGCGCTGGCTCGGCCCGGACCTGTCCGGCCAGGTCGTGCTGGACGTGGCCGGCGGGGACGGGTACTGGGCGGGGGAGGCGCGCAAGCGCGGCGCCCGTGCCGTCTCGCTGGACCTGGCCCGGACCAAGATGGTGCGCGGCGCCCGGCTGCGCAGCGCCCCCGGCCTGCTGGAGGGCGACGCCCTGCGGCTGCCGCTCCGGGACGCCTCGGTCGACGCGGTCATGTCGGTCTGCGCCATCGAGCACTTCGCCGACGGCCCCGCGGCCCTGGACGAGATGGCCCGGGTGCTCAGGCCCGGCGGCCGGCTGGTGATGTCGGCGGACTGCCTGTCCCGGCGCGGCGAGTGGCCGCACCTGTTCGAGGCGCACCGGCGCCGGTACCACGTGCGCAGCACCTACACCCACGAGTCCCTGGGCGCGCTGCTCGCCGAGCGCGGCCTCACCGTGCGCGAGCACACCTACCAGTTCCGCTCCCGGCTGGCCGAGCGCACCTACCTGTCGCTGTCCGCGCACGGCGGGCGGTTCGGCTTCAACGCCGCGGCGCCGCTGATCCCGCTGGTGGCGCTGAGCGACCGGGGCGCCCCCGACGACCGGGGGAGCATCGTGCTGGTGCACGCCCGCAAGGACGGCTGAGCACCCTACCCTCCGGCGCCCGCCCCGCGGCGTGAATGTGACGCGTGTCCCCGACGGGAAGCCCGGTGTGTTACGCCCTCTTTAACCGTGGATCGGTAGCGTGCGTCCTGATTCTCCGCGGACCGGGCGATTCCTCACCCCGCTCCGCCGGTCGCCGGAGAAGGAGGGACGCCGCCTTCGGGGGGAGGCCGGCGCAGCGGAGCGGACCCTCCCGGGCCCGGAGTGCAGGGCACCGGGCCGGCGTCCGCCAGGGAATGGACGGGGGTTTCCGGAGTGCAGGCGGAAATGAATCGGATCGACGCCGCGGACGTGCTGGAGCTGCGCATCGCCGACGCGGGGGAGCCCGGCGGCGACTTCGGCCTGGCGCTGCGCCGCCGCGGGGACGGCGGCGCGGATCAGCCGCCGGACGCGCGGATCCCGATCACCGAGGTGCGCCGCTCGGGGCGGAGGATCACCGCGGGGCTGTCCGGCCTGCCCATCGCCGACGGCGCCTGGGAGGTGCTCTGGACCGACCGGGAGGGCCGCTCCGGCGCGGTCGCCACCACCGACCCCGGTCTGCACCTGGCGGACCGGTTCGCCTACCTGGAGCGCCCGCGCCGGCGGGTGCTGCGCCTGCTCCGCGACGAGCGGGGCCGGCTGCTGCTCCGCTCCTCCTCGGCGTCGCCCTACGCCGAGGTCGCCCGGGTCCGGCTGGACGGCGACCGGGTGCTGCTCTCCGGGGTGCTGGCCTACACGCCGGACCCGCAGGACGCCTCCGCGCTGCTCATCGCCAGGCAGCGCGGCCTGGACGGCGAGCTGTCCGCCCCGGCGGAGCTGGACGGCCGCGGCTTCCGCTGCGCGGTCCCGCTCGCCCCGCTGGCCGCGGCGCACCGCCCGGAGCGCCCGCACAACGAGTGGGACCTGTGGCTGCGCGTGCCCGGCACCGGTGCGGAGCTGCGCCTCGGCTCGCGCGCCGACGACGTGGTCGGCAAGAAGCGCAAGACGGTCTTCCCCGAGACCGGGCTGGACGGCGGCCCCGGCCGGGTGCTGGTGCGGCCCTACTACACCGTGCACGACGACCTCTCCCTGCTCGCCGTCGAGGCCGGGGGCGACCGGTGAAGATCGCCTTCGTCATCGCCAACGCCTACGGCATGGGCGGGACCGTCCGCACCGTGTACAACCTCGCGGAGGGGCTCGCCGCCCGGAACGAGGTCGAGGTGGTCAGCCTGGCCCGGCACAAGGAGGAGCCGTTCTTCGAGGTCCCCCCGGGGGTGGGGCTGCGCCCGCTGGCCGACGCCGGCGCGCGCGCCGAGCAGGCCGCCGCCGAGGGCCGCGCCCCGGAGCCGGACGCCCGGGAGCGGCGCTGGGCGCGCCGGGCCGAGCGGATCGTCCCCGAGGCCGAGCGCCGCCGGAACAAGAGCTTCACCGCGCCGGCCGTCATCGCCCTCCGCCGCTACCTGGAGAGCACCGACGCCGACGTGGTGGTGGGCACCCGCCCCGGGATCAACCTGCTGCTCGCCGCCTGGGCGCCGCGGCGGCTGACCGCCATCGGCCAGGAGCACGTCAACCTGGGCGAGCACAAGCCCGAGGTGCGCGACGCGATCGGCCGGCTCTACCCGCGGCTGGACGGCACCACCGTGCTCACCGACGCCGACCGGCGCGCCTACCGGGAGCTGCTCGGCGACTCCGGCGACTGGCAGGCGGTGCTGCCCAACCCGCTGCCGCAGCGCGAGGTCCCCCGCTCCACCCAGGACAACCCGATCATCGCCGCCGCCGGGCGGCTCTCCCCGATCAAGCAGTACCCCAAGCTGCTGGAGGCCTTCTCCGCGGTGGCCGAGAAGCACCCGGAGTGGCGGCTGCGCATCTACGGCAGCGGCAAGGAGGAGGAGCGGTTGCGCGCCGCCATCGTGGAGCACGGGCTGAGCAACCAGGTGCACCTGATGGGCCGGACCAAGGACATCACCGGTGAGCTCGCCAAGGCGTCGCTGCTGGCGGTCAGCTCCCGGGTGGAGGGGTTCGGCATGACCATCATCGAGGGCTTCTCGGTGGGGGTCCCCGCGGTCAGCTTCGACTGCCCGCACGGCCCCCGGGAGATCATCGACGACGGCGGCAACGGGCTGCTCGTGCCCGACCAGGACGTGGACGCCCTCGGTGCGGCGCTGCTGCGCCTGGTGGAGGACCGCCCGCTGCGCGAGCGGATGGCCGCCGAGGCGCTCCGTTCCGCCGCCGACTACGGGATGGACGGCATCGTCCGCCGGTGGGAGGGGTTCCTCGCCGCCCGCCGCGCCGACCGGGGCTGGGGCAGCCGGTTCCGCAGGCACTTCCCGCTGCTCCGCTGAGCCCTTCCCGGGAGGGCCCCGGGGCCGGGCGGTCACGGAGCGGAGCGGTAGCATTTCCCTCCGCTCGACCGTGCTGAGCCAGCGGAGGTGCCCCCGATGACCGCTCCCGCCCCCACCCCCTCGGCGATGCGCCGGGCGCTGGCCCGCGCCCGCGCGGGCAAGGCCCTCGACCCGGCCGAGGCGGAGGTGCTGCTGCACGCCCGCGGCGCCGACCTGGAGGCCCTGCTGGAACCGGCCGGGCGGGTGCGCGACGCCGGGCTGGAGGCGGCCGGCCGGCCCGGCACCGTCACCTACAGCCGCAACGTGTTCATCCCGCTGAGCCGGCTCTGCCGGGACCGCTGCCGCTACTGCACCTTCGCCACCGTCCCGGGGCGGGTGGAGTCCCCGTTCCTCTCCCCGGACGAGGTGCTGGAGACCGCCCGCCGGGGCGCCCGGGCCGGCTGCAAGGAGGCGCTGTTCACCCTCGGCGACCGGCCGGAGGACCGGTGGGAGGCGGCCCGCGACTGGCTGGACCGGCGCGGCTACGACGACACCCTGTCCTACCTGCGCGCCATGGCGGTCCTGGTGCTGGAGGAGACCGGCCTGCTCCCGCACCTCAACCCCGGGGTGCTGGACTGGTCCGGCTTCCAGCGGCTCAAGCCGGTCGCGCCGTCCATGGGGATGATGCTGGAGACCACCTCCCGGCGGCTGTTCACCGAGCCCGGCGGGGCGCACTACGGCAGCCCGGACAAGGACCCGGAGGTGCGGCTGCGGGTGCTGGAGGACGCCGGCCGCTGCTCGGTCCCGTTCACCACCGGCATCCTGGTCGGGATCGGCGAGACCATGGCCGAGCGGGCCGACTCGGTCTTCGCGCTGCGCGCCGCGCACCGCCGGCACGGCTCGGTCCAGGAGGTCATCGTGCAGAACTTCCGGGCCAAGCCCGGGACCGCGATGATGCACCGCCCCGACACCGGGCCCGAGGAGCTGGCCGCCGCGGTCGCCGTCACCCGGCTGGTGATGGGGCCGGGGGCGCGGGTGCAGGCCCCGCCCAACCTGATCGGCGAGGAGTACGGCCTGATGCTGCGGGCCGGGATCGACGACTGGGGCGGCGTCTCCCCGGTCACCCCGGACCACGTCAGCCCGGAGCGGCCCTGGCCGCAGCTGGACGAGCTGGCCCGGCACACCGCCGCGGCCGGGTTCGAGCTGCGCGAGCGGCTCACCGCCTACCCGGAGTACGTGCGCGCCGGGGAGCCCTGGCTGGACCCGCGGCTGGCCCGGCACGTCGCCGCGCTCGCCGACCCGGAGACCGGGCTGGCCCGGCCCGGCGCCGAGGCGCGCGGCCTGCCCTGGCAGGAGCCGGAGGGCGGGCTCGCCGCGGCCGGCCGCACCGACCTGCACACCGCGGTCGACACCGAGGGCCGGGCGCAGGAGCGCCGCGGCGACTTCGACGCGGTCTACGGCGACTGGGGCGCGCTGGCCGAGCGGGCGCCCCGGGGCGCGGCGCCGCCGCTGCCCGCGGGCGACCCCGGGGTGCGCGCCGCGCTGCGCGCCGCCGAGCGCGACCCGGCCGGGCTGACCGACGCCCAGGCGCTGGCGCTGCTCGGCGCGGACGGGGAGGACCTGGAGGAGCTGGCCCGGATCGCCGACGGGGTGCGCCGGGACGCGGTCGGCGACGACGTCACCTTCGTGGTCACCCGGAACATCAACTTCACCAACGTCTGCTACACCGGCTGCCGGTTCTGCGCGTTCGCCCAGCGCCGCACGGACGCCGACGCCTACACGCTCTCCCTGGAGCAGGTGGCGGACCGGGCGGAGGAGGCGTGGGAGGCCGGCGCCGGCGAGGTGTGCATGCAGGGCGGCATCCACCCGGACCTGCCCGGCACCGCCTACTTCGACCTCGCCCGCGCGGTCAAGGAGCGGGTGCCCGGCATGCACGTGCACGCGTTCAGCCCGATGGAGGTGGCCAACGGCGCGGCCCGCACCGACCTGCCGGTGCGCGAGTGGCTGGTGCGGGCGCGCGAGGCCGGCCTGGACTCGATCCCGGGCACCGCCGCCGAGATCCTGGACGACGAGGTCCGCTGGGTGCTGACCAAGGGCAAGCTGCCCGCCGCGCAGTGGATCGAGGTGATCACCGCCGCGCACGACCTGGGCATCCCCACCACCTCAACGATGATGTACGGCCATGTGGACGCCCCGGAGCACTGGGTGGCGCACATCCGGCTGATCCGCTCGCTGCAGGAGCGCTCCCTGGAGCGGAACGGCCGCCCCGGGTTCACCGAGTTCGTGCTGCTGCCGTTCGTGCACACCGGCGCTCCGATCTACCTGGCCGGACTGGCCCGCACCGGGCCGACCGAGCGGGAGAACCGGGCGGTGCACGCGCTGGCCCGGCTGCTGCTGCACGGCGCGGTCGGCAACATCCAGTGCTCCTGGGTGAAGCTGGCCGAGGAGACCTGCCGGACGCTGCTCCGCGGCGGGGCCAACGACGTCGGCGGCACCCTGATGGAGGAGACCATCAGCAGGATGGCGGGCTCGGGCAACGGCTCCTACAAGACGATCGCCGACATCCGCGCGCTGGTGGAGCCGGTCGGCCGCCCGCTGCGCCAGCGCACCACCCTCTACGGCGAGGTGCCGGAGGAGCGCCGCCGCGCCGCGGAGGCGAGCGGCGGGGTGGCCGCGAGCGTGCGGCGGCCCCGCCTCCCCCTGGTGTGAGGGGGCGGCGGGGCCGCGGGGGAGGTGCGGCGCCCCGGCCGGAGGGGGACCCGGAGGAGGAGCCGGGGAGCCGCGGCGGGGCCGGTCAGCCGGTGCCCAGCCGGCCGCCGACGGTCTTGGCGAACGCGTAGCCGTTGCTCGCGTCCCAGTTGATGGACCAGGTCATCGCGCCGCCGATCGGCCCGTAGGGCTGCTGCGGGGTGAACGAGCCGCAGCCGGTGCCCTGCTCCAGGCAGTCCAGCGCGGAGACCACGTTCCCCGGGGGCTGGTGGCCGCCGCCGGCGGCCTGCGGGGTGGCGGGCAGGCCCAGGCCGACCTGGCCGGGGGCCAGTCCCATCTCCAGCTGGATGCAGGCCTGGGCGGTGACGAAGTCGACCGTGCCCTGGGCGTAGACCTGCTGGTCGCAGCCCATCATGGTGCCGGAGTTGTAGTACTGCATGTTGACGATGGTGAGGATGTCCGGGATGGCCTTGGCCAGCCGGTAGTAGGAGCCGCTGGTCGACTGGAAGTCGATCGTCTGCGGCGCCATGGTGATGACCAGGTCGCCGCCGGCGCGCCCGTGCAGGTCGCGCAGGGCCTCCTCCATGTACTGGGGGTTCATGCCGTGTTCGAGGTCGATGTCGACGCCGTCGAAGCCGTACTCCTGCATCAGGGAGTGCGCGGTGGAGGCGAACCCGGCGGCCTGCTCGGGGTTGGAGACGTCGACGTGGCCGAGTTCGCCGCCGACCGAGAGGACGACCTTGCGCCCCTGGGCCTGGAGGTCGGCGATGTCGGCCTTGAACTGGGCCTCGGTGTAGCCGCCGAGCTCGGCGGAGGCCAGGTTGAAGGTGATCCCGCCGGGGGTGCCCGGGAGGTTGTCGGCGAAGGCGACGGCGATCATGTTGTACTCCGCCGGCACCTCGGACAGCGGCATCACCGGGGCGCCGTTGTCGAAGTTCTGCCAGTAGCCGGTGAGCCACTGGCCGGGGGCGGCGGCGCCGGCCCCGGCCCCGGCCTCCTCGGCCTGGGCGGTGCCCAGGGAGGCCCCGGTGCCCAGGGCGAGGGCCAGGGCGGTGCAGGCGAGGGCGGTCCGGCGCAGTATCCGTCGGAGGGGGACGCGCATGGGGGACTCCTTGTCCGTTGCTCCGTCGAGCGGGTACGGGTCGTGACAAGCGGTGTCGGCTGCGCAACCGGGCGAATTGCCGACAACCTAGAATCCGGTGGCGGCCTGCGTCAATGAGAACAGGAAACTAAGTTTCCATTTTTTTCGGACGGCAAGTCGAATTCCATGACATAAAGGAATCCCGGCGGTCATTTCTCCGGCCGGTTCGGCGGCTCGGTCAGGTCCAATCGCCGGCGCACCGCCTGGAACGTCTCGTGCGCGATCGCGCCCTCCCGGTAGAGCCGGTTGAGCGCCTCGCGCTGCGCCCGGCCGGTCTCGTGCCGGACGAACACGCCGCCGCGCACCCGCTTGCCGACCCCGGCCCGCCCCTCCTCGGTGGCGGCCTCCAGCACCGCCCGGGCCTCGCGCACCTTGAACTTGAGCACGTCCCGGTGCGGCTTGGCGGTCCGCTCGTCCACCAGCCCCTCGGCGACCAGCTCGTCCAGCCGGCTCAGCGCGGCGCGCCCCATCGCCTCCTCGGCCACGGCGTACTCGCGCCGGGTGTCCTCGCCGCCCTCCATGCCGAGGCCGCGCAGCACCAGCGGCAGCGTCATGCCCTGGCCGACCAGCGTGCCCAGCACCACCACCGCGGCGAAGTACAGCAGCACGTTCCGGTCGGTGAACGGCTCGCCGTTCAGCGTGGTGGGCAGGGAGAGCGCGATGGCCAGCGAGATCGCGCCGCGCATCCCGCTCCACCCGATGACGATCTGCATCCGGACCGAGGTCGCCGGCGGCTGTATCCTCCGGGGCAGCAGCCGGCCCACCCGGGGGGCCAGCACCTCCCAGAGCAGCCGGACCGCGACCGCGGTGCCCAGCACCGCCGCGGCGCCGAACACCAGGACCGGCACCGGCAGCCCGGCCACGTCTGCGAAGACCTCGTGCAGCTGCAGGCCGAGCAGGACGAACAGGGTCGACTCCAGCAGCATCACCAGGCCGCGCCAGACCGTCTGCCCGGTCACCCGGACCTTCGGCGGCAGCATGCCCTCGCCCCGGGTGCCCAGGTAGAACCCGGCCACCACCGCGGAGAGCACCCCGGAGAAGCCCATGATCTCGGCCGGCACGTAGGCCGTGAACGGCGTCATCAGCGAGAGCACCAGCTGGGCGTTGCCGTCCTGGAACCGCCGGCACAGCCAGCCGATGACCGCCGCGACCAGCGCGCCGAACGCCAGTCCGCCGACCACCACCTTGACCAGCTCGACCACACCGTCGGAGACGCTGAGCGGGGTGCTCATCGCGGTCACCGCCAGCGAGAACAGGGTCAGCGCCACGCCGTCGTTGATCAGGCTCTCGCCCTCCAGCAGGGTGAGCACCCGCTTGGGGGCGCCGATCCGCTTGAGCACCGCCGAGGAGGCCACCGCGTCGGTCGGCGCCACCGCCGCGCCCAGCGCGATCGCGGCCGGCCACCCGGTGTCCGGCAGCACCAGCCAGATCACCCCGGCGATGGCGAACGCGGTGATCAGCGTGGTCACCACCGCCAGGGCGATGATCGGCCGCGCCTCGGCCCGCATGTCCCGCGGCGAGGAGAAGAACGCCGCGTTGTAGATCAGCGGCGGCAGGAACACCAGCAGGATGATCTCGGGGGAGATGTGGACCGAGTCCAGCCCCGGCAGGAAGCTGATCGCCGCGCCCAGCGCGACCAGGACGATCGCGTCCGGCACCCGGATCCGGTCGGCCAGCACCCGCCCGGCGAAGACCATCAGCAGGACGAGCAGTCCGGCCAGGACGAGGTGTTCATCGGACACGGGAGGCCTCCGGTCGAGGGCGGTACCGCGCGGCGGCGCCGCGGCGGGTCAGCGGACCGCGATGAACGCGGCCGGATCGCGCGGCGGGCGGTCCGGCGGGGGCGCCGCCGGATGGCCGACCGCGACCGAGCCCATCGGCTGCCACTCCCGGGGCAGGTCCAGCACCTCGCGCACGGTGTCCGGGCAGAACATGGTGGACGACACCCAGGCCGAGCCCAGGCCCTCCATGGCCAGCGCCACCAGCAGGTTCTGCACCCCGGCGCCCATCGCCACCAGGAACATGGACCGCTCGGCCGAAGCGCGCCGCTCGTCCGGGTAATCGTGCGCACCCTCCGCGACCAGGCACGGTACCACCAGGTAGGGGGCGCGGCGGAGCACATCGCCGCGCCGGGTGCGGCGGGCGACCGCCTCCTCCCCGAACCCGTCCGCGCGCAGGTCCGCCTGCCAGGCGCGGAGCATCGCGTCCAGCAGCCGGGTGCGCGTCCCGGCGTCCTCCACCAGCACGAACCGCCACGGGGTGGTGTGGTGCGGCGCGGGCGCGGTCACCGCCGCGCCGACCGCGCGGCGCACCGCCTCCGGGTCGACCGGCTCGGAGGTGAAGTCGCGCACGGTGCGCCGGGCCGGGACCACGTCCCGCGAGCCGTACCGGAACAGGTCCTCGTCTGCGGGTCGGACCAGCGCCGCCGCCCCGGGCCCGTCCTCCTCGGTGACCAGCGCGGACAGCCCGCGGACCAGGGCCACCGGGACGCCGCCGGTCTTGCCCTTGACCAGCTCGCCCGCGGCGGCGATCTCGTCGGCGACGGCGTTCAGCGTCACCTCCAGCACGTTGCCGTGCGTGTCGGTGCCGCCGCGCAGGTCCTGTACCGGCTCCAGGCCGGCCGCGCCGATCGCCACGTCGGTCTGGCCGTTCCGCCACGGGCGGCCGAACGTGTCGCTGACCAGCACGGCGACCCGCACCCCGAGCCGCTCGCGCAGCCCGGCGCGGATCCGCCGGGCGGAGGCGTCCGGGTCCTCGGGGAGCAGCAGCACGCTGCCCGGCTCCACGTTGGAGGCGTCCACTCCGGCGGCCGCCATCACCAGGCCGGTCCGGGTCTGCACGATGCGGGTGCCGCCGCGGCGCGCGACGACCCGCTCGGTCTCGGCGTCGATCGCGGCCTCCCGGTCCATCCACCGGACCCGGCCCTCGGCCTTGCTGACGATCTTCGATGTGACCACCAGCACATCGCCGTCGCGGAGCCCGGCGGCCCCCGCGATCAGCGCGGCCAGGTCGTCGCCGGGGCGCACCTCGGGCAGGCCGGGCACGGCGCGCACGGTGACCTCCGCGGGGGCGCTCACCCGCGCCTCCCCTTCAGCTCCAGGGCCAGATCGAGGGCGGCCCGGGCGAGGTCGGCGGTGGCCTCCGGGCCGCTCATGTACAGCGGGCGGGAGACCACCTCGACACCGTCCACTTCGGTCCCGGCGTCGGCCTCGTCGACCAGCCAGCCGTCCAGCAGCTCCGGCCCGTAGTGCTCGGCCACGGCGCGCGCCGAGGTCTCCACCCCGATCGCGGTCAGGCAGGCGTCGGCCATGCCGCGCACCGGCGCACCGCCGATGATCGGCGAGACGCCGACCACCACGGCCTGCTCCAGCGCCTCGCGGATGCCCGCGATGCCCAGGATCGACCCGATGCTGACCACCGGGTTGGACGGCGGCAGCAGCACCACGTCGGCCTCGCCGATCGCCTCCAGCACACCGGGCGCGGGCCGGGCCCCGTCGGCGCCGACGCCGACGATGGAGAGCGCCGGGAGCTCCGCGCGGTGCCGGATCCACCACTCCTGGAAGTGCAGCGCGCGGCGCTCGCCGCCCTCCTCCACGACCACGTGCGTCTCGACCTGGTCGTCGGTCATCGGGATGAGCCGGACGCCGGGCCGCCACCGGTCGCACAGCGCCTCGGTGACCGCGGAGAGCGGGTAGCCCGCGGCGAGCATCTGGGAGCGGACGATGTGCGTGGCGACGTCCCGGTCGCCCAGCCCGAACCAGTCCGGCTGCATGCCGTAGGCGAGCAGCTCCTCCTTCACGGTGAACGACTCGTCGGCGCGCCCCCAGCCTTGCTCCTCGCTGATCCCGCCGCCGAGGGTGTACATCACCGTGTCCAGATCCGGACAGACGCGCAGTCCGAAAAGGGTGATGTCGTCGCCGGTGTTCCCGATGACGGTGATGGTGGAATCGCTGTCCTGGCCCGATACGATCCCGAGCGTCGCCTTGAGGCCGCGCAGGAACCGCGCGCCTCCGATACCGCCCGCAGGCACGACTATCCGCATGCGCCCAAGTCTGGCAGGCTGAGACGGCGTGTGCGCGGTCGGGCCCCTGGGGTGGACGGGACCGCTGCGCACGGTGTCAGGAGGGTCACTCCGGCGGCCGGGCGGCGCTCCCGCCCCGCTCCGGAACCGCCCGGCGGCCCGGGAACCGGGCCCGCGGCCGGGCCGGTCGCGCCTGTCCAGTGCGGAATCGGCCGAATGACTTGACAGACTGTCGATATGCAAAGCTTCCACCGACGCGACAGCGAAGCAGCGGAGGGGAACCTCTCTTGAACAACGAAGCAATCAACCGCTTGCGGGTACCCGCCGCCTGGGCGCTGCTCGGCGCTGTGGTGGCGCAGATGGTCGCAGGCCTCATCAGCATGTTCGCGGGGATGAGCACTTCCTTCTCCGTCTCGGGCGACTTCTACAGCCCGGTCACCGTCGGTCTGGTGGTGGCGGCCGTGGCGCTGGTCATCACCGCGCCGCAGAAGACCCCGGCCAACTTCGGGGTGGTCCTCACCGGGCTGATCCTGCTCGGCGTGGGCGCGGTGTTCGCACTGATCGGCCTGGTCGCGAACTTCGCCAACGCCGACGCGGGGGGCCTCGGCTACGCGTTCGCCGGCCTCTTCGGGATCGCGGCCCAGGCCGCGGTGCTGGTCTTCGCCGGACTCTTCCTGCTCCGGATCCTCAACGACCCGAACCTGGTGCCCCGCGCCCAGCAGGGATTCGCCCCGCAGCAGCCCTTCCCGGCCGCGGACCCGTCCCAGACCTACGGCGGCCAGCCGGCGTTCGGCCAGACCTACGCCGACCCCGCCCAGCAGACCTACGCCGACCCGGCGGCGGCCCAGCAGGCCTACGCCGACCCCGCGCAGCAGGGCTACGCCACCGGCGGTCAGCAGGCCTACGACCCGGCGCAGTACGGCCAGCAGGGCGACGCGCAGCAGCAGGCCTACGGCGAGGCCTACCAGCAGGACGCCCAGCAGACGTACTCCGACCCCGCTCAGGCGTACGGCACCGGCGGTCAGCAGGCCTACGACCCGGCCCAGTACGGCCAGCAGGGCGACGCCTACCAGCAGCAGGCCTACGCGGACCCGGCGGCCCAGCAGGCCTACGCCGACCCCGCGCAGCAGGGCTACGCCACCGGCGGTCAGCAGGCCTACGACCCGGCGCAG
>NZ_ANBB01000053.1 GCF_000341105.1 Nocardiopsis potens DSM 45234
TACGGGCAGCAGGCGGGCGACGCCTACCAGCAGGACGCCTACCAGCAGCAGGGGTACGGCACCGGCGGCCAGCAGGCGTACGACCCGGCGCAGTACGGGCAGCAGGGCGATGCGCAGCAGCAGGCGTACGGGACCGGCGGCCAGCAGGCCTATGATCCCTACGCGGCCCAGCAGGGCTACGGGACCGGCGGCCAGCAGGCGTACGACCCGGCCCAGTACGGCCAGCAGGGCGACGCCTACCAGCAGCAGGGCTATGCCACCGGCGGCCAGCAGGCCTACGACCCGGCGCAGTACGGCCAGCAGGGCGACGCCTACCAGCAGCAGGGGTACGGCACCGGTGGCCAGCAGGCGTACGACCCGGCGCAGTACGGGCAGCAGGGCGATGCGCAGCAGCAGGCGTACGGGACCGGTGGCCAGCAGGCGTACGACCCGGCGCAGTACGGGCAGCAGGGCGATGCCACCGGCGGCCAGCAGGCCTATGATCCCTACGCGGCCCAGCAGGGCTACGGGACCGGCGGCCAGCAGGCGTACGACCCGGCGCAGTACGGGCAGCAGCAGGAGGCCGGGCAGCAGCCCGCGGAGCAGCAGGACGCCGGCCAGTCCGGCACCGGGCAGCCCGGTGCCGAGCAGAGCGGCGACCAGCAGCCCTGGTACCGGGACGACGAGCGGCGCTGACCGCTCCCGGCCCGCCGGGCGCCCTCCCGGCCCCCGAAAGTGCGCGGTAATCCACAGCATGCCCGCGGAGCAGCCGTCGTTGGCGGTTCGTTACATGGTATTCAGTGGATTACCGCGCACTGCGCTTGACGTATAGCAAGCGTCGCGCGTGTAATTTCAGATGTGTGTTTCCCCCCTCCCGGGGGTCGAAAGGGAGGGGACATCCATGGGGGGCAATAGGAGGTGCGCATGAGCGAGGTCATCCCGCTGGCGCACGGCGCAGACGACGATCTGGGCTGGCAGGAGCGCGCACTGTGCGCGCAGACCGATCCGGAGGCGTTCTTCCCCGAGAAGGGCGGCTCCACGCGAGAGGCGAAGAAGGTCTGCCAGTCCTGCGAGGTCCGGGCCGAGTGCCTGGAATACGCACTGGAGCACGATGAGCGCTTCGGCATCTGGGGGGGTCTCTCCGAGCGCGAACGCCGGCGGCTGAAGAAAGCCGCGGGCGGGGATTTCGATTTCCTGGCCGACATGCTCTAGCTCGACCGTCTGTGTTGGGCGCGCGTCCTGAGGGCTTTGCCCCGGGGCGCGCGTTTTTTTATCCCTGCTTTACCGTTCGGAGAGGACTCTGGGCGATTTGTTCGCGATGCGCCCGTGCGCCCCCGTTCCCCGATGCGCGACCGCGCCCCTTTGACCGGTTCCGCCGGTGCGCCGCCCCGGGGCGGCTCCGTGGCGTATGGTGATCTGCCGAAAGAGTCCCCCCAAAACCCCTGATACGCCCTCGTCCCGCGACCCCGAGAGACCCGCAGCCGTGCTTCCCCTGGACCCCGCTCACCACATCGTGACGGCCGTCATCGTCACCCACGACGGCGCACGCTGGCTGCCGGAGGCGCTGCAGGCCGTCCGCGAGCAGACCCGCCCGGTGCAGCGCGTCGTCGGCGTGGACGCCGGCAGCCGCGACGGCAGCGGCGACATCCTCGCCTCCTTCCTGGCGCCCGAAGTGATCACCGCGGTGCCCCGGGACACCGGGTTCGGCGACTCGGTGCGCGCCGGGCTCGCCCTGGCCCGGGAGCGCGGCCCCTTCCCCGGCGCCGCGCCGGACGCCACCGAGTGGATCTGGCTCGTCCACGACGACCTCGTCCCCGACCCCGGCGCGCTGCAGACGCTGCTGGAGGCCGCCAACGACGACCGCCGCGCCGCCGTGCTCGGCCCCAAGCTGCGCGACTTCTACGACCGCCGGATGCTGGTCGAGGCGGGCGTGACCATCGACGGGGCCGGCCGCCGGGAGACCGGGCTGGAGCCCCGCGAGTTCGACCACGGCCAGCACGACGGCGACCGGCAGGTGCTCGCCGTCTCCAGCGCCGGCATGCTGATCCGCCGGGACGTCTGGGACGAGATCGGCGGCTTCGACGCCACCCTGCCGCTGTTCCGCGACGACATCGACTTCTGCTGGCGGGCCGGCGCCGCCGGGCACCGGGTGCTGCTGGTCACCGGCGCGGTCGCCTACCACGCCGAGGCCTCGGCCCGGCGCCGCCGGAAGATCGCCGCCGCGGGCGGCCACCCGCGCCGCCTGGACCGGCGCAACGCCCTCTTCGTGCTGCTGGCCAACCTCCCGTTCGGCGGCATGCTCGGCGCGCTGCTGCGCAACGCCTTCGGGTCGCTGCTGCGGGTGCTGATGTACCTCGCCGCCAAGCAGCCGGCCAGCGCCCTCGACGAGGCGGCGGCGATCACCGGGGTCTTCTTCCGGCCCGGCCGGCTGATCAAGGGGCGGTTCCGGCGGCGGCGCAACCGGCGCCGCACCTACAGCGCGATCCGCCCGTTCCTGGCGCACGGCGTCGCGCTCCGCCAGTTCACCGCCGCGGTGGCGGGGCTGCTCTCCGGGGACGCCTCGGCCGCCGACACCCCGGGCCGGCACCAGGCCGTCACCACCGCGCCCCGCGCCGAGGACGACGAGGACCCGCTCCGAGACGACCAGAGCGTGCTCCGCCGGGTGCTCGCCAAACCGGGCGTGCTGCTGGTGCTCGGCCTCACCGCCGTCGCGCTGGTCGCCGAGCGGTCCCTGCTCAGCGGCGGCACCCTGGCCGGCGGCGCGCTGCCGCCCGCCGTCGGCGGCGCCTCCGACCTGTGGCACCTCTACCTGAGCGGCGCCCAGACCACCGGAGTGGGCTCCGACGCCCCGGCGCCGCCCTACGTCGCGCTGCTGGCGCTGATGTCCACCATCGCCCTGGGCAAGCCGTGGTTGGCGGTCAACGTCATCCTGCTCGGCTGCGTGCCGCTGGCCGGGCTCACCGCCTACCTGCTCGCCCGCCGGGTGCTGCACTTCCTCCCGGCGCAGCTCTGGATGGCCTGCTCGTACGCGCTGCTGCCGATGGCCACCGGCGCGGTGGCCCAGGGGCGGGTCGGCACCGCCCTGGTGCACGCCCTCCTCCCGGTGCTGGGCATCCTCGGCACGCGGGTGCTGACCCTGCCGCCCAAGCGCTCCCGCCGGGCCGCCTGGGCGACCGCGGTGCTGCTCGCCGCGTGCACCGCGTTCGTCCCGCTGCTCTGGGCGCTCTCCCTGGTGGTCGCGGTGCTGCTGGCGGTGGCCTACGGCCACCTGGGCCGGCGGCTCTACGTCAGCGTCGCCATCGCGGTCGGCGTCCCGCCGCTCCTGCTGCTGCCCTGGTCGATCGAGCTGGTGCTGCACCCCTCGCTGTGGCTGCTGGAGGCCGGGCTGCACGCCCCCGAGCTGTCCGACCCGGCCCCGGCCGCGCACGAGCTGCTCATGCTCTCCCCGGGCGGCCCCGGCGTGCCCGTCCCGTGGGTGACGGCCGGGTTCATCGCCGCCTCGCTCAGCGCGCTGCTGCTGCTCCGCCGCCGGATGCTGGTCGCGGTCGGCTGGAGCATCACCCTCTTCGGCATCCTGGTCGCCATCCTCACCAGCAGGATCGTGGTGGAGCCCGGCTACGGCGGCCCGGCCGCCCCCGCCTGGCCCGGGGTGGCGCTGGCCTTCGCCGCCACCGCCATGCTGCTCACCGCGGCCGCCTCGGCGCAGTCCTTCGGCCTGATGTGGCGGCTCGGCGGGGCGCGCCGGCTCTTCGCCGGGGGCGCCGCGGCCCTCGCGCTGACCACCCCGGTCAGCGCCGCCGGCCTGTGGATGTGGCAGGGCGTCGACGGCCCGCTGAGCGGGGACGCCCCCTCCCCGGTGCCCGGCTTCGTCTCCGCGATCGCCACCGACCCCGCCGCCGGGCGGACCCTGGTGCTGCGCCCGGTCGAGGACGGGCCGCTCCGCTACGCGGTGCTCCGCGGCGGCGAGCCGCGGCTGGGCACCGAGCAGATCCCCGCCGACCGGGCGGCCGGCGAGGAACTGGACACCGCGGTGGCCGCGCTCGCCGCCGGCCGCGCCGGGGACGAGGCCGAGGACCTGGCCGGCTACGGCATCGGCCACGTGATGATCCCCCGCCCGCAGATCGGAGGGGACGCCGACGAGACCCTGGTGGACACCCTGGACGGCACCCCGGGCCTGAGCCGGCAGATGCTCGGCGAGGAGTTCGCGCTGTGGCGGCTGGACGCCCCGGCCGGGCGGCTGCGGGTGGTCTCCTCCGACGGCGGCGGCGAGGAGGAGGACGCCGAGGCCGAGGCGCTGGACATCGGCCCCGGCGAGGGGAGCGCGGAGGTTCCCGCCGGGTCGGCCGACCGCTCCCTGGTGCTCGCCGAGCCGTACGCGGCCGGGTGGAGCGCCACCCTGGACGGCGAGCCGCTGCGCGCCTCCGAGGCGTACACCGGGATGACCCTGTTCGAGCTGCCCCCGGAGGGCGGCACGGTGCGGATCACCCGCGGCTCGGCCGGGCGCGACGCCTGGCTGGCGCTGCAGGGCCTGCTCATCGGCACCGCCCTGGTGCTGGCCTCGCCGGGCGCCCGCACCGAGGAGGACGACCACGCCGACGAGATCCGGGCCCGCGCCCGGCCCCGCCGGCCCCGCCGCCGCACCCCGGCCCCCGCCCCGGCGCGCCCCGCCGCGGAGGAGCGGCCGGAACCGGAGCGGGAGCGGGAGCAGCGGCCGGACGGACCGGACGCGGCGGCCGCCCCCACCGCAGAGGAACCGCAGCCCCCGGAGGGCCCGCCGGCGGCCCCGACCCCGGCGGCCTCGTCTTCGGCGGCCCGGCCTCCGGCGGAGGACACCGAGGGGGAGGCCCAGTCCGACCCGGCCCCCGCCCGCGAGGGCCGCGGCCGCCGAGGAGTCCGGGGCCGCCGCCGCGCCTCGCACCGCAGGGGACGGCACGGATGACCGCCGCCCGCCCCGACCGCCGGCCCGGCCCCCGCTCCGCCACCCGCCCGCTCCGGACCCTCCCGGCACCGCTCCAGGCACGGAGCGGCGGTCCGGCCGTGCCCTCCACCGCCTCCGGCCCGCAGACCGCCCCCGCCCGTCCCCGCCGGGAGCGGCCATCGGCCTCCGTCCCCTCCGCCGCCGGCCCGGGTCCGCAGGGCACCGGTTCGGCGCTGCCGGAGCGGCCGTCCGCTCCCGTCCCTCCCGGTGCGCCCCCGGTCGCCGGGGGCCATGGTGGCCGTGCTCGGGCCCCCGTCGCGGCCGGCCGCGACGGGACCGTGCGACACGGAGACGGCCCTCCGCCGGTGCATGCGCCGGGCCGCGCCGGACGGCGTCCCGCCCGCTCCCTCCGCTCAGGAACGACCGCACCTCCCCGGCCCGAGGGCCGGCGAATCCTCCGGGAGACACGATGAAGCTGCTCGTGGAGAACCGGTTCGCCCTGCTCGGACTGGTCGCGATCGCGCTGTCCGCGCTGTTCGGGGTGGCCTTCGTCACCCGCCCGGAGCCCGGCGAGGCGACCGGCGGCGGCAGCGCCGAGACGATGCGGATCGAGTCCGCGCTGCGGGTCTGCCCGCCGGCCCAGGACGAGGACCTGCTCACCGAGGCCGCCGCGTTCACCCCGTACCGCGGAGAGGAGGACGGCGAGCTGCTGCTGACCGCCAACCGCGCCAACGCCCACCGCCTCGCCGAGGGCGAGCTCCCCGGCCAGCTGCTCACCGCCGACGTGAGCGACGCCGACGAGGGCCGGCACACCGTGCTGCGCGCCGAGGGCGCCTTCGCCGGCGGCCTGGAGGCCGCGCAGACCGCGGTGGCCGAGGACGGCGACGACGCGAACGCGTCGGCGGTGCGCTGCACCGAGCCCGGCTGGAGCACCTGGTTCACCGCCCCCTCGGGTGAGGACCTGAAGAAGCTCACCGTGCACCTGGCCAACGTCGACTCCGAGACGGCGGTGGCCAACGTGGACGTCTACGCCGCCGACGGGCCGATCGCGGAGGAGGAGACCCGCGGGGTGGAGGTCCCGCCGGAGGGCGAGGCCACCGTCGAGCTGGGCGAGCTCACCGAGCTGGGCTCCTCGGGGCGGGCCGTCGCGGTGCACGTGCGCACCGCCTCCGGCCGGGTCGCGGCGTCGCTCTTCGCCGAGCGCTCCAAGGGCGGATCGGAGTGGGCGCCGGCCACCGAGCGCCCCGCGACCCGCCAGGTGGTCGCCGGCGTCCCGGGGGGCGGGGGCTCCCGGACGCTGGTCGTGGCCGCTCCGGGCGACGAGCCGGTCTCGGTCGACGTCCGGCTGTTCGGCCCGGACGGGGAGATCGAGCACGAGTCCCTGAACGACCTGGACGTGCCGCCGGCCGCGTCGGCCGCGCTCAGCCTGGAGGGGCCGCTGGGGAAGCAGGCCGCCACGGTCCTGGTGGAGTCGGATCGGCCGGTGGTGGCCGGGGTGCTGGCCGAGCGGGAGGGCGGCGACGACAGCGCCTACACCGCGGCGGTGCCCGCCCTGGAGGAGGGGCCCGGCGGTACCGCCGCGGTCCCCGCGGACCCGGAGGGCACCTCGACCGAGCTGCTGGTGGGGGCGGTGGAGCAGGACGCCTCGCTGATCGTCACCCCGGTGGCCGAGGACGGCACCACCGCCGACCCGATGAAGGTGGAGGTCGCCGCGGGCAGCACCGCCGAGGTGGAGGTGGACTCCCCGAAGGGGGCGCACGCCCTCCTGCTGGAGCTGAGCGACGGCTCCGGCCCGGTGCACGCCGCCGCGGTGCTGACCCAGGGCAAGGGCGAGAAGCGCTCCACCGCAGTGCTCCCGATCCCGCCGGCCCCGGCGGAGGTCCGCCTCCCACCGGTGGTCGACTCACTGACCGCGCTGCCTTGACCGCACTGCCTTGACCGCACTGCCCTGACCGGCACTGCCCTGACCCGCACCTTCCCGCCGGAAGGCAAGGCAAGGGCCAGGCCCCTGTCCCCGCCCCCGCACGCATGCGCGAGCGGAGGCGGGGCGGGGCGGAGTAGGACAGGGACGGATCCGGCCGCCCCACCCGGGCGCGGCGCCCCACGGGGTGCAGGTTCAAGCAGGCGGCGACGGCGAGGGTAGGGCCGGGGCGGGGTGGTCGCCCGGGCGCGGCGCCTCGCGGGGCCGGGGTTCAAGCGGGCGGCGAGGGCGGGAGAGGGCGGGCGCCGCGTTCACCGATCCGGCGCGGCGCGTGCTCCCGGTGGGAGGGGCGGCACCCGGCGAAGGTAGGGGTGGACCCGCCTGCACCCGCCAGGGGGCCTTATCCCCTATGCCGGGTTTGCGGCGGGGATCGGGCGGGGGCGAGGGCGCCCTGCGCACCGCGAGAGCACCCCGATTACATCTACCAGCGAGTAGTAGCCTCCGAGGGCCCCAGCACCTCCTCGCCGGTTACCCAGAGTGGCCAAGGCTGGCCCTCCCGGCAGGGCAAAAGCGACACCTCGTCCCTGCGTCGCCCCTGCCCGGGTTCCGGCCCCCTGCTCTGCGGCCTTGCGGGCGGCTCGAACCCCCGAACACCGGCCCGATCGGGGCCAATCGGGCCTCCCGGGGGCCGATCCGGCCCGGGATGCGCGTCCAGGAATCACCGGGGTGCTCTCGCGGTGCGCAGGGCGCCTCTCCCAACCTTCACTGTGCGTGTTCGCCCAGGTCAGGGAGGTACGGCGGTTTCAAGGGCGGCCGGCAACGGCGCCCGGGCGACGCGGGAACGGCGCCCCGTCACCCCGGCCGGCCCCACCCGCTCTGCCGCACCCGACCGACCAGCCGGTCCCCACCGCCGCCATCGCTGCCAGCCTGAACCCCGGCCCCGTGAGGCGCCGCGCCCGGGTGAGGCCTGCTCCCCGCCCCCACCGGCTTGGACCTTCGCTTCGCGGGGTGCCGCGCCGGACCGACCGGCCGGTGCCCACCGCCGCCTTCGCTGCCTGCCTGAACCCCGACTCCGTGGGGCCCGACACCCGGGCGACCGCCTCCACTCCACCCTTGCCGCTGCCGTCGCCGCCCGCTTGAACCCCCGCTTCGCGGGGTGCCGCGCTGGACCGACCGGCCGGTGCCCCTCCTCGCCTTCGCTGCCTGCTTGGACCTTCGCTCCGCGGGGCGCCGCACCCGACCGACCGGCCGGCACGCCCTCTCGCCGTCGCCGCCGGCTTGAACCCTCGCCCCGTGGGGTGGTGTGCTCGGCTGGGCGCCTTGACCCTTTGGCGGCCCTTTGGCCTTTTGGCCCCTGTCGGGCGCTCGCTGGTATGGAGACCGGAACGACGGCTCAAGGGCGGTGTGGGCATGGTGACGCAGGGCAGGGTGCAGCGTCGGGTCGGCCGGGTGGTCCGGCCGGTGGGTCGAGGAGGGTTCCGGGGCGGTGCCCCGGGCCGGGGTCAGCCCCGGGTCTCCGGGTCGACCGTCTCGGGCTCCAGCCCGAGCAGGTTGGCCACTTCCTCGACGACGGTCTCGTAGACCATCAGGGCCATCTCCTCCGGCTCCCGGGTGCGGATCTCCACGGGCCGGCGGTAGACGGTGATGCAGGCCCGGCCGTCGCGGCCGGTCTCCAGGCGGGAGTAGGGGATGCCGTCCTCGGCGGTGACGCCGGGCGGGACCCGGGGAACGTCCTCGACCAGGAACTCCACGTTCGCGAGCTCGCGCGACCAGACGCGCTCCAGACGCTCCACCGCGTCCAGCACCAGGTCGTCGAAGACCTGGGCCCGGCTTCGGGACAGCGGTGACTCCGGGGGCGCCAAAGGTCCGCGGATCCCGCGGCCGCGGCGGTCCCGGCGTCGGAAGCGGTCGGCCTGAGCCCTCTGTAGGCGCACTCGTCGCACGGTTCGAGAGTATGCCATCGAGGCCCGGAGTGCAGCCCTGGTCCGGGACACGGAGGGGGCCTGCTGGCATCCGCAGGGGGAAAGGAATAGGGTCGGTCCCCGTGAGCGTTGTCCGACGCTGCTCGCGAACCGCGTGCAGACAGCCAGCAGTCTTCACGCTCACCTATGTCTACGCCGACTCCACGGCCGTGCTCGGACCGCTCGCGGCCTACGTCGAACCGCACTGCTACGACCTGTGCGCGATGCACGCCGAGCGGCTCACCGCCCCGCGCGGGTGGGAGGTGGTCCGGCTGCCCGCGGACAGCTCCGGCGGTCCGGGCAGCGACGACCTGGAGGCGCTGGCCAACGCGGTGCGAGAGGCGGCCCGCCCCAAGGCGCCGCAGCGCCGCCCGCAGGGGGCGCCCGGCACGGTGGTCGAGGGGCACGGCAAGGGCCACCTGAGGGTGGTCCGCTCCGACCCCGGCTCCCAGGACCGACCCTCCGGCCGGGACGCCTGACCCGCGCCGTCTGACCCGGCTTCCAGGACCGCCCTTCCGGCCGGGACGCCTGATCCGGGACGGCTGACCCGAGCTGCTCGCCCCGGGGTGCGGCCCCGGGCGCCGCGCCCGGCAGGGCGGGAGCCCCGCCCTCCCCGCGGCGGCGCGGGGAGGAGGGGAGAACAAGGGGCGGACGTCCGGCGACGGTTCTCAGCCCCCGCTGCCGAGCGCCGTCCCGTACAGCCGGTCCACCTTCAGCCGGACGACCAGCCGCCGCTCGGCGACCATCCGCTCCAGGAAGGCCTGCTCGTCCTCGGGGGCGTCGAACCCGCGGGCCACTTCGAGGATCTCCCGCCCGACCGCGTCGCCGGGGGCGGCCGTGGGCTCGGAGACCTCGGCCTCGCCCTCCGCCACGGCGAACGACCAGACGTCGCCGCCGGGCACGTGCAGGGCCGCGCGCGGGTCCCGCCGCAGGTGCTTGACCTTGGCGCGGTCGGCCGTGGTGAAGAACCGGACGATCCGCTCGCCGGGGTCCCAGGCGTAGAGCATGGTGGTCAGGTGCGGGTGGCCGCTGCGCTTGACGGTGGCCAGCGTGCCGAACCGCTGCGCGGCCAGCAGCTCGGAGAGGGCGCCGTCGGACAGGGAGCGCGGAGGCGGTGCCTGCTGAGTCATATCGGGGTCAACCTCCGCCCGTACCCAGGGCATTTCACGTCCCGGGTGGCCGGGACCGGCCACCGCCGCCCCGCGCGGCCGGGGCGCCGTGCCGCTCCGAGGGGCCGGGGCCGGTCTTGTACGTTGGAACCCCGCCGACGGCGGCGGGGCCCGGACAGGATCCGATCAACGAACCGGATGCGGAGCAGCAGTGGGCGACCTCGGCCAGATCTTCAAGGCTTACGACGTGCGCGGCATCGTCCCCGATACCTTCGACTCCACCGTGGCGCGTGCCGTGGGCGCGGCGTTCGCCCGCGTCGTCGATGCGCCGTCGGTGGTCGTCGCGCACGACATGCGGCCCTCCTCCCCGGAGCTCGCCCGGGCCTTCGCCGAGGGCGCGGCCGAGCAGGGGACCGACGTGGTGATGGCCGGACTCGGCTCCACCGACCTGCTCTACTACGCCTCCGGCAGCCTGGACATGCCCGGGGCGATGTTCACCGCCAGCCACAACCCGGCCCAGTACAACGGGATCAAGATGTGCCGGGCGGGTGCCGCGCCGATCGGCGCGGACAGCGGCCTGGCCGAGATCCGCGAGCTGGCCGAGCAGGGCGCGCCGGCCCCCGCCGGGCGGCGCGGCTCCATCACCGAGAAGGAGCTGCTCGTCCCGTACGCGGAGTTCCTCCGGTCGCTGGTCGACCTCTCCGGGATCCGGCCGCTCAAGGCGGTGGTCGACGCCGGCAACGGCATGGCCGGGCTGACCGTCCCCGCGGTGCTGGGCCCCGACCCGCTCGGCGCGCTGCCGCTGGAGATCACGCCGCTCTACTTCGAGCTGGACGGCACCTTCCCCAACCACCCGGCCAACCCGCTGGACCCGGACAACCTGGTGGACCTGCAGGCGAAGGTGCGGGAGACCGGCGCCGACATCGGCCTGGCCTTCGACGGCGACGCCGACCGCTGCTTCGTCGTCGACGAGCGCGGCGAGCCGGTCCCGCCGTCGGCGATCACCGCCCTGGTCGCCGAGCGAGAGCTGGCCAAGACCCCCGGTGCGACGATCATCCACAACCTGATCACCTCCCGCGCGGTCCCGGAGATCGTCCGGGAGCAGGGCGGCGTCCCGGTGCGCACCCGCGTCGGCCACTCCTTCATCAAGGGCAGCATGGCCGAGACCGGGGCGGTCTTCGGCGGCGAGCACTCCGCGCACTACTACTTCCGCGACTTCTGGCGGGCCGACACCGGCATGCTGGCCGCACTGCACGTGCTGGCCGCGCTCGGCGGCGGCGCCCAGGCCCTCTCCGAACTGACCCGGCAATACACTCGGTACGCGGCCTCCGGGGAGATCAACTCCGAGGTCGCCGACCAGGAAGGGCGCGCCGCGGCGGCCGAGGCGGAGTTCGGATCCCGCCCCGGGGCCGAGGTGGACCGCCTGGACGGGCTGACCGTCTCCTTCGCCGACGGGAGCTGGTTCAACCTGCGGGCGTCCAACACCGAGCCGCTGCTCCGGCTGAACGTCGAGGCGCCCGACACGGAGGGCATGGAACGGCTCCGCGACGAGGTCCTGGCCGTCGTCCGGGGCTGAGCAGCCCCGCCGCCCCTGCCGCGAGCAGGGCCCACAATCCCTCCCCGGGCGCCCCGCCCGGGGCCGTCCCGGAGGTTCACGATGACCGCGAAGATCGACGACTGGCTGCTGGAGATCCTGGCCTGCCCGAAGAGCAAGAAGCCGCTCCGGCTGGACGCCGAGGCCGGCGAGCTGGTCTGCGATGAGAGCGGCCTGGCCTACCCGATCCGGGACGGCATCCCGGTGCTGCTGGTCGACGAGGCGCGCGAGATCGGCTGATGTCCGGAGCCGTTTTCGACGAGACCCGGCTGGACGGCCCCGGCGCCGACGGTCCGCTCGCCCGTTCGGCCGCCTCCGCGGCCGGGCGGCTGCGCGCGGCCCGCTCGGCCGCGCTGGAGGCCGGCCTGGGTCGGCTCGCCGAGGACGGGCGGCCGCGGGCCGCGGTCGCGGTCGGCTCCGGAACCGGCGGCCTCGCCGCGGAGCTGGCCGCCGCGGTGCTCGGAGCGGGCTGCCCGGTCCCCTTCGCCCCGGTGCGCGGCCCGCTGCTGCCCGGCTGGGTCTCCTCCTACGATCTGGTCCTGGCCGTCTCCGGGCCGGACGCCGAAGAGCCGGCCGTCGGGTGCGTCGCGGAGGCGGTCCGCCGCGGCTGCCGGCTGGTGGCGGCCGGACCGCCGAACGGGCCGCTGCGGCCGCTCGCCGAGCAGGCCCGCGCCCCCTACATCGAGCTGCGCGGCGCCGGAGCCCCCGCCGGCGGTTGCGAACCGGTCTGGGGGCCGGCCGCCGCGCTGCTCACCGCGGCCGGAGCGGCCGGTCTGCCCGCGCCCGGGGGCGAGGTCTTCGAAGCCGCCGCGGTGCGCCTGGAACAGATCGCGGTGCGCTGCGCGCCCTCCGTGGAGAGCTGGGAGAACCCGGCGAAGTCGCTGGCCCTGGAACTGGCCGGCACCCTCCCGGTCGCGGTGGGCGGCACAGGGCCGACCGCGTTCGCCGCGGCGCACACGGCGGAGCGCGCCGCGCGCACCGCCGGCTACCCGGTGCTGCACGGGGCCCTGCCGGACGCGCTGGAGCCGGCGGTGCGGCTGGCCGGCGGCCCGCTGGGCGGCACCGGGCCGCGGTCCATCTTCGACGACCCGGAGGAGGAGGGGCCGATCCGCACCCGCCTGCTCCTCTTCCGCGACCCGGGGGAGGAGAGCGAGCGGACCGCCCTCGGCCTGCAGTCGGCCGAGGCCGCGGCGGGGCGCGGCGGAACGCCGGTGAGCACCGTCTCAGCGGAACCCGGGCATCCGATGGAACGCATGGCCGGTTTGATCGCTCTAACCGATTACGCCACTGTGTACTTAGCCGCGGCTTATGGAGTAGAACCCGTGGCGGAAGAGCACACCGCGGGCTAGCGCCGACACCACCCCCTGGAGGAGTTCCATGCCCGGTCCCGAATCGCTGTCGCCGAGCGACCCCACCTCGTTCGGCGACTACAGCGTCGTGGGCCGCCTCGGCAAGGGCGGCCAAGGTGTCGTCTACCTCGGACGCGACGCCGAGGGCGACGAGGTCGCGATCAAGGTCCTCAACGACCAGTGGTCGGAGAACGACGAGCTGCGCAAGCGGTTCGAGAAGGAGGTGCGCGCCGCACAGAAGGTCGCCTCCTTCTGCACCGCGGCCATCTACGCCGCCCACCTCGACGTCGACCCGCCCTACGTGGTCAGCGAGTACGTGGACGGTCCGTCCCTGCAGGAAGCGGTCGCCCGGCGCGGCCCCCGCCGCGGGGCGGCGCTGCAGCGGCTGGCGGTCAACACCGCGACCGCGCTGGTGGCCATCCACAAGGCGGGCATCGTGCACCGCGACTTCAAGCCGGGCAACGTGCTGCTCGGCGAGGACGGGCCGCGGGTGATCGACTTCGGCATCGCCCGGGTCGACGACGGCACCGCCACGGTCACCAACTCCATCGTCGGCACCCCCTCCTACATGGCCCCCGAGCAGATCGAGGGCACCGGCATCACCGACAAGGTGGACGTGTTCGCCTGGGGCTGCGTGATGGCGTTCGCCTCCACCGGCAACGCGCCGTTCGGCGCGGACAGCGTGCACGCGGTGGTGCACCGGGTGATCAGCTCCCCGCCGTCCCTGGACGGGGTCCCCGACGAGCTGCTGCCCATCGTGCAGCGCTGCCTGGAGAAGAACCCGGACCGCCGTCCCAGCGCCAAGGAGCTGCTGATGCAGCTGCTCGGCCACGACCCGGCGGAGGGCGCCTCCACCGAGGAGGTGGTCCGCAAGGGCGAGCGCGCGGCGGAGACCGGCGTGATCAGCGCCGGTCCGCTGGTGCAGGGCGGCACCGGGCCCGGCCCGGCGTTCACCGTCAGCGGCCCGCAGGCCCCGATGCACCCGCAGGGCCCGCAGGGTCCGCCGCCACCGCAGCAGCCCTACCCGCAGGGCCCCACCGGCCCCGGCCGGCCGATGACCGGCCCGCAGGGCGGCTACGCTCCGCCGATGGGCCCGCACACGCCGCCGCCCGGGCCGGTCACCCCGCCCCCGATGGGCCCGCAGACGCCCCCGCCGGGTCCGGTCACCCCGCCCCCGATGGGACCCGGAGCGGTGGGGCCGCCCACCATGGGCCCCAACACCACGATGGGCCCGAACACCTTCGCCGGCCAGGGCGGTCCGGCGCCCGCGCCGCAGCGCGAGGACCCGCTGCTCTCCCAGGGCTGGGTGATCCCCGCGGTGCTCATCGCGATCATCATCCTGCTGCTGCTCCTGGTGATCATCGCCCTGATGTGACCCTTCCCGGGGAGCGCGGGCGCGGCCCGCGCCTCCCCGGCCGCCGCACCGGCACCGGGCGCCGCCGAGGTGCGCCGCCGCGAGCGCGGAGCCGGCCCTTTCCGGCCGGGCGCGCCCGGGGCGGCGCAGCCGTACCAGGGCGGCCCGGAGGATGCCCCGAAGGGCGGAGCGGAGTGCCGGAGCGGGGGAGGAAGCGAAGAAGACCATGCCCCCAGGCTGCTCGGCCGAGCGATGGCGGGCCACCCCGATTCCGCGCCCTGTGGACGAACCCGGCTGTGGACAAGCGGGGCCGTGGACAAGCGAGGCCGTGGACGCCCGCGCCCGCAGGTTCTTCGGCCGGAGGCCGGCGGCCTGCCGGTCTCTCCGGGAGGAGCCCGTCGGCGGTCCGGCGGGTCCAGGGGCGCCGTGACACGGGCCCGATCGGCGGGCCGGCGCGGTCGGCCGTGCTCTTCGCCGCCGGCGCCGGTCCGGCACGCCTCTTCCCCGTTCTCCCGCCGGGCCGCCGCTCTCCCCGGGGCGGCCGGTCCGGAGGAACCGCCGAGCCGCCGCTCTTCCCGGGGCCGGGCCGGAGAAGCGGTCCCGCGGCCCGAAGCGGGCGGGGCTCCGGACCGGGCGGGGTCCGGCGGAAGGAGCGGGGGCGGCCTCAGGCCAGCGACCGGGTCAGCCGGTCCAGGGTCCGGGAGACGGCGTCGTCGACGAACGCCTCCACCGCGGGCCAGCGCTCGTCGGCCGAGTCGCCGGGGAGCAGGGTGACGCAGTCGGTGCAGGCCGCGTCGAGCACATCGGCCGGCCCGGCGGTGACCGCCAGCGCCCCCGACGGCGGGTCGCCCACGTCGTGCACCGTCACGAGCAGCTCCGCCTCGCGCTCGCCGGCGCGCAGCACCAACCGGACCCACCGGCACTCCGGCCCCGGGGTGAACAGCGCCCGCTCGGCGGCCGCGGTGCACCGCTCGCGCACCGCGCCGTCCGCGGTGTCCGCAGCGGAGACCGACACCCGGGCGCCCGGCTCCACCTCGCGCAGCACCAGCCCGATGGGGCCGGTGCGGTGCCGCAGGTGCCGGTGGACCCTGCGGTGCATCGCCGCGGCCAGCGGGCCGACCAGCGGCGGCTCGGCCTGCGGAGGAACCCCGCCGGCGGGCCCGCTGAGCAGGGCGCGCAGTTCGGCGGTGGTCAGGTCGGCGATGACCTCGGCCAGCGCGGGCAGCGCCTCCGGGGCGGCCAGCGCCTCCTCCAGCCGCCCGCCGATCCGCCGGTCGGCGACCAGCGGCGGGGATCCGGCGCGGAGCAGGGAGAGCGAGGCCAGCGCCCACGGCAGCGGGCGCAGATGCGGGGCGGGCGGCTCGCCGCCGCCCATCGCCCGGGCGGTCTCCAGGAAGGAGCGGGCGGCGCGCAGCACCGGGTGCTCCTCGGCGGAGGCGGCCTCGGCCGCCGCGGCGGCCACCCGCTCCGGGCCGGGCAGCGGCGGGTCGAAGTCGGGGATGCGCCGGGCCAGCGCCCCCAGGTGGTCGGCGGTGAGCCGGCCGGAGCGGTCCTCGTCGGCCAGCGCGCACAGCGCGTCGGCGTCCAGCCCGGAGCGGGACGCCGAACCCGGCCGGCCGGCCAGCGCCCGCAGCTCGCGCACGTGCCGCTCGAACACCGGCCGCAGCGCCTCGCCGCCCTCCCCGGCGGCCCGGTTCCGGTGCCGCTCGCACCAGAGCCGGTGCAGCCGGTCCACGATGCCCAACCGCCGGTCGAGCCCGGTCGGCGCACGAGGGGCAGGGCGGAGACCACTTCGGCTGTCCACGTCTGCCAACCTAACCCGGCCGCCCGCGGCGGAAACCGGCCTCGGCCCGATTCCCGGGGAAACCTCCGGATCCGGCCACCGGTCTTGCGCGCCGCGGGGCCGACCGGTATCCCAACCGCGGTCCGGGGTTCAGCCGGTGGACGCCGCCCGGTAACGGGGCCGGGGAAGGATGGCCGGTCGTCCCCGTTCCCCCGCGCGCGAAAGCGAGCCCCTCACCCGTGCAGCAGACCGCAGCCCCCGACGCCGCCCGCGCGCGCCCGCCGGCCACGCGGCCGGACCGTCCGGCGGACGGCGCGCACCGGCCGGAGATCGACGGACTGCGCGCGGTCGCGGTGCTGCTGGTCGCCGCCTACCACGTGTGGTTCGGCCGGGTCTCCGGCGGTGTGGACGTCTTCCTCATGCTCACCGGCTTCCTCATCACCGGCTCCCTGGTCCGGTCGGTGGAGCGCGGCTCGGGCGTCCGGTTCGGCGCGTTCCTGGCCCGGCTCGCCGCGCGGCTGGTGCCGACGGCGGCCGTGGTGCTGGGCGCGGTGCTGGCCGGCGCCCGGCTGCTGCTGCCCGAGGACCACTGGCACGACCTGATCGCCCAGACCTCGGCGGCCGCGCTCTACCACCTCAACTGGACCCTGGCCCTGGACGCGGTGGACTACCTGGCCCGGGACGACGCCACCAGCCCGGTGCAGCACTTCTGGTCGCTCTCCATCCAGGGGCAGTTCTACCTGCTCTGGCCGGTGCTGATCGCGGTCGCCGCCTGGCTGGGCCGCCGGTTCGGCGCCGGGGTCCGCCCCGCCGTCCTGGCGGCGCTGGCCGCGGTGTTCGCCGGCTCGCTGGCCTACTCGGTCCACATCACCGCGGCCGACCAGCCGTGGGCCTACTTCGACACCGGGGCGCGGCTGTGGGAGTTCGCGCTGGGCGGCGCGCTCGCGCTGCTGCCGACCCGGCTGGACCCGCCGCGCCGGGCCCGGGTCGCGCTGGGCTGGCTGGGGCTGGCCGCGCTGGTCTCCTGCGGCCTGCTGCTCCAGGTCTCCACGCTCTTCCCCGGCTACGTGGCGCTCTGGCCGACGCTGGCCGCGGCGGCGGTCGTCACCGCCGGCACCAGCGGCTCGCGGCTGGGCGCCGACCGGCTGCTCACCCTGCGGCCGCTGCGCTACCTCGGCTCCATCTCCTACGCGCTGTACCTGTGGCACTGGCCGGTCCTGGTGTTCTACCTGCACGCCACGGACCGGACGCTGGCCAGCCCGCACGGCGGCGCCGCGGTGCTGGCCGCCTCGGTCGCCCTGGCGGCGGCGACCACCCCGGTCGCCGACCGGCTGGCCCGGCTCGGCCGGGCCGCCGCCGGGGCGCCGCGCCGGGCGCTGCTCAAGGGGCCCGCGATCGCGCTGGCCTGCCTGCTCCCGGTACTGGTCGCGGCGGGCGCCTGGTCCGGCCGGCTCGCCGCCGAGCAGCGCGCCCAGGAGGCGCTGCTGGCCGACGCCTCCCGCTACCCCGGGGCCGCCGCGCTGGCCGGCGGGGGCGACGGCGCCGCGGAGCACCCGATGCCGGTCTACCCGGCCCCGGCCGAGGCCGCCGACGACGTCCCGGTGACCTACGCCGACGGGTGCAACCAGTCCACCACCGACGCCGAGGTGCTCACCTGCGTCTACGGCGCCGAGGACGCGGAGCGCACCATCGCGCTGGTCGGCGGCTCGCACGCGGCGCACTGGTTCCCGGCGCTGGAGGAGATCGCCGAGCGGCGGGACTGGCGGATCGTCAACATGGTCAAGGGCGCCTGCCTGTTCACCGACGCCCCGCAGACCTACAAGGGCGAGCCCTACACCTCCTGCAGCGAGTGGAACCGCAACGCCATGGCGGAGCTGGCCGGGCTCCGGCCCGACGCGGTGTTCACCACCGGCACCACCACCAGCCTGGACACCTCCGCCGGGTTCGGCGAGGAGGAGGTGGTCGACGGCTACCCGGAGCGGTGGCGGGAGCTGGAGGAGCTGGGCATCGACGTGATCGCGGTCCGGGACACCCCGCGGCTCGGGTTCGACGCGCCGGAGTGCCTGGCCGGCGAGGAGCCGGAGGAGTGCACCGCCGCCCCGGACGTCTCCATGGCCGCGGAGTCGCCGCTGGAGCAGGCCGCGGGGCTGCCGGGCAACGTCGTCCCGCTGGACCTCACCGACCTGCTGTGCACGGCGGAGGAGTGCCCCGCGGTCGTCGGCAACGTGCTGGTCTACTGGGACGGCAGCCACATCGGCGCCACCTACATGCGGACCATGGCCCCCGAGCTGGAGCGCCGCATCCTCGACGCCACCGGCTGGTGACCTCTGGCGCGTCGGCCTCGGACCCGTCGGCCGGCCCCGGTGCGCGGCCCCGTGCGGGCGACCGGCCCGGACCGGCCGGCGGGTCCGAGATCAGCGCTGGTCGCCGCGGGCGCGCAGCAGCCGGAGCGCCTTCTGCTTCTCGAAGTCCATCGCGCGGGCCGGCGGCGGCGCCAGCCGACCCAGCCGCTCGCCGTAGGAGCGCACCGCCGCCAGCGTCTCCGGTTCGGCCAGCACCCGCAGCGCGAAGGCGAGCGCGGCGGGCGCCACGTCGAAGCCGCGCTCCAGCTCCAGCCCGGCCGCGATGGTGTGCAGGTCCTCGGCGGAGAACCGGCGGTGCCGGTGGCCCCGGCCGGTCGGCTGCTCCTTGGTGACCGGGAGCAGGCCGAGCCCTTCGCGGTAGCGCAGGCTGCGCGCGCTCACCCCGAGCCTCTCGGAGGCCGCCGAGATCGGCACCGCCCCGGCGTCGGCGGAGCCGGCGCCCCGGTTCTCGGGCATCGCGTCGTCCTCCCAGGTCAGCACGGTTTCAGCGGGGTGCAGCGGAAGGCCCCCGGACCGACCCTAACCGAGAAACGGCCCGGTTCCGGCGAATCTGACAAAGCGGCGTCAATCTCGGCCGCCGGGGCGTGCCGGGGTCCGCGGGGCGCGTCTAGACTCGGTGCGCATCCACCTGAGGAGTGAGCACACGCATGTCATTCGACTTCAAGGTCGCCGATCTGTCCCTGGCCGACTTCGGCCGCAAGGAGATCACCCTCGCCGAGCACGAGATGCCCGGCCTGATGGCCCTCCGCGCCGAGTACGGCGACTCCAAGCCCCTCCAGGGCGCGCGCATCATGGGGTCGCTGCACATGACCGTGCAGACCGCCGTCCTCATCGAGACCCTGGTCGCCCTGGGCGCCGAGGTCCGGTGGGTCAGCTGCAACATCTTCTCCACCCAGGACCACGCCGCGGCCGCCGCCGTCGTCGGCCCGGACGGCACCGTCGACGACCCCAAGGGCGTCCCGGTCTTCGCCTGGAAGGGCGAAACCCTGGAAGAGTACTGGTGGTGCACCGAGCAGGCGCTGACCTGGCCGGGCGCCGACGGCCCCAACATGATCCTGGACGACGGCGGCGACGCCACCCTGCTGGTGCACAAGGGCAAGGAGTTCGAGGAGGCCGGCGCGGTCCCCGACCCCTCCACCGCCGACTCCGAGGAGTTCCGGGTCGTCCTCACCCTGCTGCAGAACAGCCTCAAGGCCGACAGCGGCAAGTGGACCCGGATCGCCGGCGGGATCAAGGGCGTCTCCGAGGAGACCACCACCGGCGTGCACCGCCTCTACGAGATGGCCCGCGAGGACAAGCTCCTCTTCCCGGCGATCAACGTCAACGACGCGGTCACCAAGAGCAAGTTCGACAACAAGTACGGCATCCGCCACTCGCTGCCGGACGGCATCATGCGCGCCACCGACGTGATGATCGGCGGCAAGGTCGCGGTCGTCTGCGGCTACGGCGACGTCGGCAAGGGCTCCGCCGAGGCGCTGCGCGGCCAGGGCGCCCGGGTCATCGTCACCGAGATCGACCCGATCAACGCCCTGCAGGCGGCGATGGACGGGTACCAGGTGGACCGGCTGGACGACGTCGTCGGCGAGGGCGACATCTTCATCACCACCACCGGCAACTTCGACATCATCACCGCCTCGCACATGGCGCGGATGAAGCACCAGGCGATCGTCGGCAACGTCGGCCACTTCGACAACGAGATCGACATGGCCGGCCTGGAGAAGGTCGACGGCATCGTCAAGGAGGAGATCAAGCCGCAGGTCCACACCTGGACCTTCCCGGACGGGCACGCGGTGATCGTGCTCAGCGAGGGCCGGCTGCTGAACCTGGGCAACGCCACCGGCCACCCCAGCTTCGTGATGTCCAACAGCTTCACCAACCAGGTGCTCGCCCAGATCGAGCTGTTCGCCAAGACCGACGAGTACCCGGTCGGCGTCTACACCCTGCCGAAGCTGCTCGACGAGAAGGTCGCCCGGCTCCACCTGGACGCGCTCGGCGTGAAGCTCACCGAGCTCACCAAGGAGCAGGCCGCCTACATCGGCGTCGACGTGGCCGGGCCGTACAAGCCCGACCACTACCGGTACTGATCGGGCGGCGCACGGCACCACCCGATGGCACCCCCTGAGTACGACGTCGCGGACCTCGGCCTCGCAGCGGCCGGGGTCCGCCGCGTCGAATGGGCCGAGCGCGCGATGCCCGCGCTGCGCCGCGTCCGCGAGCGGTTCGCCGCGGAGCGGCCGCTGGACGGGCTGCGCGTGGCCGCCTGCATGCACGTGACGGCCGAGACCGCGAACCTGCTGCGCACCCTGGCCGCGGGCGGCGCGGACATCGCGCTGGCCGCCTCCAACCCCATGTCCACCCAGGACGACACGGCCGCCGCGCTGGTCGCCGAGTACGGGGTGGAGGTCTTCGCCCGGGCCGGCATGGACCAGGCGACCTACGACCGGAACCTGGCCGCGGTGCTGGAGCGCCGCCCGCACCTGCTCCTGGACGACGGCTGCGACCTGGTCAACATCGCCCACCTGGAGCGGCCGGAGCTGATCGATGAGGCGTTCGGCGGCTGCGAGCAGACCACCACCGGGGTGATCCGGCTGCGCCGGATGAGCGCGGAGGGGGCGCTGCGGCTGCCCATGGTCGCGGTCAACGACACCGCCACCAAGCGGATGTTCGACAACCGCTACGGCACCGGGCAGTCCACCATCGACGGCATCCTGCGCGCCACCAACGCCATGCTGGCCGGGCGCACCGTGGTGGTGGCGGGGTTCGGCCACTGCGGCAGCGGCCTGGCCGAGCGGGCCCGCGGCATGGGCGCCCGGGTCGTGGTCACCGAGGTCGACCCGGTCAAGGCGCTGGACGCGGTGATGCAGGGCTTCACCGTGCTGCCGATGGAGCAGGCCGCCCGGATCGGCGACGTGCTGGTGACGGTGACCGGCAACCGGGACGTGATCCGCGCCGAGCACATCGCGGCGCTCAAGGACGGCGCGGTGCTGGCCAACTCCGGCCACTTCGACGTGGAGATCGACCTGGCGGCCCTGGAGTCGCTGGCGGTGGAGGTCCGCCGCGAGGTCCGCCCGCACACCGACGAGTACGTGCTGGCCGACGGGCGCAGGGTGGTGCTGCTGGCCGAGGGGCGCCTGGTCAACCTGGGCGCGGCCGAGGGGCACCCGGCCGCGGTGATGGACATGTCCTTCTCCGGGCAGGCCCTCACCGTCGCCTGGCTGGCCCGCAACCGCGGCACCCTGGAACCGGGCGTGCACGAGGTCCCCGCCGACATCGACACCGAGGTCGCCCGGCTGGAGCTGGACGCGCTCGGCGTCGGCATCGACGCCCTCACCCCGGGCCAGCAGGACTACCTCAACTCCTGGCGCCCCTGACCGGCGCCGGCCCCGGCACCGCGGCCCCGCCGGAGCGCTCCGAAAGGGCCGCGGCGCCGGGGCCGGCGCTCCGGGGTCAGGCCGGGGGAGGCGGGGAGGGGACGCCCGTGCCGCCGGTCCGGGCGGCCAGCCGCTCGGCCTCGCGGCGGCGGCGCTCGGCGAGCACCGCGGCCAGGTACTCCGGCGGGGAGGCGTCCGGCGGCGGGGGCGGGCTGACCGAGCCCGCGACCAGGCCCGCGATGCGCACGCCCATCTCGTAGCGGGCCTCCTCGGACAGCTCCTCGAAGCGGAGCAGGTACTGCCGGGCCATGGCGGCGGTCTCCGCGGACAGCCCGGACAGCTCGGCGGAGGCGGCCCAGCCGGCCAGCCGCGGCGGCATCGGGATCTCCTCGGAGGAGCGCCGCGAGGCCCGTTCGGAGACCACCAGGGTGCCGGCGACGAAGTCGCCGACCCGGCGCCCGTCCCGGTTGATCAGCGAGCTGATCAGCGCGATCACACCGGAGCCGGCCCAGATCTCCACCGCGCCGGCCAGCGCCCGGCCGAGCGCCTGGCGGAACCGGACCGGCGAGCCGTCGGTGCCCACCACGCGCAGCCCCAGCACGAGCTTGCCCAGGGAGCGGCCGCGGGTGAGCGTCTCGGCCGCGGCCGGGTAGCCGACGATGATCAGCACCATCAGCCCGACCTGCACGGCCATGGCGACCGCGTCGTCCAACCCGCGCTGCACCGACGAGACCAGGAGCAGCGACCCGACCAGCGCGGGGACCTGCAGCAGCAGCACGTCGATCAGCAGCGCCACCGAGCGGGTGGCGAACCCGGCCGGGCGCAGGTCGAGCACCACGGCGTCCCCGGTGACCAGCTCGGCGGGCCGGTCGTAGGCGTCATGGCCGTGGACCACCGCTGCCCCCTCGTCTCCTCCGTCGAATAAGACCTTCCACCCGAAACTCTAGGTCGTCCGGGCGCGCCTCCGCACCGCCCGGTCCCCGGCACCGACCCCGGCCCCGGTGCCGGGGACCGGGCGGTGCGGAGCCGGTAGGGTCGCTGATCGTGGAGATCGACGTTTTCGCCGCCGCGCACCGGAGCGACTGGGAGCGCCTGGAGGCGCTGGTCCGCCGGCGCCGCAGGCTGACCGGGGCCGAGACCGACGAACTGGTCGACCTCTACCAGCGGGTGTCCACCCACCTGTCGGTGGTGCGCTCCTCCGGCGCCGACCCGGTGCTGGTGGGGCGGCTGTCCGGGCTGGTCGCGCGGGCGCGCGCGGCCGTGGTCGGCGCCTCCGACCCGGCCTGGCGGGACGTCGCCCGGTTCTTCACCGAGGTCTTCCCCGCGGTGCTGTACCGGCTGCGCTGGTGGTGGATCCTCACCTCGCTGGGCACTGTGGCCTTCGCCTCGGCCCTGGCCGCCTGGGTGGTGCTCGACCCCGAGGTGATGGGGGCGCTGGGCACCCCGGAGAGCATCCGCGCCTACGTCGAGCACGACTTCGCCAACTACTACGTGGAGCACCCGGGGGCGTCGTTCGCCGCCCGGGTGTGGACCAACAACGCCTGGGCCGCCGCGCAGGCGCTGATCTTCGGCGTCTTCGGCTGCCTGCCCACCATCTACGTGCTGGTGCTCAACGGCGCCAACCTCGGCGTGGCCGGCGGGATGATGATCGCGCACGGCAAGGGCGACGTCTTCTTCGGTCTGATCCTCCCGCACGGCCTGCTGGAGCTGACCGCGGTGTTCGTCGCCGCCGGCGTCGGCCTCAAGCTCGGCTGGACGCTGATCGCCCCCGGCCCCCGCCCCCGGCTCCGCGCCCTGGGCGAGGAGGCCCGCCCGGCCATCGCGGTGGCGCTCGGCCTGGTCCTGGTGCTGTTCATCTCCGGCCTGATCGAGGGCCTGGTCACCGGGTACGTGCACACCACCTGGCTGCGCATCGGCATCGGCGTCGCGGCCGAGGCCCTCTTCCTGGCCTACGTCTTCACCCTGGGCCGCCGCGCCCACCGCGCCGGCGAGTACGGCGACATCCGCGAACGCCCGGCCGAGGCCCCGGTCGCCGGCTGACCCGCCCCGGGCCCGGGAGGAATCGCGCTTTTCCCGCTGCCGGGCGACCTCGGCCGTCCACGGGCGCCTCAAGGAACTCTACGGAAGCCGAGGATGTACGAGATCAGTGAAGGGGGGCCGACCCTCCGGGTGGAGCTCGGGGGCGATGAGCCGGACGAGGTGGAGAACGCCGACGGGTGGGTCCTGATCCCCGGCGAAGGGGAATGGTCGGCGACCTTTCTGACCCATCGGGAGATGGGCCGGATCATGGACAGGTGGTGGACCACCGGGGAATGCCTCGGCGGGGCCTACTTCACCTGTCCCGACCTGGTGGTGACGCGCCGTCCGGGGGTGCGGGAGATGTTCGCCGCGGTGCGCGACATGGTGGCCGACGGCGACCACGAGACGTCGCTCCGGCGGATCGGCTGACCGCCTACTCCGCCGCACCGGATCCAGCGGGGCGGGGAGGCGCGGAGGCCGGGGTCAGGGCTGCTCGGTCTCCTGGGCGCGGGCTAGCAGGTCCTGCAGGGCGGCCCAGTCGCCGGGGTGGGCCATGGAGCGGCGGACCGGCAGGTCGGTCTTCTTCTTGCCGACGGTCATGACGAGGCGGTCGCCGCTCGCGTCCACCCGGGCGCGGGCGGGAATGGCGGTCTCCGCCTTCGGGCCGCGCATGATCGGGACGGTCAGCCGGCCGCCGCCGAGGGCGAAGTAGGGCATGCTCCGGTAGGCCAGGCCGAACCCGACGAGGACCAGGCTCGCGAGGGTGGTCGGCATGCCGCCCTCGCTGCCCTGGATCCAGAGCCAGATGCCGAAGACCAGCAGGGCCGCTCCGGGAAGCGTGAAGAGGATGCTGAGCCAGGGGGCGAAGCGGACCTTCATGCCGGTGCTCCTGGGGGATCGGGGGCGGCGGGGTGCCATCGTAGCCCGCCCCGCACGGCCCTGCGGAGCGGGCGGCGCCGGAGCAGGCAGGGGCGGGGGTGGTCGCCCGAGCGCGGTGCCCCACGGGGGTGGGGTTCAAGCGGGCGGCGAGGGCGGGGAGGGGGCGACCGGCTGGTCGGTCGGGCGCGGCGCCTCGCGGAGCGAAGGTCAAGACGGGCGGCGACGGCGTAGGCAGGGGCGGGGTGCAGGCGTCGCCCGAGTGTTGGGCCCTACGGGGTGAGGGTTCAAGCTGGCGGCGAAGGCGGGCAGGGGGACCGGCCGGTCGGTCGGGTGCGGCAGAGCGGGGTGGGGCGGTCGGGGTGGGTCTGGGTGGCGGGTTCGCCGTGCCCGTGTCGCCCGGGCGCCGTTGCCGGCCGCCCTTGAAACCGTCGCAC
>NZ_ANBB01000054.1 GCF_000341105.1 Nocardiopsis potens DSM 45234
CGAGCCGTCCCGCCAGATTCCCTGGCCGGTCGCTCTTCCGCTAGAGGCGGCGCTTTCCGCTTTGTTTCTCCTAAGTTACCACGCTTTTCTCGGAGGCGCCTAATCGGCATTTCCGGGAAGTCCGCGGTAAGTCGCCCTCGCATGATTCCGGGCGGTCGGAGAACCGCTGGAACAGACTAACAGTGCGGAGACAGTGCTCCGACCGTTCGGTCTTGGAAGGGATGCGGTCCGGTTCCGGCCCCGGAGGGCCGCCGTCCCGCAGCGACTCGTCAACTATAGGTGCCGCGCCGAAGGTCGTCAAACCACCCTCCGGGGAGTCTCCCGGAGGGAGGGGCTTCGGCTCGCGAACCGGGTCCTCGGGCTCCCCGGAGCGGGGCGGGGTCACCGGTTTCGCGGTAGGTCGTATGTGGTTGCAGCGGATTACCTCCCCGGCGGCCCCCTGGGCTAAACGCCCCTCCGGCCGCTTTTTCCCGGGTTCGTCCGCGGTACTCCCCGGTCCGGTGCCCCCGGTCCGGTGCCCCTGAACGGCGGCGGCCCCGGTGCCCGCGGGGATACCGCGGGCACCGGGGCCGTTCCGGCGGCTCGGGATCAGCCGGCGACGTCGACGCCGCCGACGTTCCGCTTGCCCCGGCGCACCACCAGGAAGCGGCCGTGCAGCAGATCGGCCTCGGTCGCCTTCGCCTCCAGGTCGGTGACCTTGGTGTTGTTGAGGTAGGCGCCGCCGTCCTGGACCGCGCGGCGCGCGGCGGACTTGCTCGGCACCAGCCCGGTCTCGGCGAGCAGGTCGACCACCAGGACCCCGTCGCCCAGGGCGGGCAGCTCGGTCCGGGGCACCTCGGCGAGCGCCGCGCCGAGCGTGGCGGCGTCCAGGGCGTCCAGGTCTGCCTGGCCGAACAGGGCGCGGCTCGCGTCGATGACCTTGCGGCACTCCTCCTCGCCGTGGACCAGAGTGGTGAGCTCCTCCGCCAGGGCGCGCTGGGCGGCGCGCGCGGCGGGGCGCTCCTCGGTCAGCCGGGCCAGTTCGTCGATCTCCTCGCGGGTGCGGAAGCTGAACACCTTGAGGTAGCGGACGACGTCGCGGTCGTCGGTGTTGAACCAGAACTGGTAGAAGGCGTACGGCGTGGTGAACTCCGGGTCCAGCCAGACCGCGCCGCTCTCCGTCTTGCCGAACTTGGTGCCGTCGCTCTTGGTCAGCAGGTTGGTGGTGAGCGCGTGCGCGGGGCCGTGCGGGACGTTGGCGTCCATCCGGCGGATGAGCTCCAGCCCCGCGGTGATGTTGCCCCACTGGTCGCTGCCGCCGGTCTGCAGGGTGCAGCCGTGGTCCCGGTAGAGGCGGACGAAGTCGTAGGACTGCAGCAGCACGTAGCTGAACTCGGTGTAGCTCATGCCCTCGCCGTCGAGGCGGCTGCGCACCGTCTCACGCTGGAGCATCTGGTTCAGGCTGAAGTGCTTGCCCACGTCCCGGAACATCTCGATCGCCGACATGGAGCGGAGCCAGTCGGCGTTGTTCGCCATGATCGCGTCCGTGGGGGCCGGGGCCTCCCCCTCCGGGGTGAAGCGGAGGAAGGGGGCGAGCTGCCGGCCGAGCCGGCCGACCCACTCCGCGACGGTGTCCTCGGAGTTGAGGCTCCGCTCGGAGTTGGGCTTGGGGTCGCCGATGAGGCCGGTGCCGCCGCCCACCAGGGCGATGGGGCGGTGCCCCGCCCGCTGGAAGCGCGCCAGCGTCAGGATCTGGGTGAGGTGTCCGACGTGCAGGCTTCCCGCGGTGGGGTCGAAGCCGCAATAGAGGGTGACCGGGCCATCGGCGAGCGCCTTGCGAAGTTCGTCAAGGTCGGTGGTCTGCGCGAGGAGGCCGCGCCATTCGAGTTCGTCGATGATGTCGGTCACTGTGTTCTTCCGTCGTGTCTCGTCGGCCGGCGGCCGGTTCGGGCCGCCGGATTACACCTGGTGCCGTCTACGCTATCCGCTGCTCAGGAGAGCTCCGCAACCGGTTTCCCCTCCGCCGGACGCCGGCGGGGGCCGGCACCCGGCCCGCCCCTGTTTTTCGGCGGGGATGCGGGCCCGGTTTTCGGACTCCGCTAATCGGTCCGATCGTGCGGATTCCTCTGTCCCGTAAGGATTCTCGCGATCCGCCCACCGGGACGGCCGGCGCGCCGTAATCCCGCCCCGCACTTCGCCGCGAAGCGGCGGTATACCGCTTTTCCCGGACATGACCAGGGCGATCACCGAATGGAGCGGAGTGTCCGGTCGGCTTCCCGCGACCGGTCCAGCGGCCGCGGTGTCCGCGGCACCGGTCGACCTGTGACCGGCGTCACACCTCACAGCGCACTCATACGGTCCGTAGTCGGTGATCATGGTCCCTGGCTCCCGGGCGATCACCGTCCGAAAGACCCCCGGGGCCGCCCGTGTCCGGCTCCGGTTCCCCCTATCGCTGCCGACATGCGGCGGTCCCGGGCCTGTCCGTCCTGTTCAGCAGGGAAAGGACGGGTGCGGCGCGCACGGCCGCGTGTCCGCTCCGGGAGAGCACCGACCCCCCTGCCGCCCCGGCCCGCCGCCCGCCGGCCATGTCCCCGCCGGTCCGATGCCGGTCACGCACGATCTGACTCTGCGCATCCACCGGGCGGCGGCCGGGAGCCGGCGGGGCCGATGGGGCGCCGCCGAGCAGGCGGCCGCGCGTCCGGCGGAGCGGAGCGGGAAGGCGCGGCGTTCAGCGCGCCGCGAGCGTCTTCTCCCCCAGGTACTCCGCGATGGCCAGGGAGGACGTGGCCGCCGGGGAGGGGGCGTTGCGCACGCAGACGAACCTGCCGTGCACGTCGATGGCGAAGTCGTCGAGCAGCGATCCGTCCCGGGCCAGCGCCTGGGCGCGGATGCCTGCGGGAGCGGGGCGGAGGTCGGCCGCGGTGATGCCGGGGACCAGCCGGGAGGCCTCCCGGGCGAACACCGCGGCCGAGGCGGACACCGCGACCTCCCGGGCGCCGACCGCCCAGTGCTCGCGGGCCAGCCGCCAGAAGCCGGGCCAGGACAGGGTTTCGGCCAGGTCCCGGCGGGCCACATCGCGGAGCCGGTAGCCCTCGCGGGCGGCGGCCAGGATCGCGTTGGGGCCGGCCATCACCTCGCCGTGCACATGCCGGGTGAGGTGCACCCCGAGGAAGGGGTAGCGCGGGTCCGGCACCGGGTAGACCAGGCCGCGGACCAGGTCCCGGCGCTCGGGGACGAGCTCGTGGTAGAGGCCGCGGAACGGCACGATCCGGGGGTCGGCCCCCGCCCCGGCCATCCTGGCCAGCCGGTCGGCCTGGAGTCCGGCGCAGATCACGACGGTGTCGAAGCGGTGCCGGGTCCGCTCCCCCGCCGGATCCCCGGTGAGCACCTCGGCGCCGCCGACGCCCTGGCGGAGCGCGATGACCGGGGCGCCGAGCCGGACCCGCCCGCCGGAGCGGCGCACGTCGTCGGCGAGCGACTCGGCGACCGCGATGAAGTCGGTGATGGCGGTGTGCGGGGAGTGCAGCGCCTCGACGCCCTCGGCGTGCGGTTCGATCTCGCGGAGCCCTTCGGGGCCGAGCCGGCGCACCCCGGGGACGCCGTTCTCCCGGGCGGTCCGCTCGATCCGGTCCAGGCGCTCGGCGTCGTCGGCGTCCCGGGCCACCAGGACCTTGCCGACCTCCTGGTAGGGCAGGTCGCGCTCGGCGCAGTACTCGCGGAGCAGGAGCATGCCGCGGCGGCAGAGCTCCGCCTTGAGCGACCCCGGCCGGTAGTACAGGCCGGCGTGGACCACGCCGCTGTTCCGGCCGGTCTGGTGCGCGGCGACCCGGTCCTCCTTCTCCAGCACGGTGACCCGTGCCCCGGGCCGCTCCCGGGTGATCCACCGCGCCAGGGCCAGCCCGACGATTCCGCCGCCGATGATGCCGATGTGGTCGCTGCTCACGGCGGACCACGCTAGCAAGGGCCGGTTCCACCCGAATCAGCGCCCGCCCAGGCTCAGCGCCCGCCCAGGTAGGCGTCGGCGGGGACGGCGACGGTGTGCCCGGAGTCGAAGCGGATCTCGACGCCGTCCTCGTCCCAGTCCGTGCCGGTGATGCGCGGCGGGTCGTCGGGGAGGGCCGCCGGGATGCGCACCGGGTGGAAGTACACGTCCGGCTCGCGGCCCAGGCGCAGCTCGTACCGGGTCCCGCCGAGCGTCAGGTGCCGGACCAGGAGGAGTTCGCCCTCGCCCTGCTGCTCCCGGTGGACGACCTCGGTGTGCAGCGGGACGTCGGCCGCCGCCGCGCCGAGCGGAACACCGGCGGCCAGGGTCGCCAGGACCGCCGCGCCGATCGCGGTTCTCGTGCGCACGTCACCTCCGTTCAGGGCCGGCCGAGCGGTCGACGGGAAGGACGCCGGCGGGCCCTTCCGCCCGGCCCCGATCCTGGCGGCCGGCGCGCCTTCCCGGCAACCGCGAAGACCGGAGGGCGGACCGCCGCACGCACCCGTGGTCGGGTCGGGCACCGCCTCGGGAAGGGCACCGCGTCGGAGAGGGGTGAGAGGGGGCGTGCCGGTCGGTCAGCCGGTCGGGCGCGGCACCCCACAAGGTGAAGGTCCAAGCAGGCGGCAACGGCACAGGCAGGGGCCAGGGCGAAGGCGATCACCCGAGCGCGGCGCCTCACGGAGCGAAGGTCCAAGCAAGCAGCGACGGCAGCGGTAGGAGCGGGACGCAGCCGGCCACCCGAGCGCGGCGTCTCGCGGGGTCGGGGTTCAGGCCAGCGGCGACGGCAGCGGTAGGGGCGGGGCGCAGGTGGTCGCCCGGGCGCGGCACCCACGGGGTTGGGCTTAAAGCGAGCAGCGAAGGCGGGGAGGAGCACCGGCCGGTCGGTCGGGCGCGGCACCCCGCGAGGCGAAGGTCAAGACGGGCGGCGACGGCGGAGGTGGGGGCGGGGCGGAGGTGGTCGCCCGGGTACCGGGCCCCACGGGGTCGGGGTTCAGGCCGGCGGCGAGGGCGGGAGCGGGGTGGGCGCCGCGTTCACCGGCCGGGCCCGGCGCGTGCTCCCGGCGAGGGGGGAGGCGGTGCTCCGGTGAAGGGGGCAGGCCCACTTGCCCCGGCCCACCTGGGGGCCTTATCCCTATATGCCTGGTTCGCAGCGGGGATCGGGCGAGGGTGGAGGCGCCCTGCGCACCGCGAGAGCACCCCGATTACATCTACCAGCGAGTAGTGAACCTCGAGGACCCCACCGCCCCTTCGTCGATTACCCAGAGTGGTCAAGGCGGGCCCTCCCGGGAGAACAAAAGCGACATCTCACCCCCACCCCTGCTCTTCCAGGGTTCCGGCCCCCTTCATCCCGGTCTTCCGGGCGACTCGAACCCCCGAACACCGGCCCGATCGAGGCGATCCGGGCCTCCCGGGGCCGATCCGGGCCGGGATGCGCGCCCGGGAATCACCGGGGTGCTCTCGCGGTGCGCAGGGCGCCCCACCCCGCCATCACCCTGCGCAATCACCCAGGGCAGGGAGGTGAAGCGGTTTCAAGGGCGGCCGACTCCGGCGCCCGGGCGACGCGGGCACGGCGAACCCGCCACCCAGACCCGCCCCGACCGCCCCCACCCCTCTGCCGCGCCAGACCGACCAGCCGGTCCCCTGCCGCCCTCGCCGCCTGCTTGACCCCCCGCCCCGTGGGGCCCGACGCCCGGGCGACCGCCTCCGCCCCGCCCCTACCGCTGCCGTCGCCGCCGGCCTGAGCCTTCGCTCCGTGGGGCGCCGCGCCTGACCGACCAGCCGGTCCCCACCGCCGCCATCGCCGCCAGCTTGAGCCCCCGCCCCGTGGGATGCCGCGCCCGGGCGACCACCCCTCGCCCCGCCCCTACCGCTGCCGTCGCCGCCCGTCTTGACCCTCGCTCCGCGAGGTGCCGCACCCGACCGACCGGCACGCCCTCCCGCCCTCGCCGCCTGCTTGAACCCCCGCCCCGTGGGATGCCGCGCCCGGGCGACCACCTCTGCCCTGTCCCTGCCCTGTCCCTGCCTGTGCCGTCGTCGGGGCCGTCCGGTCGGCGGGGTGGCGGTTCTGGGCGTCCTGGCGGTGGCCGGGCTCATAGGGAGCGCAGGCCCTCCAGGACGCGGGTGAGGATGTCGGTGCCGCGCTCCGGGCGCGGGGGGCCACAGGGGTGCTCCGGGAGCAGGCGTCCCTCGGCGATGAGCTCGCCGGTCAGGTGGCGGAGCAGGTTGAGCGGCATGCCCAGGTCGGCGGCGAGGTCGGCGACCCGGCGCGGTGCCGTGCAGGCCCGCAGGATCGCCACGATCTCGGGGGCGGGCTCCCGGTCGGCGTCGCCGAGGTCGGCGGTGCGCACCGCGGCCAGGACGTCGGGGACGCCGCCGCGCCGGGGACGCCCGGCGGGGGCGGCCGCCGGGCTCCCCGCGCGCAGGGCGAACGGGCGGACCAGCGGCCCGGCGTCGACCATCCCGTCCGCGCCGTCGTCTCTGCCGACTCTGCCGTTTCTGCCGTTTCCGCGGCCTCTGCCGTCTCTGTCTTCTCTGCCGCTGCCGCTTCTGCTTTCTCCACCGGTCATCCGCGGGCACCGCCCTCGGCCGCCGTTCCGCCTGCTCCGCCTGCGGCGACCGCCGCGGGTGGGGCGGGCCTTCCGTCGGACTGGGTCTCCAGCAGGTCGGTGGGGATCAGGGCGGTGGCCCGGGTGCCGCCGTAGGGCGAGGGGCTGAGCCGGACCGCGATGCCGTGCCGGGCGGCGAGCCGGGCGACCACGAACAGGCCCAGGCGCGGCTCGTCGATCAGCGCCATCACGTCGAACTCCGGCGCCTCGGCCAGGGTGCGCTCGGCTTCGGCGTGGCCCTCGGCGGTCATGCCCAGGCCGCGGTCCTCCACGTCGACCGCGAGGCCGCCGGAGACCGAGCCGCAGTGCACGTCCACCGGGGTGCCCGCGGGCGAGAACTGCGCGGCGTTCTCCACCAGTTCGGCGAGGAGGTGCACGACGTCGGCGACGGCCGCGCCGCGCAGCAGCGCCCCGGGGGCGGAGGTGAGCCGGACCCGCTCGTAGTCCTCGGTCTCGGAGATCGCGGCGCGCAGCACGTCCACCATGGGCATGGGGTCGCGCCAGCGGCGGGCGCCCTGCGCCCCGCCGAGGATGATCAGGTTGTCGGCGTAGCGGCGGGCCCGGGTGGCCAGGTGGTCCAGGCGGAAGAGCTTCTTCAGGGTCTCCGGGTCGTCCTCGGCGTACTCGATCTCGTCGAGCAGCCGCAGCTGCCGCTGGACGATGGCCTGGTTGCGGTAGGCGATGCCGAGGAAGGCCCGGTTCGCGCCCTCCCGGATCTCGGCCTGCTTGACCGCGGCGCCCACCGCGGTCCGCTGGGCGGTGTCGAAGGCGTCGGCGACCTCGCCGATCTCGTCCTCGCCGTGGTCCAGCCGGGGCAGTTCGGCGCCGACGTCGACCTTGCGGCCGCTCTGCGCGCGCTCGACCAGCTCGGGCAGGCGGGTGTCGGATAGCGCCAGGGTCTCGGCGCGCAGCCGGCGCAGCCGCCCGGTGAGCCGGCGGGCGGAGCGGACCGCGACCACGATCGCCGCGGTCCCTGCCGCCAGGGTGAGCAGGGCGCCGCCCGCGCTCAGCCCGATCAGCCGCAGCGCGCTGTTCCACGCGGCGGCGTAGGCGTGCTCCAGCTGGGACTCGGTGAGCGCGTCGAAGGCGGTCCCGGCGGCGCCGGCGGCCTGCTTCCACTCCCCGGCCGCGACGCCGATCTCGTCGTTCCAGACCGCGGGGTCGCCGGGGAACTCCGGTTCGGTGACGGGAGGCCGGGTGACGACGCTGCGGCTGAGCCGCTCGGTGCGCGCCCAGTCCCGTCCGGCGGTCATCTCCTCGTAGTCGGCGCGGACCTCGCCGCGCAGGTCCGGGGCGACGCGCTGCAGGGTGTCCCGGTAGGAGGCGGTGAGGTAGGTGAAGTGCGAGGTGTCCTGGTAGTCCATGGCGCCGGCGGCGATGGCCCCGGCGAGCAGCGCCTCGGCCCGGGAGTACTCCTCGCGGGCGTCCTCCAGGTCCCGGGCCGGGCCGGCCTCGGTGGCGTCGGCGGCGGCGCGCAGCAGGGCGGAGCGGAGCACCTGCACGTCGGTGAGGATCTCGGAGTAGCCGTCCAGGACCTCGGCGCGGTCGCCGTCGCCGCCGTCGGCCTCGGCGCGCAGCCGGTCCAGGGTGCGCGAGGCGCCGCCGTCCTCGCCGGAGAGGCCGGCCGCGGCCCGCCGGGTCTCCCGGTCCGGGTCGCCGGTGAGCGCGGCGGCGGCGCCGGCCGCGGCGCGCAGCGAGGCGTCGGTGGCGGCGCGCTGCTCGGTGAAGCGCTCGCCGACGCGTTCGGCGCCGGGGTCGCCGAGCAGGATCTGGCCGAGCCTGCGCTCCTCGCGCAGGTCGTCGCCGAGGGCGTCGAAGGCGGCGGTCCCGGTCCGCCCCTGCTGGACGGCGCGGGCGGTCTCCACCGCCTGGACCGCCCCCGCGGCGGTCATGAGGGTCCACAGGACCAGGAAGCTGACACCGGGAATGAGGACCATTCGGGTGAGCTGCCCGCGGATCGTCTTCGGACGCGCTGCGGGCGCACTGCTCGACGTCGCGGCCATCGGCTCCCCCTCATCCAGTGGCACGCCGTAGAGGGGTCCGAGGCTACCGGAAGATCGCTGCGCTCAGTGTCGGAACGGTTACATCCCGTGCTGTGCGGGGGGTTCGGAGGCGACGGCGCCCCTGGGCGGACCGTGCGGGGGCGGTCCGCTCAGGGGCGCGTCGGCCGGTCTCGGGAGGACCGGTCAGCTCTCCGGGCGGTGCCGGGAGCCCACCGGGGCGGGCAGGTCGTCGACGCTGGGCGGGGTCTCCACGCCCAGGGCGTTGAGGATCTCCGCGTAGCGCAGCGCGGCGATCTTCGCCAGGGTGCCGCCTGCGCCCAGCGGGGCGCTGGTCCGGGCGGAGTGCCGCTCGGCGAGCTCCTCCAGGCGCCCCTCGGGGAGTTCCGGCCCGACCACGCACGGCGCGATCACCGGGCGGGTGCAGCCCGCTTCGCGGAGCTGGCCGACGGCGGCGTTGAGCGCGGCGTCGTCGTCGAGGTCGGCGGGGAGCACGGTGATGCCCAGCCGCGCGGCGAGCAGCACCGCGGTGACGCCGGCGGCCGCGGCGGCCTCGGCGCCGCCCGAGGAGCCGACGATGACCCCGTCGGCCATGCTGGTGCTCGGGGCGACCACGCTGATCAGCCGCATCCGGTCGGCGCGGACGAAGCCCGCTTCGGCCAGCCGCAGGTGGAGCACCTCGGCGAGCATCGGGTGCGGGCCGAGCCCTTCGGTGACCCGGACGTCGGCGCCGGAGGCGGCGACGGCCTCCTCGATCGCCCGGGCGGTGGCCGCGTGCGGGCCGGTCACCAGCGGGACGACGACGCCGGCCAGGGCCCGGCCCTCCTTGGCCTCCAGGCCGTCCAGGGCCGCGGCCAGGCCGCCGTCGCCCTCGGCCCCGGCGAGGCCGTGGCGGATGCCCACCTCGGGGCGGTAGGAGCGGAGCAGGCCGACCATCTGGTCGCCGATCTCCTCGGCGGCGCCGCTCCGGCCTCCGGGAACGGCGAGGACCAGCTCAGGGGTGCCGATCCAGCTGTCGAAGGAGAGGGGGTTGCGGTGCCGTCCGGAGCGCCGGCGCGGGAGGTCGCGAGGGGGGAGTCGGTCCGGATTATGCGTACTGTCAGGATTCACGTGCAAAATGCTAACGACTCGTGTGCGATGATCTTGCTCTCGAACGGATTCCGATTTCCGAACGAACACGCGGGGGGACGCGCCGCCGCCGGGGAATCCGTCCGGCAGACCACTGGCATGCGGGGGCTGGCCGCCGCACGGGCCATGCTACCGGTCACCCGCTCATCGCCGGGCTGCGTCGCCGGATCACGTGCTCGACCAGTGCCACCAGCACCTCCTTGCCGGACTCCCGGAGCCGGGCGTCGCCCGGCACCACCGGGACGTCCGGCCCCAGGTCGACGGCTTCGCGCACCTCTTCGGCGGAGTACCGGGAGGCGCCGTCGAAGCGGTTGACCGCCAGCGCGAACGGGATCCGGCGCCGCTCGAAGAAGTCCACCGCGGGGAAGCAGCTGTCCAGCCGGCGGGTGTCGGCGACCACCACCGCGCCCAGCGCCCCCTCGGCGAGCTCGTCCCAGAGGAACCAGAACCGGTCCTGGCCGGGGGTGCCGAAGAGGTAGAGCACGACCTCGTCGGCGATGGTGATCCGGCCGAAGTCCAGCGCCACGGTGGTGGTGCTCTTGTCCTCCACCCCGGCCGTGTCGTCCACGCCCGCCCCGGCCTCGGTCATCACCTCCTCGGTGCTGAGCGGGGTGATCTCGCTGACCGAGCCGACCAGCGTGGTCTTGCCCGCCCCGAAGCCGCCCGCCACGAGGATCTTCAGCGCGACGGGGATGTCGGGTCGTTCGCGGGTGTCCGGTTCAGAGCCGTCTGATGCCATCGAGGACCGCCTGGAGTAGGTTGCTTTCGGGTAGGTCTGCCGCGGGCAGCGGGGCGCGGGCGGCCACGTCGCCTCCGGCGATGAGGTCGCCCACGAGCACCTTGACCACGGTGATGGGGAGGTCCAGCCGGGCGGCGAGCTCGGCCACCGAGACCGGCCTCCGGCAGATGCGCAGGATCCGGGCGTGCTCGGGCTGGCGCACCGCGCCGCCGGCGCGGTCCCGGACCGCCACCACGACGCTGATCATGTCCAGCCCCGCCCCGGGGCCGGGGCGGGTGCGCCCGCGCGTCACCGCGTACGGGCGCACCAGCGGGCCGGCCGGGTCGGCCCGGACCCCCGTCCCGCCCCTCACGAGCCCCCGCCGACCGGGAGCGTCCCCGCCTCGGCCCGGGGGAAGCGCGGCGCGGAGGTGAGGAACCGGCCGACCCTGCGGACCCGCATGTTCATCTCGTAGGCGACCAGGCCGACGTCGGCGTCGCCCGCGGCGAGCACGGCCAGGCAGGCCCCCTCCCCCGCCGCGGTGACGAACAGGAACGCCTGCTCCATCTCCACCACGGTCTGGCGCACCGCGCCGCCGCCGAACTGGCGCCCGGTGCCCCGGGCCAGGCTCTGGAAGGCGGAGGCGACCGCCGCCAGGTGCTCGGCGTCCTCGGTGCCCAGCCCGTGCGAGCGCCCGATGAGCAGGCCGTCGGAGGAGAGCACGATCGCGTGCTCGGCCCCCACGGCCCGGTCGGTGAGGTCGTCCAGGAGCCAGTTGAGGTCCCCCGCTGCGTCACTGCCGTCGTACACCATCTATTCGCTGCCCTCTCCCGTGTGCTCTCCCACCGGCACCGGTTCCCCCTCCGGGGGCTCGCCCCCGGCCCGGCGCCCGCGCCTGGTCCCGCTCTGGAACGCGCTCATCACCTGCCGGCTCTGCTCCGGCGTGGGCGGTTCCGCGCCGCCCTCCCCTGCGGCGGGCTCGGTGCGCAGCCGGGGGTCCAGCCCCGCCTGCCGCCGGCGCTTGGGCAGCGCCGGGCGCCCCTCCCCGTCCTCTGCGGCCCGCTGCGGCCGGGGCGGCTCCTCCGCCCGGGTCCGGCTCAGCGGCGCCGGGGCCGCGGGCGGCTCCTCCCGGGGACGCTCGGACGCGGGCGGGGCGGGCTCGTTCCGGGCGATCAGCGCCGCGGGGAGCAGGACCACCGCGCGCGTCCCGCCGTAGGGCGAGGGGCGGAGCTGGACCCGCACCCCGTGCCGGGCGGCCAGCCGCGCGACCACGAACAGGCCGAGCCTGAGGTCCTGGTCGAACGCCATGACGTCGAACTCCGGGGCCTCGCGCAGCGTCGCGTTGGCCCGGTCCAGGGCGCCCGCGGACATGCCCAGGCCGCGGTCCTCCACCTCGACCGCGACGCCCTTGGGCACCGCCTCGCTGCGGACCTGCACCGCGGTGTGCGGCGGGGAGAAGGCGGTGGCGTTCTCCACCAGTTCGGCGAGGAGGTGGATGACGTCGGCGACGACGGCCCCGGAGAGCGCGAGGTCGGGGACGGCGCACAGCTCGATCCGGGCGTACTCCTCGGTCTCGGAGATGGCGCCGCGCACCACGTCGACCAGCGGGATGGGGTCGTGCCAGCGGCGGCCGGGCTGCCCGCCGGCGAGGATGACCAGGTTCTCCGCGTTGCGCCGGCCCCGGGTGGCGAGGTGGTCCAGCTTGAAGAGGCCGTCCAGGAGGTCGGGGTCCTCCTCCTCGCGCTCCAGCCGGTCCAGCAGCCGCAGCTGGCGCTGGACCAGCGACTGGTTGCGGTGGGCGATGCCGAGGAAGACCCGGTTCACCCCGGCCCGCATGTCGGCCTGGCGGACCGCGGCGCGCACCGCGGTGCGCTGGGCGGTGTTGAACGCGTCGGCGACCTGCCCGACCTCGTCGCCGCCGTGGTCCAGCGGGCGGACCGCGGTGTCCGGGTCGACCTGCTCGCCGCGCTCCAGCCGCTCGACCACCCGGGGCAGGCCGGTGCGGGCCAGCTCCAGGGTCTCCGCGCGCAGCCGGGCCAGCCGGGCGGTGAGCCGGCCCGCGGAGCGGGACGCGGCGCCGTAGGCCAGGGCCCCGGCGAACAGCGAGAGCGCGGCGCCGCCGACGGCCAGCCAGGCCATCCGGACGGCGGCGGTGCGGGCCAGCGAGGCGGCCTCGTCGGCCCGGATGGTGCTCAGCTCGGCCAGGCCCGCGCCGACCCGGTCGGCGCTGTCCCGCCAGTCCTCGACCGAGGGGTTCTCCGAACGGTCCCAGGCGGCGGAGCCGGTGAGCTCGGCGTGGGTGCGGGCGGCCCGGCCGGTGAGCACCTGGGCGGCCTCCTCCAGCCGGAGGCGGGCGGCGGAGATCAGCGCGGCCGGGCGGGTCCGGGCGCCGGGGTCGGCGGAGAGCCGGGCGTCGGCCTCGGCGAACAGCTCCTGGGCGCGCATCAGGGCGACCGCGTCGGAGCCGGCCGCGGCGGCGGGGCCGTGGTGCAGGGTGCGGGTCAGCGCGTCGTAGGCGCCGATGCCCTGCCGGACCACCGCGCCGTAGCCGTCCAGGACCGCGTCCAGGCCGGTGTCGCCGGCGGCGACCCGGGCGCGCAGCCCGTCCAGCCGGCCCAGTTCGGTGCGGAAGGCCGAGGCGGCCGTCCCGGAGGTGCGCAGCCGGTCGCCGGCGGCCTCCAGGGCGGCGATGGCGGTGTCGGTCCTCTCCGCCTGGGTGCGCAGGCCGCTCAGCGCCCCGTCGGAGGGGTCGGCGGTCTGCTCGGCGGCCAGCCGGCGCTCGGTCTGCAGCTCGGTGAGGGCCTGGACCAGGTAGACCCCTTCGCGCCCGCCGCGGTAGTCGAGGTACCTGGAGGCCGCCTGGGTGAGGGTGACGGCGGCGAGCATGGCGAACAGCGCCAGGAACGTGGCGCCGGGGATCAGCACGATCCGGTTGAGCTGCGCCCTGATCCCCCGCCGGGCTCCGTCCGGCTCCCTCATCTGCCTCCCCTCCCCCTGCGGGCCGCCCACCGGCCCGTTTGACCCTGAGTGAAGGGGTCGCGACCCGCAGTGCCCGCGAATTCTGGACGCTACCGCATCCGGAGGGGGCCGGAGGGGGTTTTCCCGGTGTTGACCGCGGCCGCGGCGGTGCGCGCCGCCCGGGGGCGGACCTGCGGGCGGGCCCGGTCGGCGCGGCGCGGCGGCGCAGCCGCGGAAAGGGCCCCGGCGGGCCGGTGCGGACCGCGCGGTCCGCACCGGCCCGCCGGGGCCCGGTGCGTGTTCGGGGAGGCTCCGGGGCGCTACCGCGGGGCGGCCTCGGCGAAGTCCTTCCGGTAGCCGGCGGCCAGGGTGCGGACCCGGGCCAGCTGCTCGCCGACGCGGGCCGGCGCGGTGCCGCCCTTGGCGGACCGGGAGGCCATCGAGCCCTCCACCGTGAGCACCTCGCGCACCTGCGGGGTGAGGTGCTCGGAGACGGCCGCGAGGTCGGCGTCGGAGAGGTCCGGCAGGTCGATGCCGCGCTCCTCGCAGACCCGGACGCAGGCGCCGGCGATCTCGTGCGCCTCGCGGAACGGCACCCGCTGCCGGACCAGCCACTCGGCGATGTCGGTGGCGAGCGAGAAGCCCTGCGGGGCCAGCTCGGCCATCCGCTCGCCGTTGAACCACAGGGTGGCGACCATGCCGGTGAACGCGGGCAGCAGCAGGTGCAGGGTGTCCACCGCGTCGAACACCGGTTCCTTGTCCTCCTGCAGGTCCCGGTTGTAGGCCAGCGGCAGCCCCTTGAGCGTGGTGAGCAGCCCGGCCAGGTCGCCGATGAGCCGGCCGGACTTGCCCCGGGCCAGTTCGGCGATGTCGGGGTTCTTCTTCTGCGGCATGATCGACGACCCGGTGGAGTAGGCGTCGTCCAGGGTGACGAAGGAGAACTCCTTGGTGGCCCAGAGGATGATCTCCTCGGAGATCCGGGACAGGTCCACCCCGGTCATCGCGGCGGCGAAGCCGAACTCGGCGACCACGTCGCGGGCGGCGGTGCCGTCGATGGAGTTCTCCGCGGAGGCCGGGAAGCCGAGGTCGGCGGCGACCGCCTCGGGGTCCAGGCCGAGGGAGGAGCCGGCCAGCGCGCCGGAGCCGTAGGGCGACACCGCGGCGCGCCGGTCCCAGTCGCGCAGCCGCTCCACGTCGCGCAGCAGCGGCCAGGCGTGCGCGAGCAGGTGGTGGGCGAGCAGCACCGGCTGGGCGTGCTGCAGGTGGGTGCGGCCGGGCATGGCCACCGCGGCGTTGGCCTCGGCCTGGTCGGCCAGGGCGGAGACCAGGTCGAGCAGCTCGCCGGCGATGCCGCGGGCCTCCTCGCGCAGGTACATCCGGACCAGGGTGGCGATCTGGTCGTTGCGGGAGCGGCCGGCGCGCAGCCGCCCGCCCAGCTCGGGGCCGACGCGCTCGATGAAGCCGCGCTCCAGCGCGGTGTGCACGTCCTCGTCCTCCAGGACGGGGGTGAAGTCGCCGGAGGCGACGTCGGCCTCCAGCCGGTCCAGGCCCGCGAGCATGGCCTCCAGCTCGTCGGCGGTGAGCAGCCCGGCGGAGCGCAGCACCCGGGCGTGCGCCCTGGAGCCGGCGATGTCGTGCCGGGCCAGCCGCCAGTCGAAGTGAGTGCTCAGGGAGAGCGCGGCGAGCGCGTCGGAGGGTCCGCCGGCGAAGCGGCCTCCCCAAAGCCGGGTCACCTCTGGGTTGCTCACGGTCGGGGTTCCTTTGCTGTCGTGTGCCGTCTTGTTCGGGGGGTTCGGGTTCCGGCGGCCGCGGGCGCCGGTCAGGTCCTGCGGTCGGCCAGCCGGAGCAGCGCCGCGGCGAGCTCCTCGCCGCCCTGGGGGTCGCGGGAGACCACCAGGATGGTGTCGTCGCCGGCGATGGTGCCGAGGATGGCCGGGAAGTCGGTGTGGTCGATCGCCGAGGCCAGGTACTGGGCCGCCCCGGGCGGGGTGCGGACCACCACCATGTTGGCCGAGGCCTCCGCCGAGACCAGCAGCTCCTCGGCGATCCGGGTGAGCCGGGAGCCGGCCGAGGCGCCCAGGTCCAGCCCGCCGCCGCCGGCCCGCTGCAGCCGCTCGCCGCCCTCGCCGGGCAGCCGGTAGATGAGGTCGCCGTCCGGGGTGCGCAGCTTCACCGCGCCGAGCTCGTCCAGGTCCCGGGAGAGGGTGGCCTGGGCGACCTGCACGCCGGCGTCGGCGAGCAGCCGGGCCAGCTCGCCCTGGGAGCGGACGTCGTTGCGGGTCAGCACCTCGGTGATCCGGGCGTGCCGCGCGGCCTTGGTCATCGGGGCCGAGAGGGCGCCCTCGGAGGTCATCGGCGCCTCTCCTCCCGGGCCGCGTCCAGCAGGAAGCAGAGCAGGGCCTTCTGCGCGTGCCTGCGGTTCTCCGCCTCGTCCCAGACCGCGCCGGCCGGGCCGTCCAGGACCGAGGCGGTGATCTCCTGGCCCCGGTAGGCGGGCAGGCAGTGCAGTACGACCGCGTCGTCGGCGGCGAGGGCCAGCCGGGCGTCGTCGACCGCGAAGCCCAGGAAGGGGGCGACCCGGTCGGCGGCCTCGGCCTCCTGGCCCATCGAGGTCCAGGCGTCGGTGGCGAGCACGTCGGCGCCTGCGGCGGCCTCGTCCGCGGAGCCGAGCACGGTGGCCGACCCGCCGGTCTCGGCGGCGATCGCCTCGGCGCGGGCGAGCACCCCGGGGTCGGGCCGGTAGCCCTCCGGTGCGGCGATCCGCACGTGCATGCCGGCGGTGGCGCCGCCGAGCAGGTAGGAGTGGGCCATGTTGTTGGCGCCGTCGCCGAAGTAGGCGAGGACGAGGCCCTGGGTGCGGCCCCTGCGCTCGCGCACGGTCTGCAGGTCGGCGAGGATCTGGCAGGGGTGGTAGGTGTCGGAGAGGGCGTTGACCACCGGCACCGAGCTGTGCCGGGCCATCTCCTCCAGGCCCTCCTGGGCGAAGGTGCGCCACACGATCGCGGCGACCTGGCGCTCCAGCACCCGGGCGGTGTCGGCGACGGGTTCGCCGCGGCCCATCTGGCTGCTCTGGGCGTCGATCACCAGGGGCTGGCCGCCGAGGTCGGCGATGCCCACCGCGAACGAGACCCGGGTGCGGGTGGAGGCCTTGTCGAAGATGACGGCGACGGTCTCCGGGCCCTCCAGCGGGCGCCGGGAGAACCGGTCCTGCTTGAGGGCGTCGGCCAGGTCGAGGACCTTCGCCTGCTCGGCGGGGGTCAGGTCGTCGTCGCGGAGGAAGTGCCGGACGGTCGGGGTCATGCGGTCACCTCGTCGAGGATGGCGGGCAGCGCGCCGGTGAACTCCCGGGCTTCGGCTGCGGTGAGGATGAGCGGAGGGGCGAGCCGGACGGTGTCCGGGGCGACGGCGTTCACCAGGAAGCCGTGCCGGGCGGCCGCGGCCTGCACGGCGGGGGCGGAGTCGGAGGCGAGCGCGATGCCGAGCCACAGCCCGGTGCCGCGCACGCCGGTGATCAGCGGGTGGTCCGCGGCGCGGACACCGTCGGCGAGCAGCGCGCCGGTGGCGGCGGCGTTCTCCAGCAGGCCGTCGGCCTCGATGGTGTCGAGCACCGCCAGGGCCGCGGCGGCGGCGACCGGGTTGCCGCCGAAGGTGGAGCCGTGGTCGCCCTTGGCGAAGGCGGAGGCGTGGCGGCCGAAGCCGACGCAGGCGCCGATGGGCAGCCCGCCGCCCAGCCCCTTGGCCAGGGTGAGGATGTCGGGGCGGACGCCTTCGGCCTGGTGGGCGAACCAGTGGCCGGTGCGGCCGATGCCGCTCTGGATCTCGTCCAGCACGAACGCGGCGCCGGCGGCGTCGCAGATCTCCCGGACCCGGGCCAGGTAGCCGGCGGGCGGGGTGACCACGCCGGCCTCGCCCTGGGCGGGCTCCACGATGACCGCGGCGACGGTCTCGTCGACCGCGGCGGCCAGCGCGTCGGCGTCGCCGTGCGGGACGAACCGCACCTCGGTGCCGAACGGGCCGAACGGTTCGCGGATGGCGGCCTTGCCGGTGAGCGCGAGGGCGCCGGCGCTGCGGCCGTGGAAGCCGTTCTCGGTGGCGACGAAGACCGGGCGGCCGGGGCCGGCGGCGCGCTTGGCCAGTTTGATCGCGGCCTCGTTGGCCTCGGTGCCGGAGTTGGCCAGGAAGACCCGGGCGGCGGTGTCGCCGAGCAGCGCCTGGAGCCGCTCGGCCAGTTCGACCTCGCGCTCGTGCAGGAACAGGTTGGAGGTGTGGGCGAGCGCCGCGGCCTGCTCGGCGACGGCCTCGGCCAGCGCCGGGTGGCCGTGGCCGAGGGCGGAGACGGCGATGCCGGCGATCAGGTCGAGGTACTCGCGGCCGTCGGCGTCGGTGACCCTGCTGCCCTTGCCGCGGGCCAGCGCCAGGGGCGGCACCCCGTAGTTGGGCATCAGGGCCGCTTCGAAGCGGGCCTGCAGGGCCCGGGTCGCGGGCCCGGGGGTTCTGTCGGTGGTCATGCCGGGATGCCTCCGAGGGGCCGGTCCGTTTCGGCGACGACCATGGTGCCGACGCCGTCGTTGGTGAAGACCTCCAGGAGCATGGAGTTGGGGGTGCGGCCGTCGAGGACGTGCGCCTGGGGGACGCCGCCGCGCACGGCGCGCAGGCAGGCCTCCATCTTGGGGACCATGCCCGAGGCGAGCTCCGGGAGGAGCGCCTCCAGTTCGGAGGCGGTGAGTCTGCTGATCAGCTCCTCGCAGGCCGGGTAGTCGGCGTAGAGGCCCTCGATGTCGGTGAGCATGATGAGCTTGCTCGCCTCCAGCCCGACCGCCAGTGCCGCCGCCGCGGTGTCGGCGTTGACGTTGTACACGGTCTCGCCGTCGCCCTGGGCGCGGGCGATGCTGGAGACGACCGGGATGCGGCCGTCGTCGAGCAGGGTGGCGACCACCCCGGCGTCGACGTCGACGACCTCGCCGACCAGGCCGATGTCGACCGGTTCGCCGTCGACCATGGCGGGTTTGCGCTCGGCGGTCATCAGCCGGGCGTCCTCGCCGGAGATGCCGACGGCGAACGGGCCGTGCCGGTTGATCCGGCCGACGATGTCCCGGTTGACCTGGCCGACCAGGACCATCCGGACGATGTCCATGGTGGCCTCGTCGGTGACCCGGAGCCCGCCGGCGAACCGGCTCTCCAGGCCGACCCGCTCCAGGTGGGCCTTGATCTGCGGGCCGCCGCCGTGCACCACGACCGGGCGGAGCCCGGCATAGCGGAGGAAGACGACGGTCTCGGCGAAGCGGTCCTGCAGCTCGGGGTCGGTCATGGCGTTGCCGCCGTACTTGACCACGACGGTGCGCCCGTGGAAGCGGCTCATCCAGGGGAGCGCCTCGATCAGGGTGTCGGCCTTGTCCATGGCCTGCTTGCGGGAGTTCATGAGGAGTACGCCGAGTTCTCGTGGACGTATTCGTTGGTGAGGTCGGTGGTCCACACGGTGGCCGAGGCGCCGCCGGCGGACAGGTCGACGGTGACGGTGACGTCCCGGCCGGTGAGGTCGACCCGGGAGCGGTCCTCGCCGACGCCGCCCTTGCGGCACACCCACACGCCGTTGATGGCGACGTCGAGCTGGTCCGGTTCGAAGGCGGCCGAGGTGGTGCCGACCGCGGCGAGCACCCGGCCCCAGTTGGGGTCCTCCCCGTACATCGCGCATTTGAAGAGGTTGTTGCGGGCCACCGCGCGGGCCGCCTCCAGGGCGTCGTCCTCGTCGGCGGCGCGGATCACCTCGATGGCGATGGACTTGGTGGCGCCTTCGGCGTCGGCGACCATCTGCCGGGCGAGGTCGTCGCAGACCTCGGCGAGCAGGGCGGCGAACGCCTGCTCGTCGGGGGCGGTCCCGGAGGCGCCGGAGGCCATCAGCACCACGGTGTCGTTGGTGGACATGCAGCCGTCGGCGTCGATCCGGTCGAAGGAGGCGGCGGTGGCGGCGCGGAGCAGCCGGTCGCACTGGTCGGCGGTGAGGTCGGCGTCGGTGGTGACCACGGCGAGCATGGTGGCCAGGGCGGGGGCGAGCATGCCGGCTCCCTTGGCCATGCCGCCGATGGTGTAGCCGTCGCCGCGGCGGAAGGAGATCTTGGCGACGGTGTCGGTGGTGCGGATCGCGTCGGCGGCGTCCAGGCCGCCGTCCCGGGCGGCCGCGGCGACGGCGGTGTCCACCCCGGAGAGCAGTTCGGGCATGGGCAGCCGCTCGCCGATCAGGCCGGTGGAGCAGACCAGGATCTCGGCGGCGGAGTCGCCCAGGGCGTCGGCGGTGCGCTCGGCGGTGGTGTGCGCGTCGGCGAAGCCGGGGGCGCCGGTGCAGGCGTTGGCACCGCCGGAGTTGAGCAGTACGGCGCGGACCCGGCCGCCCTTGGCGACCTGCTCGGACCAGAGCACCGGGGCGGCCTTGACCCGGTTGCGGGTGAAGACGGCGGCGGCGGCGCGGGACGGGCCGTCGTTGATGACGACGGCGACGTCCCTGGCGTCCTCGGACTTGATGCCGGCGGCGACGCCGGCGGCACGGAAACCGCGGGGTGCGGTGACGCTCACGGTGGGGCCTTTCGGGCGTGAATGGATCGGAGGGGCGCCGGTCAGGGGGCGACGGCGGCGGTGGGCAGGCCTGCGGTCTCGGGGAGGCCGAGCGCGATGTTGGCGCTCTGCACCGCTCCGCCCGCGGTGCCCTTGGCCAGGTTGTCGAGTGCGGCGCAGGCGACCATCCGCCCGGCGGCCTCGTCGACGGCGACCTGGACCAGGGCCGTGTTGGCGCCCAGGGTCATGCCGGTGGTGGGCCAGGTGCCCTCGGGCAGCAGGTGCACGAAGGGCTCGGCCTCGAATCGTCGCTCGTAGGCGGCGCGGACGGCCGCGGTGCCGGTGCCGGGTGCGATCCGGGCGGTGCAGGTGGCCAGGATGCCGCGGGGCATCGGGGCGAGCACCGGGGTGAAGGAGAGGGTGACCGGGCCGTCGGCGACCCGGGAGAGGTTCTGCACGATCTCCGGGTTGTGCCGGTGCACGCCGCCCACGCCGTAGGGCGCGACCGAGCCCATGGTCTCGCTGCCGAGCAGGTTGGGCTTGAGCGAGCGGCCGGCGCCGGAGGTGCCGGTGACCGCGACGACCACCAGGTCCTCGGCGGAGGCCAGGCCCTCGGCGAGGGCGGGGAAGAGCGCGAGGGTGGCGGTGGTGACGTGGCAGCCGGGCACCGCGACCCGGCGGGCCCCGGTCAGCGCTTCGCGCTGGCCGGGCAGTTCGGGCAGGCCGTAGGGCCAGGTGCCGGCGTGCTCGGAGCCGTAGAACCGCTGCCAGGCGCCGGCGTCGGTGAGCCGGAAGTCGGCGCCGCAGTCGACGATGAGCGCGGCGTCGCCGAGGGCGGCGGCGATCTCGGCGGAGCGGCCGTGCGGCAGGGCGAGGAAGACGACGTCGTGCCCGGCCAGCACCTCGGGGGTGGTCTCGGCGAGGACGCGGTCGGCCAGCGGGACCAGGTGGGGCTGGTGCTCGCCGAGGCGGGTGCCGGCGTTGCCGCCCGCGGTCACCGCGCCGATCTCGATCGACGGGTGGCCGAGCAGGATGCGCAGCAGCTCGCCTCCCGCGTAGCCGCTGGCTCCGGCGATCGCCGCCGTGTACCCCATGCTCGCAACTCCCGTCCAGGTGCCGTCCGGTCCCGATGGGACCATCATGCACCTGACTGGAATTTTATGCAACCCACTGGATAAATTATCTATGCCCGGCGATCCTGGAGGCGACCGCGGCCAGCCGCGAGGTGGTGGACAGCCGGCTGGTCTCCCGCCGGTCGGCGCCCCGGTACAGGCCGTGCGCGACCTTGCCGCCCAGCCGGCGCAGCGGGTGCGCGGCGCCGTCGGCCCCGGACGCCCAGGGCAGCCGGGCCAGGTCGCCGCGCTCGCCCAGGACCAGGTCGCGCAGGGTCCGCCCGGCCAGGTTGGCCAGCGCGACGCCGCTGCCGGAGTAGCCTCCGGCCCAGGCCAGCCCGGTCGCGGTGTCCAGCCCGACCCGGGGGCGGCGGTCCGCGGGCACCCCGGTCGGCCCGGCCCAGGCGTGCGCCACCGGGACCTCGGCGGCGGCCGGGAACATCCGCGCCAGCACCCGCCACAGCTCGGCGATGGCCTGCGGCGGGGCCGCGCCGGCGGCGGCCCCGGCGCCCATCCGGTGCGGCGCGCCGCGGCCGCCGAGCGCGATCCGCCCGTCCGCGGTGCGCTGGGCGAAGACCGGCGAGTGCGCGGCGTCGGAGAGCACCTGGCCGCCCTCCCAGCCGATGTGCTCCCACATCTGCTCGGGCAGCGGCTCGGTGGCGATCATCGCGCAGGCCTCCGCCGCCCATTCGGCCCGGCCCTCGCCGAGCCCGCCGACGTAGCCCTCGACCGCCTGCACCACCACGTCGGCCCGGACCTCCCCGGCCGGGGTGAGCGCCGCGGGGCGGTTCTCGCCCTCGCCCGGCCGGACCCCGGTGACCTCGGTGTCCTCGAAGACGTCGGCGCCCAGCCGCTGCACCGCCCCGGCCAGCCCGGAGGCGAGCCGGCCCGGGTCGATCCGGGCGGCGTGCGGGGTGTGGGCGGCGGCGAGCTGGCCGTCCACCCGCAGCCACGGCTCGTGGCCGTGCTCGACCAGGTGCAGGTCCTCGGGCCAGTAGCCCCACTCCTGCAGGTGCTCCACCCGCTCGTGCAACCGGTCCTTCTGCGCCGGGTTGGTGGCGGTGATCCGCATCCCGCCCTTGACCGCGCCGGCGTCGATCCCCTCCTCCCCCGCCACGTCGAGGATCTCGTCGACCGAGGCCATCAGGGCGCGCTGCAGGGCGATCATCGCGCCCTTGCCGTACTCCCGGGCGTGCTGCTCGCGCGAGCCGGGGAAGTCCGCGGTGACCAGGCCGCCGCCCCGGCCGGAGGCGCCGAACCCGGCGAACTCCCGCTCCAGCACCGCCACCCGCAGCGAGGGGTCGGCCCGGAGCAGGTAGTAGGCGGTCCACAGGCCGGTGAACCCGGCGCCGACGATGCACACGTCGTAGTCGGCCGGGCCCGGCAGCGCCGCGCGGCGCTCGGGGAGACCGGTGTCCCGGTACCACAGGGACACCCCTCCGTTGCGGAACTCCTCCGAGCGGGGTACAGCGCGCATCTCGGCCGCGCTGGCGAAGAGTTTCACTGGGCCGCCCCTCCGTGGCCTCTGCTGTTCTACTGCCGGCCAAGCGTATCGGGGCGGCCCGGGCGGTGCGCGGGCAGGACCGGCCGGTCAGTCCCGCGCGCTGTCCCGCAGCCGGCGCGCCAGGGAGCCGAGGGTGCGCACCCCGTCCGGGCCCAGCACGTCCAGCACGTGCCGGCGGAGCAGCTCGGCGTGGCGGGTCTTCACCTCGCCGGCGAGCTCGCTCCCGGCAGGGGTGAGCGCGGCGTAGACCACGCGGCGGTCCTCCGGACAGGACTCCCGGGCCAGGTAGCCCTTGGCCGCCAGCCGGTCGGCGAGCTTGGTGAAGCCCCCGCTGCTCAGGCTGACCTCGCGGGCCAGCACGCTCATCGGGAGCCGGTGGCCGGGCGAGCGCTGCAGCCGGAGCAGCACCTCGAACCAGGGCCCGGACATCTCCTCCCCGCCGGGGTGCACCCCCTCCAGCAGCAGCGGGGAGACCGCCTTGAACGCCTCGACCAGCAGCCCCCAGTCGGTGATCAGCTCGTCGTCGGCCTGTTCCTGCGCCGACCGCGCGCGGTCGGCCTCCAGCGCGTCCCCCATGGCCCCGTCTCTCCGTTCCCCGCCAATGTAAGTATCTTCCTAGTAAACTAACACTGGTGCGGAGCGCTCTGTTCCCGACCCCGCCCGCAGGGCCCGCCGGGGCGGGCACGCGGAACGGGGCGGAGCGCCGCTGCGGCGCTCCGCCCCGTTCCGCGTCTCCGGGGGCCGGTCCCGGTCAGCGGGCCGCGACCGCGTCCAGGGCCGCGCGCAGCGTGGCCACCAGGTGCTCGATCTGCTCCCAGGTGATGACCAGCGGCGGCGAGACGAGCAGCGCGTTCGGCACCGCGCGCAGGATCACCCCGCGCGCCCGCGCCTCGGCGAACACGTCCGCGGGGCGCACGCCCCGCTCGGTCAGCGCCTCCTCGGTGAGCTCCACCGCGGCCATCACCCCGGTGCCGGAGCGGACCTCGCGCACCAGCGGGTGGTCCTCCAGGGTGCGCACCGCCGCGTCCAGGTGGGTCTCCACCTCCAGCGCGACGGTGAACAGGTCCTCGCGCTCCAGGATGTCCAGGTTGGCCATGGCCGCCACGGCGCAGGACGGGTGGCCGGCGTAGGTGGTGCCGTGGTGGAAGGGGTTGCCCGGGCGGTCCCAGAACGGCTCGGCGATCGCGCCGGCCGCGACCACCCCGCCCAGCGGCAGGTAGCCGCTGGAGACGCCCTTGGCGAAGACGATCATGTCCGGGCGCACGCCGAACCGCTCGATCCCGAACCAGTTGCCCATCCGGGCGAAGCCGCAGATCACGCTGTCCGCGATGAACAGCACCCCGTGCCGCCGGCAGATCTCGGCGACCGAGGCGAAGTACTCCGGGGAGGGCGGGTACACCCCGCCCGCGCCGATCACCGGCTCGGCGAAGAAGGCGGCCACCCGGTCCGGGCCCACCCGCAGGATCTCCGCCTCCAGGGCCTCGGCGGAGTCGTGCGGGACCACCGAGGCGCTCTCCACCATCGGGCCGAAGCCCTCGCGGAACCGGTCCATCCCGATGATGCCGGTGCCGATGCCGTGCAGCCCGTGGTAGCCGCCGGTGCGCGAGATGAGGTGCACCCGCTCGGGCCGGCCCAGCGCCGCGAAGTACCGCCGGGCCAGCTTGGCCGCGGTCTCGATGGACTCGCCGCCGCCGCAGGTGAGGATGATCCGCGGGTCGGCGACCGGGGCGTGCGCGGCGAGCCGCTCGCTCAGCTCCAGCGCGGGGGCGTTGGCGAAGTCGCCGTAGACCGTGTAGGCCTCCAGCCGGGTCATCTGCCGGTGCACCGCGTCGGCGATCTCCCGGCGGCCGTGGCCGACGTTGCAGTACCACAGGCTGGCGGTGCCGTCGAGGTAGCGGTCGCCGGCGTCGTCCCACAGCCACACGCCCTCGCCCCTGGCGACGACGAACTTGGGCCCCTGGACGACGGTGTTCATATCGGAGAAGGTGTGCCAGAAGCGGCCGGGCTCCCGTTCTCCTGACGGTACACGCGTATACGAAACCACTGTTTCGGTCATATGGCGACCTCCGAGTCGGCCGGTGCGCGCCGGAGCACGCAGAAACGCCAATTCAGACAGCTGGTCCGCGTTGCCCGGAGAGCCCGGTGCGCGGCAGGTGCCTGCAGGCTAAGTCCCGGAGGCCTCCCCGTTCAAGAGACGAAACAGAAAACCCTGCCCGGATTAACCGGAGGCATGCGCACCGCCCCCCGCAGAGAACACTGATCTCCCTTATGACCTGGGAAAACAGCGTCGATAATTTTTTTCTCCCGATCCCTCGGAACAGGCCCCGGCGGGTGCCTCGACACGCGGAGGCCCCGCACCGGGTCGCCCGGTGCGGGGCCTCCTCCGCTTCGGTCCGCGGTCAGCCGCGCAGCACCGCGCCGGTGCGGCGGGCCGCCTCGGCGACGGCGGCGTCGCGGGCGGCGCCCGCCTCCTCCGCGGTCAGCGTCCGGTCCGGGGCGCGGAAGCGCAGCGCGTAGGCGAGCGACTTGCGCCCCTCGCCGGCCTGCTCCCCGGTGTAGACGTCGAACAGCCGGACCTCCTCCAGCAGCTCGCCGGCGCCGTCCCGGAGCGCCGCCTCCACCTCGCCGGCCGCCGTCTCCGACGGCACGACCAGCGCCACGTCCTGGGTGGCCACCGGGTAGCCGGAGACCTCCGGGGCGCGCGGACCGGCCGCGGCCCGCTCCACCAGGTCCAGGTCGATCTCCATGGCGGCGGTCCGCTCCGGCAGCCCGAAGGCCTTGACCACCCGCGGGTGCAGCTCCCCGGCGTGGCCCACCAGGACCTCCTCGCCGCCGGCGAGCACGTACAGCGCCGCGCACCGGCCCGGGTGCCACGGGGCGGTCCGGCCGGCCCGGACGGTGAGCTCGGCGCCGGCCGCGCGGGCCGCCTCCCGGGCCGAGGCGATCGCGTCCGCCCACAGCGCCGGGCGGCCCTCGCCCCACCAGCCGGCCGGCTCGCGCCGCCCGGCCAGCACCGCGCCCACCCGCATCGGCTGGTGCGGCAGGGCGGCGTCGATCCCGGCGCGCTCCTCGGCGGAGGGGGCGCGGTCCACCCCGGGCAGCGGGGCCCGCTCCGGGGCGCCCGGCACCGGGAGGTAGACCCGGCCCGCCTCGAACAGGGCGACGTCGGCGAAGCCCCGCCCGGTGTTGCGGACCAGCGTCTTGAGCAGGCCCGGCAGCAGGGTGGTGCGGAGCAGCGGCTCGTCGTCGTTGAGCGGGTTGGCCAGCCGGACCGAGGACCGGCGCGGGTCGCCGGCCTCCAGCTGCAGGGCGTCCAGGTCGCGCCCGCCGGTGAACGGGTAGTTCAGCACCTCGGTGTGGCCGGCGGCGGCCAGCGCCCGGCCCACCGCGCGGTGCCGCCGCTGGGTCGCGGTCAGCCCGCGCCCGGCCGGCGCGCGCGGCGGCACCGACGGGATGTTGGCGTACCCCTCCAGCCGGATGACCTCCTCGGCGAGGTCGTTGGGGTCGGTGAGGTCGGGGCGCCAGGTCGGCGGGGTGACGTCCAGTGCATCGCCGTCGGCCCGCACCGCGCAGCCGACCTCCTCCAGTCGGCGCAGCACCGTCTCCCGCGGGTACTCCAGGCCGGCGATCCGGCCGGGCAGCCCCGCGTCGATCCGGATCGGCTCCGGGGGCGCGCCCGCGCCGATGTGCGTGCCGCCCCGCTCGGCCCGGCCGCCGCCCAGCTCGACCAGGAGGGCGGTGGCGCGGGAGGCCGCGGCGGGCTGCAGCGCGGAGTCGACGCCCCGCTCGAACCGGCGCGAGGACTCCGAGGAGAGCTGGTGCCGGCGCGAGGTCCGGGCGATGTGGGTCGCGGAGAACAGCGCCGCCTCGATCACCACGTCGGTGCTGGACAGGCCGATCTCGGTGGCGGCGCCGCCCATCACCCCGGCGATGTTGACCGGGCCGCGCTCGTCGGCGATGACGATGTCGTCCGGGTCGAGCCGCCGCTCCGTGTGGTCCAGGGTCTCCAGCGTCTCGCCGGGCCGGGCGGCGCGCACCTCCAGGGCGCCCTTGAGGGCCCCGCCGTCCCAGGCGTGCAGCGGCTGGCCGAGCTCCATCATCACGTAGTTGGTGACGTCGACGGCGAGCGAGATCGGGCGCACCCCGCACAGCGCGAGGCGGCGCTTCATCCACACCGGGGTGGGCGCCTCCGGGTCGAAGCCGGTGACGGTGCGCAGCACGTAGCGGCCGCACAGCGCCGCGTCGTCCACCCGGGCCGGCTGCGCGCCCTCGCCGGGGGCGATGTCCTCGGCGCCGGCCGCGGGGTCGCGGAACGGCACCCCGTAGACCGCGGCGGCGTCCCGCGCCACGCCGCGGACGGACAGCGCGTAGCCCCGGTCCGGGGTGACCGCGATGTCCAGCACCTCGTCGCGGAGCGGCAGGTAGGAGAAGGCGTCGTCGCCGGGCTCGGCGGTGCCCTCGGCCAGCACCATGATGCCCGTGTGGTCCTCCCACAGCTCCAGCTCGGAGGCGGAGCAGATCATGCCCTCCGACATCCGGCCGTAGGTCTTGCGGGCGCCGATCTTGAAGCCGCCGGGCAGTTCGGCGCCGGGCAGCGCCACGGTGACCAGGTCGCCGGCGGCGAAGTTGGTCGCGCCGCAGATGATCTGCTGCGGCTCGCCGGTGCCGTTGGCGGCGCCGACGTCGACCCGGCAGTAGCGGATCGGCTTCTTGAAGCCGGTGAGCTCCTCGATCTCCAGCACCCGGCCGGCCACCAGCGGGCCGGTGATGTCGGCGCCGACCGACTCCACCGTCTCGACCTCCAGGCCGGCCTCGGTGAGCCGGGAGGCCAGGCCGCGGGCGGTGGTGCCCTCCGGCAGATCGACGTGGGCGCGCAGCCAGGAAAGCGGGACGCGCATCAGACCTCCATCCCGAAGGCCGAGGTGAAGCGGACGTCGCCCTCGACCATGTCGTGCATGTCCTTGACACCGTTGGCGAACATCAGGGTCCGCTCGATGCCCAGCCCGAAGGCCCAGCCGCTGTAGCGCTCGGTGTCCACCCCGGCGGCGGTGAGCACCCGGGGGTTGACCACGCCGCAGCCGCCGATCTCGATCCAGCCCTCCGAGGAGCAGGTCCGGCACGGGGCGTCCGGGTCGCCGACCGAGGCGCCGCGGCACACGAAGCACTCCATGTCCACCTCGGCCGAGGGCTCGGTGAACGGGAAGTAGGAGGCGCGGAAGCGGGTCTTCAGGCCGCTGCCGAACATCCCCTCGACGAAGGCGTCGATGGCGCCGCGCAGGTGCGCCAGGGTGATGCCCTCGTCCACCACCAGGCCCTCCAGCTGGTGGAAGACCGGGGTGTGGGTGGCGTCCAGCTCGTCGGTGCGGAAGGTGGTGCCGGGGGCGACCACGTAGACCGGCAGCTCGCGCGAGAGCAGCGCGCGGACCTGCACCGGGGAGGTGTGGGTGCGCAGCACCTGGCCGGAGGGGCCGCCGGAGGGCGCCTCGACGAAGAAGGTGTCCTGCATGGTGCGGGCCGGGTGGTCAGGCAGGAAGTTGAGGGCGTCGAAGTTGTACCACTCCGCCTCGACCTCGGGGCCCTCGGCGACCTCGAAGCCCATCCCGACGAAGATGTCGGTCATCCGCTCGGCGACGGTGGTGATGGGGTGCCGGGCGCCGCGCGGGGACCGGTCCCAGGGGAGGGTGACGTCGACGGACTCCTCGACCAGGACGCGGGCGTCGCGCTCCTCCTCCAGGGCGGCCTGGCGCGCCTTGAGCGCCTCGCCGACCTTCTTCCGGGCGCCGCCGACGCGCTTGCCCGCCTCGGCCTTGGCCGACGGGGGGAGCGCACCGATCTCCCGGTTGGCCAGGGCCAGCGGCGAGCGGTCGCCCGCGTGCGCGGCCTTGGCCTCCTTGAGCGCCTCCAGGGAGTCGGCGGCGGCGATCGCGGCCAGCGCCTCGTCCAGCATCCGGGCGACCTCGTCCGGGTGCAGCGCGGTCACCTCGACCGGGTCGTAATCATTAGGTGCAGACATGGTTCTTTCGCCTCGCGTCCCGCCGCGCCGCGGCGGGCTCCGGTGAGCAGGGCAGGATGAAAGCGTGGTGCGTCGGCACGCGCCGGGGCGCGTGCCCGCGTGCCGGGGAAGCGCGGCCCGTCGGCGGCCGGTCCGCTCAGGCGAACTCGGGGGTGCCGGCGGGCATGGTAAATCGGAACTCGGCGCCGCCGGTGGGCGCGCGGCCGACGGTGATCGCACCGCCGTGCGCCTCGATCAGGCCTTTGACGATGAACAGGCCGAGACCGGTCCCGCCGCGGCGCCGCGAGCGCCAGAACTGGCGGAAGACGCGCGGCACGGCCTCGGGCGGGATGCCCGTGCCTTCGTCGCGCACCGTCACGGCCGCTCCCTCCTCATGGGGCTCGATCACTACAGTGACAGTACCAGCGCCGTGCCGCACGGCGTTTTCCAGCAGGTTGGACATGATCTGCTCGATCTTGTCCGCGTCCAGCCACAGCTCCGGCAGCGGGCCGCGGACCTGGAGCCGGAAGCCGTCGGCGGGGTCGCCGGCGGCGACCCGGCCGGCGATGATCTTGCGGACCCGCGCGGGCAGGTCGACCACGGCCCGGCGCAGTTCGAGCCGGCCGGACTCGATCCGGGAGACGCTGAGCAGCTCGGTGATGAGCCGGGTGACCCGGTCGGCGTCGGCGTTGACCGTCTCCAGCATGAAGATCTTCTGCCGCTCGGTGAGCCGGTCCCAGCGGGCCAGCACGGTGGCGGTGAACCCCTTGACGCTGGTCAGCGGGGAGCGCAGTTCGTGGGCGACGGTGGAGACCAGGTCGGCGCGGCTGCGCTCGCCGCGCTCCCGCGGGGCGCAGTCGCGGACCGTGACCACCAGGCGGGACAGCTCCCCGGCCGGGCGGTCGCGCACGTAGCGGGCGGCCATCAGCACCTCGCGGCCGTCCGGCAGCAGCAGCCGCTGCTCCGGCTGGCGGGTGCGGATGCGCAGGCCCCCGTAGGGGTCGGAGAGCTTCCACCAGTCGCGGCCGTCGGGGTCGGTGAGCGGGAGGGCGTCGCGGAAGTCGCGGCCGATCGCCGAGGAGGCCGGGATACGGCACAGCCGCGCGGCCATCCGGTTGAAGGCGACCACGCGGCCGTCGCGATCGGCGACGAGCAGGCCGTCCGGTAGGTCGTCGGCGGCGAGCGCCGCGCCGGGTTCCGCCGATTGGTCGCCGCCCACGACCGCCTCCCGCACCGTGCTCCCCCTCCGCCCTCCCGCGGTGCGCAGGGGGCGTCACCCTATGTCATTACCCTGCCTTGAGCGCCGCTATCCGCGAACGTCGATGACACAGAGAGTATCGGCGACGGCGGGGGCATGGGCAACCCGCGGGCGACCCGTAATCCGGGTCGCCGCCGCGGGCCGCTAGGACCGCTCCGCATCGCGGCGCTGCTCGCGGGCGGTGGTGTAGAGGCACACCGCCGCGGCGGTGGCCAGGTTGAGGCTCTCCGCGCCGCCGTAGATGGGCACCCGGACGGCGCCGTCGGTCAGTGCGATGGTCTCCTCCGGCAGCCCCCAGGCCTCGTTGCCGAAGACCCACGCCACCGGGCCGTCCAGGGCGCCGGAGTCGGCCGCCTGGTGCAGGTCGCGGTCGCCGGCGCCGTCCGCGGCGAGCACCGCCGCGCCCTCGGCCCGCAGCGCCGCGGTGACCTCGGCGGCCGGCGCGCCGACCACCACCGGGAGGTGGAACAGGCTGCCCGCGGAGGCGCGGACGCACTTGCCGTTGTAGGGGTCGACCGAGGCGTCGGTGAACACGACGGCGTCGGCGCCCGCGGCGTCCGCGGTGCGCAGCACGGTGCCGGCGTTGCCGGGGTCGCGCACGTGGGAGAGGACCGCCACCAGGCGGGCGCCGGAGACCTCGGAGAGCGGCACGTCGAGGAACTCGCAGACCGCGACGATGCCCTGCGGGGTGACGGTCTGCGCGAGCTCGGCCATCACCTCCATGCTGACCCGGTGCACCGGGACGCCGGCGGCGTAGGCCGCGTCGGTCAGTTCGAGGTGGCGCTGCACCGCCTCGGCGGTGGCGAACACCTCCACCGCCGCCCCGGGGCGGGCCAGCGCCTCGCGCACCGCCTGCGGCCCCTCTGCGAGGAAGCGCCGCTCACGCTGCCGGAACGCGCGTTTGGCGAGCCGACGAGCCGCCTTGATCCGGGGGGAGCGGATGCTGGTGAACTCGTGGCCCGCCGTCACGCGATCGCCTTCGGCGCTCAGGCCGCGGCCTGCTGCCGGGCGGAGTCGGGCAGCGCCTTCTTCGCGGTCTCCACCAGGGAGGCGAAGGCGGCCTGGTCGTTCACCGCGAGCTCGGCGAGCATGCGGCGGTCGACCTCGATGCCGGAGGCCTTGAGGCCCTGCATGAACCGGTTGTAGGTGAGGCCGTTGGCGCGGGCGCCGGCGTTGATGCGCTGGATCCACAGGCGGCGGAACTGCCCCTTCCGGTCCTTGCGGTCCCGGTAGGAGTAGGTCATGGAGTGGAGCATCTGCTCCTTGGCCTTGCGGTACAGGCGCGAACGCTGGCCGCGGTAGCCGCTGGCGCGCTCGAGGACGACCCGGCGCTTCTTCTTGGCGTTGAGAGCCCGCTTCACGCGTGCCATGTGACTCCCTCAAGGTTTCCGGCGGCGCTCACCGCGCCGCCGCCGACCCGGGCGGATCCGCCCGCGGCCGATCATCGAACGTGTACGGTCGCGAAGTCCGGGCTCAGCCCAGCAGCTTCTTGATCTTCTTGGCGTCGGCCGGGGCCATCGGGACGTCGCCGCTGAGGCGGCGGGTGCGCTTGGTCGGCTTGTGCTCGAGAAGGTGGTTCTTGTTGGCCCGGCGGCGCATGATCTTGCCGGAGCCGGTCACCCGGAAGCGCTTGCTGGCTCCGCTGTGCGATTTGTTCTTCGGCATATCGCCGTCGTCTCCTCGTCGTCGGGCGCACCTCGGCGAGGCCTCGGTGCTTCTGGTGTTCGGCGCGATGGCGCCGGGCCGCGGTGCTGCGGCCCGGCGCACCGTACTCGCGCCCTGGCGCGGGAGCGGCCGGTCAGCCCTGGCCGCTCTGCTGCTCCTCGCGCTGCTCGCGGCGGGTCCTGCCGCCCCCCGCCGCGGCGCGGGCCTCGGCCTTGTGCTCGGAGCGGCGCTTGTGCGGCCCGAGCACCATGACCATGTTGCGGCCGTCCTGCTTGGGCTGCGACTCGACCGCGCCGAGGTCGGCGACGTCCTCGGCGAGCCGGGCGAGCAGCCTGCGGCCCAGCTCCGGACGGGACTGCTCGCGGCCGCGGAACATGATCGTCACCTTGACCTTGTCCCCGCCCTTGAGGAACCGCACGACGTGACCCTTCTTGGTGTCGTAGTCGTGCGCGTCGATCTTCGGGCGGAGCTTGATCTCCTTGATGATCGTGTTCGACTGGTTCTTGCGCGACTCGCGCGCCTTGACCGCGGACTCGTACTTGAACTTGCCGTAGTCCATCAGCTTGGCGACCGGAGGACGCGCGGTCGGCGCGACCTCGACCAAGTCGAGGTCGGCCTCCTGGGCCAGACGCAGCGCGTCCTGCACGGAGACGATGCCGACCTGCTCTCCGTTGGGTCCGACGAGTCGGACCTCGGGAACCCGGATGCGGTCGTTGATGCGGGGCTCGGCGCTGATGAGACCCCTCCCTAGCCTTGTCGTATGGGTGGTTCGTTCCCTGTTGGGGATCCGCCCTCCGCCCTTCCGGAGAAGGGTGCGGGAAAGCGAAAGACCCCGCCGGCCATGTGCAAGCGGGGTGATCCACCGGACGAGGCGAGGGGAGCGCGCACGGAGGCCATCGCCTCCGTGATGCGGCGCCCGCCGCCGACCGGAACCCGTTCGGGTCTCGCCCCGACGGGTGGGAGGATCCGCCTCCGCTTACGCTTCCGGGCGCACGGTGACGCCCGGATCAGGTCAGGAACCCACTCTACCAGCTGTCCCGCAGTGCGCCGCGCCGCTCCAGCTCGGCCTCGCCCGCGGCCCGCATCGCCTCCACCGGGGCCCGGCCGCACCCGGTCATCAGCTCCACCTGCACCGCCGCCTGGTGCAGCAGCATCGGGAAGCCGCCGACCACGGTGCGCCCGGCGGCGCGCGCGGCCCGGGCCAGCACCGACGGCCAGGGGCTGTAGACCACGTCGAACACGGCCGCGCCGGAGGCGGCGACCGCCGGCGCCAGGGCGTCTGCGGCGCCCGCGGGCAGGGTGGAGGCCACCAGGTCGACGCCGAGCCTCCGCTCGGCCTCGGCCAGCGGGGCCAGCTCCACCCGGGCGCCGGCCCGCTCGGCGGCCTCGGCCACCCCGGCGGCGCGGGCCGGGTCCCGGGCGAGCACGGTGACCGACTCGGCGCCCATCCGGTGCAGCGCCGCGACCGCGGAGGCCGCGGTCGCGCCGCCGCCGAGCACGGCGGCGCTGCGCACCTCCCCCGGCCCGGCCTCGGCCAGCGCCCGGACGATGCCGGCCACGTCGGTGTTGTAGGCGTGCCGGCCGCCGTCCGCGAAGACCAGCGTGTTGGCCGCGCCGACCTCCCGGGCGGCCGCGTCCGCGGTGTCCGCGGCGGCCAGCGCCGCCTTCTTCAGCGGCATGGTCAGCGAGAGGCCGGCCCACTCCGGGCCGCAGCCGGCCAGGAAGCCGGGGAGCCCGGCCTCGTCGCACTCCACCGCGGTATAGCTCCACTCCCCGGCGATGCCCAGCGCGGCGTAGGCCGCGCCGTGCAGCACCGGGGAGAGCGAGTGGGCGATCGGAGAGCCCAGCACCGCCGCGCGCATCATCCCCCCTGCCAGTTGTTCTGGAAGCGCTCCTTGAGGACCAGGAACTCGTCGTAGGTCTCGGCGAACTCGGTGGTGCCCTGCTCGGGGTCGGTGGCGACGAAGTACAGCCAGTCGCCGTCCGCCGGGTTCAGGGCCGCCTTCATCGCGTCCTCGCCGGGGCTGACGATCGGGCCGGCCGGCAGCCCGGTGCGGCCGTAGGTGGCGTAGTCGCTCTCGGCCGCCTTGCACTCCGCCAGCTGGTCGTTGGTGAGCGCGATGCCGTGCTCGCCGATGACGTAGAAGCAGGTGCTGTCCATGCCGAGCTCCATGCCCTCGTCGAGGCGGTTGTAGACCACCGCCGCGATCTTGGGCATGTCCTCCACCGACCCGGTCTCGGCCTGGACGATCGCGGCGACGCTCATCACCTCGTCGGGCTCCAGGCCCACCTCGTCCGCCCGCTTCTCCAGGTCGATCTCGGGGTCCTCGGCGGCCTGGTCGTAGCGGCGCACCATCATCCCCAGCACCTCCTCGGCCGTGTCGTCCGGCGAGAAGGTGTAGGTGTCGGGGAAGAGGTAGCCCTCGGCGCCCTCCTCGGCGTACTCGGGCAGCTTCAGCGCCTCGGTGTCCTCGTAGGCGGCCTCCAGCTCCTCCAGCGGGATGCCGACCTGCTCGGAGAGCTGGGCGAGGATGGCGTCCGAGCGCTCGCCCTCCTTGATGGTCACCTTCACCCCGATCCGCGCCTCCGGGTCGAGCAGCAGCCCGACGGCGGCGTCCGCGCTCATCTCCGAGCGCATCAGGTAGGTGCCCGGGGAGGGGTGCGCGTCGGCGTCCAGCGCGTTGACGAACGCCCTGGAGCTGGCGACCACGCCGGCCTCCTCCAGGATGTCGCCGATCTGGGAGCCGGTGGCCCCGTCCGGGACCACCACCTCGACCTCCCCGGACCCGGCGCCGTCGTAGTCGGCGGGGAACAGGTAGGAGCGGGTGACGAAGCCGCCCGCGGCGACCACCACGAGCAGCGCGGCGCCGGCCGCGATCAGGGTCGTCCGCCGGCCTCCCCGCTTGCGGCCGCGGCCGGCGGAGCGCCGGCCGGAGGCCCGGCGGCCGCGGCGGGGCCGGTCCTCTCCGCCGTCCTCGTCGTCGGGGGGCTCCGGTGCGGCGGCCGCGGCGGCGGCCTCCTCGGCCTCCGGCTCCTCCGCCCGGTCCGGGCCGGACCGGCGACGGCGGCGGCGGCGCGGGGCGGGCTCCTCGGCGGCGGGCTCCGCCTCCTCCGGCTCCTCCGAGCGGCGGCGGCGCCGGCGCGGTGCCTCTTCCGGCTCCGGGTGCTCCTCCTCCGGCGCGGCGGGGTAGGGGCCCTCCGGGGCGGCCTCCGCGTCCCCGGCCGCGCGGCGGCGCCGGCGGCGGCGCGGCGGCTCCTCCTCCGCCTCGGGGCGCTCCGGGGCGGCGCGGCGGCCCGCGCGCGAACCGGCCTCCTCGGCAGCGGGCTCCTCGGCCTGCGCCGGGCCGGCCCGGCGGCGGCCGCGCCGGGGGGGCTCCTCGCCCCGGTCCGGCTCCGCCCGGTTCTGCCTGCGCCGCACCGGGACCGCGTCGAAGTCGAGGGGGCGGTGGCGCACCGGCTCCTCGAAGGGGTCGGGGTGGTCGCCGGAGTCGCGCAGCGCGCCGAAGCCCAGCGGGTCGTCCTCGTCGGCCGCGCGCCGGTGGCGGCGGCCGCGGGGGCGCCGCTCCTCCTCTTCCGGCGCGGCCGGGCGGGGCGCCTCCCGGGCGTCCGGGTCGGTCTCGGGTTTGCGGCGGCGGCCGCGGCGCGGCGCGGCGCCGGAGGGGTCGGTCCCGGAGGGGGCGGCGCCGGAGTGGCGGTGGCCGCCGGCCCCGGTGCGGGGCTGCGCCCCGGTGTCGGCGTAGCGGTGCCCGCCGGTGTCGGTGCGGGGCTGCGCCCCGGTGTCGGTGTACCGCCGGGCGCCGGTGTCGGCCCCGGGGGCGGACCACGGGTCGGTGAGCGGGTCCGCGGGGCGGGGCTCGGTGCCGGCGGCGCGGTGCCGGGAGCCCCGGCGGCCGGACGGCCAGGGGTCGGTCAGCGGGTCGGCGGCCGGGGCCGGCCCGGCGAGCGGGCCGTCGGCGGGCCCCGCCTCGGGGCGCGGCTCCAGCCGCTCGCGGCGGCCCCGGTAGCGGCGGCCGCCGTAGTGGTCGTCCTGCTCGTCGCCGTTCATCGCTCCACCTCGACGATCTCGCCCGGCGGGCGCCCCGACGAGCGCTCGGCGTCCAGTGCGGCCTGCAGCAGCACCACCGCGGCGGCCTGGTCGATCACCGAGCGGCGGGCCTTGCCGCCCTTGGCGCCGCGGCGGCCGTAGGAGGCGCCCGCCTGCAGCTGCTGCTGCGCGGTGACGGTGGTCATCCGCTCGTCGACCAGGCGCACCGGGACGGGGTCCAGCCTCCGGGCGAGGAGCGCGGCGAACGCGCGGGCCTTGCGTGCGGCGGGGCCCTCCGCGCCGGAGAGCGACGCCGGGAGTCCGACGACCACCTCGCGCGCCTCGCGCTCCAGCACCAGGGCGGTGATCCGGTCGACGTCGCCGGAGCCGCGCCGCACCGTCTCCACCGGGCTGGCGATGAGTCCGCTCGGGTCGCTGGCGGCGACGCCGATCCGGGCGTCTCCCGGGTCGACCGCGAGTCGTACGCCGTGCCTCAACGGCTCGGCTCCCCCATGCGGGTGCACGGGGTGGCGGGGGGAGCGGTCACGATCTTGGTCCTTTCTCGGCTCGCGCCGCTGCAGGCGCTCGGGCGCCGCGCACCGAGGGCGCGGCAGCGGGCGCCGCGCGCCGGACGGGTCCGGCGCGCGGCGGGCGTCTTATGTCGCAGTCTGCCTCGGCTCGGGGCTATGCGGAGGTCGCGACGCGCGCTTCGACCGCGCTCAGCGCAGCGTCCACGGCGCCGGTGTCGGTGCCGCCGCCCTGGGCCACGTCCGGCTTGCCGCCGCCGCCGCCGCCGAGTTCGCGGGCGGCCACGCCGACCAGCTCGCCGGCCTTGAGGCCGCGCTGGTTGGCGGCCTTGTTCGCGGCGACCACCACGACCGGGCGGTCCTTGGGCACGCCGGCGACGGCGACCACGACGGGCCGGTCGGCGTCCAGCCGGCCGCGCACGTCCAGGGCGAGCCGGCGCAGGTCGTCGCCGGTGGCGCCGTCCTCGGCGCGGTGCACGACCAGCAGCGCCCCGGCGGTCTCCCGGGCGTTCGCGGCCAGGTCCGCGGCGGCCTGCAGCACGCGCTCGGCGCGCATCCGCTCGATCTCCTTCTCCGCGGCGCGGAGCCGGGAGACCATCGCCTCGATCCGCTCGGGGAGCTCCTCGCGCGGCGTCTTGAGCTGCTCGGAGAGCTGGCCGACCAGGAGGGACTCCTTGGACAGCCGGCGGAAGGCGTCGATGCCGACGGCGGCCTCCACCCGGCGCACGCCGGAGCCGATCGAGGACTCGCCGAGCAGCTTGACCACGCCGAGCTGGCCGGTGGCGCCGACGTGGGTGCCGCCGCACAGCTCGCGGGAGTAGTCGCTCATCTCGACGACCCGGACCCGGTCACCGTACTTCTCGCCGAACATGGCCAGCGCGCCCATCTTGAGCGCCTCGTCCAGCGTGGTCTGGAAGTCGCGCACCTGGATGTCGCCGGCCAGGACGGTGTTGACCTCCTCCTCGACCTCGGCCAGCTCGGCCTCGCCGAGCGCCCGCTCGGCGGTGAAGTCGAAGCGGAGCCGGCCCGGCCGGTTCTCCGAGCCCGCCTGCCCGGCGGAGGGGCCGAGCGCGTTGCGGAGCGCGGAGTGGATGAGGTGGGTCGCCGAGTGCGAGCGGGAGACCGAGGCGCGGCGGTCGGTGTCGATGGCCGCGCGGACGGTGTCGTCCACCACCAGCTCGCCGCTGCGCACCGTGCCGCGGTGCACGAACAGCCCGGGCAGCGGCTTCTGCACGTCGTCGACGTCGACGGCGCCGCGGCCGTCGGCCTCGATCACGCCCTTGTCCGCGAGCTGGCCGCCGGACTCCCCGTAGAACGGGGTGCGGTCCAGCACGACCTCCACCTGCTCGCCGGCCCGGGCCGCGCCGACCGCCTCGCCGTCCACGATCAGGCCGAGGACGCGCGCCTCGTTCTCGTGGTCGGTGTAGCCGAGGAACTCGGTGGCGCCGGAGGCGTCCAGCAGCCGCGCGTAGACGCTGATGTCGGCGTTGCCGAGCTTCTTGGCCTTGGCGTCGCGCTTGGCGGTCTCCTTCTGCCGGGTCATCAGCTCGGTGAAGGCGTTCTCGTCCACCTGCAGGCCCTGCTCGGCGGCCATCTCCAGGGTGAGGTCGATGGGGAAGCCGTAGGTGTCGTGCAGCTGGAAGGCGTCGGCGCCGGAGAAGGTGCCGCCGCCGGCCGCGCGGGTGCGCTCGGCGGCCCGGTTGAACAGGGCGGTGCCGGAGCGCAGGGTGTCGGCGAAGTTCTTCTCCTCGGTGTCGATGACGCCGAAGATGACCTGGGCCTTGTCCAGCAGGTCCGGGTAGATGTCCTTCATCGCGTCGATGCTGACCTCGGTCAGCTCGTGCAGGAAGGCGGTCTCGGTGCCGGAGAGCAGCCGCAGGTTGCGGATGGACCGGCGGAGGATGCGGCGCAGCACGTAGCCGGCCTTCTCGTTGCCGGGCCGGACCCCGTCGCCGACCAGCATCACGGCGCTGCGCACGTGGTCGGCGACCACCCGGAGCATGACGTCCTGCTGGGCGTCGTCGCCGTAGCGGGTGCCGGTGAGCTCGGCGGCCCGGTGCAGCACGCGGCCGATGATGTCGGTCTCGTAGATGTTGTCGACGCCCTGCAGGACCGCGGCGAGGCGCTCCAGGCCCAGGCCGGTGTCGATGTTCTTCTTCGGCAGCTCGCCGAGGATCGGGTAGTCCTTGCCGGACCCCTCCCCCCGCTCGTACTGCATGAAGACGAGGTTCCAGATCTCGATGTAGCGGTTCTCGTCGGCCGCCGGGCCGCCCTCGGCGCCGTACTCCGGGCCGCGGTCGTAGAAGATCTCCGAGCAGGGGCCGCAGGGTCCGGGGACCCCCATGTCCCAGTAGTTCTCCTCCTTGCCCATGCGCTGGATGCGCTCGGGGCGGACGCCGACCTTGTCCCGCCAGATCTCGGCGGCCTCGTCGTCGTCGAGGTAGACCGTGACCCAGAGCCGGTCCGGGTCGATGCCGAAGCCGCCCTGCTCGACCGGGGTGGTGACCAGTTCCCAGGCCAGCGGGATGGCCCGCTCCTTGAAGTAGTCCCCGAAGGAGAAGTTGCCGAGCATCTGGAAGAAGGTGGCGTGCCGGGAGGTCTTGCCGACCTCCTCGATGTCCTTGGTCCGGATGCACTTCTGCACGCTGGTCGCGGTGGCGTGCGGGGGCGTGCGCTGCCCCAGGAAGTAGGGCTTGAACGGCACCATGCCGGCCGGGACCAGCAGCAGGGTGGGGTCCTCTGCGATCAGGCTCGCGGAGGGGACGACGGTGTGTCCGTTCTTCTCGAAGAATGCGAGGAAGCGGCGCGCGATTTCTGCCGTCTCCATCAGGGGCCGTCCTTCTTCTCGGGCGCGTCGTGGGCGCCGTGCGGTTCGATCAACGGCCGTGCCGGCCCTCCGGGGGGTGGGAGCGCGGGTCTGCCGTGGCTCTTCCGAGGAGGGGCGTAGAGGCGGCGCAGCTCGGCCTCCCGCTCCTCGGTGGCGGCGTGGACGTCCTCGTTGAACTCGCGCAGCGCGGCACGGTAGTCGGCGATCCGCCCCTCGACGCGGCCGGCGATGCCGTCCGGGCTCCACGCACGGGCCGTGCGGTTGAGCCTGTGGACAACATACCCGCCGAGGGCGGCACCTGCGACAAGATAAGCGAGCCTGCGGATCATCGCCGCTCCCTCCTCCTGCGGGTGCGCACCAGGGCGAGCGCCTTGCGCTGCCCCATGACCCGCCGCACCCCGTAGGAGAAGGAGGCGAGCCTCACCAGCGGCCCGGTCACCACCGAGCGGGTGAGCGCCGTCATGGTGGACAGGTCCTCGGTGGTGGTGGCCACGTTCGCGGTGATCTCCTCGACGCGCTCCAGCGAGGCGTCGGTGCGCTCGACCGTCGCGGCGACGTCGTCCAGCAGCGGCCGGGAGCGCTCGCCGAGCTCGCGGACCACCTTGGTGGTCTCGGAGAGCAGGCGGGTCAGCTTCACCAGGGCCACGCAGAGGAAGGCCACCAGGACGGTCCAGACCACCGCCGCGATGAGCGCGGCGAGCTCTCCTCCGGTCAGCATGCGGGCTCCCTAGGCGGTTCAGGGGAGTTCGGGGAACGAGCGGGGGCACGAGGGCGCACCCGGGATTCGGATATCCGAATGGGGACGACCCTATCGCGTCCGGCGGGGCCCCGCCCCGCTTCCCCGCTCCGCGCCCCGGACCGCCCCGCCCTCCGGGCCCGGTGCGCCGGGCGGTCCGGGGCGCGGCCGGGCCCGCCGGGGCCGCGGCCCCCTTTCCGCCCGGTTCCTCTACCATTGCGCCGCGACCCCCTCGGCAACCGCCCCACCGTCAGACAGGACCCCCATGAGCCGACGCTCCCAGCACGAGATGTCCGTCCTGGTGCCGCCGAACATGGGCGGCCTCTCCCCGGAGGACCCGCGGCGCATCGGGCCCTACCTGGTCATCGGCCGGATCGGCGGGGGCGGGACGGGCACCGTCTACGCCGCGGTGGACCCGATGGGCGGGGAGGACCCGCTGGCCGCGGTGAAGGTGCTGACCTCCCCCGTGCTGGCCGACCCCGGCCGCCGCGCCCAGCTCCGCGAGCGGCTGCAGGCGGTGGCCGGGGCGGACGGCCGGATCTTCGTGCCCCCGGCGCGGCACGACGCCGACGCCGACCCCCCGTGGCTGGCGATGCCCTACATTTCGGGCATCCCCCTCGCCGCCTACATCCGGCGCCGCGGGCCGATGGGGAGCGGGCGGCTGCTGGCGCTGGCGGCCGGCCTCGCCGAGGGGCTGCTGGCGCTGCACCGGCACGGCGTGGCCCACGGCGACCTCAAGCCGGGCTGCGTGCTCATCGGCGCGAACGGGCCGCGCATCCTGGACTGCGCGCTGCCCGGCGACGAGGAGCACCTGCGGCGCACCGCGGGCGCCTGGCTCAGCCCGGAGCGGCACCGGGGCGCCGAGCCCTCCCCCGCCTCCGACGTGTTCTCCTGGGGCGCGGTGATGGCGTTCGCCGCCACCGGGCGGCTCCCGTTCGGCCTGGGCGAGCCGGAGGAGCTGGCCCGCCGGGTGCAGGAGGAGGAGCCGGTGCTGGACGGCGCCCCGGCGTCGCTGGTGCCGCTGCTGGAGCGGACGCTGGACAAGGACCCGGGGCGGCGGCCGTCGGTGCGCGAGCTGATGGGCGCGGCGATCGCGGTCTGGGAGGAGGAGGACCGGTCCGAGGCGGCGAACGGGGTCAAGGGCACCGCGATCACCAAGGTGCTGTCCCGGGAGTGGCAGGGCGTGGTGGAGCCGGCCCGGCTCCCCCGGGTGATCCACCTGGAGGAGGGCGGGGTGCGCCGCCGCGGCCGGACGCCGCTGCTGGTCGGCGCGGCCGCCCTGGCACTGGCGCTGGTCGGCGGGGGCGCCTGGGCGGCGCTGTCCGCGCTCGGCGGCGGCACCGCCCCGCCGGAGGAGGCCGGGGGCGCCTCCCCTTCGCCGTCCGCCTCCCCCTCCGCGGAGGAGCCCCGGGTGGAGACGGTCCGCTTCGACCCCACGGCGCAGCGGAACCCGGTGGACGGCCCGTGGGCCTTCACCCCGGTGCAGCGGGTCGAGGGCATGGAGCCGCCGGAGGGGGTGCTGCTCTCCCCGGACACCTGGAGCGGCTACTGGACCGACGCCGAGGGCGAGCCGGAGGAGGCGGTGATCGCCGAGAACGCCGAGGTGCTGTGCGCGAACTTCTGCCGCCCGGGCCCCGGCCACATCGAGGACGGCCGCGGCACCTACGAGATGACCGGCCGGGACTTCATCGACTACCTGGGCTGGGGCCGGGTGGTCATCGCCGAGGTGGAGATCGCCCCGGGTGAGGGCGGCGACCCGGAGATCACCCGGATCACCGAGCTCTTCCCGGACCCGGCGGCGGTCTGACCCGGAGCGCCTTCCCCCGTTGATCTTGGACTCATCGAGTCGATGAGTCCAAGATCAACGCGAAGGGTCCGGGCCGGGGTCGCGGCGGCGCTGGACCTCCTTGATCCGCTGCAGGACCTCGCCGTAGCGGCGCTCCGCGCCGTGCGCGGTGGGGCGGTAGTAGTCCCGGCCGTCGAGGCCGTCCGGGGCGTACTGCTGGGCGGCGACCCCGCCGGGGAAGTCGTGCGCGTAGAGGTAGCCCTTGCCGTGGCCGAGCGCCTCGGCGCCCTTGTAGTGGCCGTCGCGCAGGTGGAGCGGGACCGGTCCGGCCCGGCCGGCCCGGACGTCGGAGAGGGCCTCGTCGATGGCGGTGATCACCGCGTTGGACTTGGGGGCCAGGGCGATGTGCAGCACCGCCTGGGCGAGGTTGATCCGCGCCTCGGGCAGGCCGATGAGGTCCACCGCCTGGGCCGCGGCGACCGCCGCCTGCAGCGCGCTCGGGTCGGCCAGGCCGACGTCCTCGCTGGCGTGCACCACGATCCGGCGGGCGATGAACCGCGGGTCCTCGCCGGCCTCGATCATCCGGGCCAGGTAGTGCAGGGCCGCGTCCGGGTCGCTGCCGCGCATGCTCTTGATGAACGCGCTGACCACGTCGTAGTGCTGGTCCCCGGAGCGGTCGTAGCGGACCGCGTGCCGGTCGACGGCGCGCTCCAGGTCGGCCAGGGTGATCTCGGGGCGGCCGCCGGCCACCAGCGAGGCGGCCTCCAGGTAGGTGAGCGACCGGCGGGCGTCGCCGCCGGCCAGCCGGACCAGGTGCTCCTCCGCCTCGGCGGCCAGGGTGTGCCGGCCGGCCAGGCCGCGCTCGTCGGTGAGCGCCCGGTGCAGCACGCCGCGGACGTCGTCGTCGTCCAGCGACTCCAGGGTGAGCAGCAGCGAGCGGGAGAGCAGCGGGCTGACCACGGAGAAGAACGGGTTCTCGGTGGTGGCGCCGATGAAGCTGACCCAGCGGTTCTCCACCGCGGGCAGCAGCGCGTCCTGCTGGGTCTTGCTGAACCGGTGCACCTCGTCGACGAAGAGCAGGGTGCGGGTGCCGTGCATGCCCATCCGCCGCTTGGCCTCGTCGATGACGGCGCGGACGTCCTTCACCCCGGCGCTGACCGCGGACAGCTCGACGAACCGCCGGTCGGTGGCCCGGCTGACCACGGTGGCCAGGGTGGTCTTGCCGGTCCCCGGCGGCCCCCACAGGAAGAGGGACATCGGGGCGTCGTCCTCGACCAGGCGGCGCAGCGGGCTCCCGGCGCCGAGCAGGTGGCGCTGGCCGGCGACCTCGTCGAGGGTGTGCGGGCGCATCCGCACCGCGAGCGGCTCCTGCCCCCGCTGGGCTTCGGCCCCGGCGTCGTCGAACAGTGTTTCGGACACGGCTCCACAGTACCGGCGCCGCGGCCGGGCGGCCGCCGGTCGATCCGGGCGGGCGCGGGCAGACGGGCGGGACCAGGCGGCGCGGACCGATGGGCGGGCCGGCGGGCGGACGCGGGCCGGCCCGGATCCGGGCGGGTGCGGGCCGGGTCAGTCCAGGCGGGCGAGGAGGATGGCGATGTCGTCGCCGCGGCCCGCCGGGGCGAGGGCGGCCAGGGAGGTGGCGGCGGCGTGCACGTCCGGGGCCATGGTGTGCAGCGCGTCGCCGACCGCGGCGATCCCGTCGTCCATCGCGACCTCGGAGCTCTCCACCAGCCCGTCGGAGCACATCAGCAGGGTCTCCCCCGGGTTGAGCACCCGGGTGGTGACGGCGTACTTGCTGTCGCCGTCCACCCCGACCGGCGGGCCGGTCTCCGGTTCCCAGACCTGGTAGCCCTCCTCGGAGGCGATGACCGCCGGCGGCTGGCCCGCCCAGGCGGCCTGCATCTGCCCGGTGTCCAGGTCCAGCACCAGGTAGCCGCAGGTGGCGAAGACGATCTCGCCGGTCTCGGTGAGCAGCCGGTTGGTCTCGGCCAGCACCACGCCGGGGTCGATCTGGGTGGTGGCGTAGGCCCGGAAGGCCACCCGGATCTGGCCCATGGCCGCGGCGGCCTCCACCCCGTGGCCCTGCACGTCGCCGACGACCAGGCCCACCCGCCGCTCGGGCAGCCGGATGACGTCGTAGAAGTCGCCGCAGACCCGCCAGCCGGCGCGGGCCGGCAGGTAGCGCACCGCGATGTCGATCCCGGGGACCTCGGGGATCTGCGGCGGCAGCATGCGCCGCTGCACCTCGTCGGCGAGCTCCAGTTCGGCCTGCTGGCGCTGGACCCGCTGCAGGGCCTGGCCGGCCAGCCCGGCGAGGGTGAGCATCAGCGCCCGCTCGTCCGGGGTGGCGTGGTGCGGCTGGTTCCAGGCGACCTGCCAGACGCCCAGCGCCACCCGGCGGTCGCCGAAGATCGGCACGGTGGCCCAGGACTGGGCGCTGCTGTGCACGAGGATCTCGCCGACGGCGGGGAACCGCTCCAGGATCTCCGCGCGGCTCTCGAAGAAGCGCGGCTGGCGGTCCTGGACCACCGCGCCCATCGGGTAGGAGGTGTCGGCGGCGTCGCGGCCGTCGATCATCGACGCGGTCCCGGTGCGCTGGGCGCTGCTCGGGTAGGAGCGGAGCAGGCCGTCCTCGACCAGCATCACCCCGGCGGCGCTGCCGCCGAAGATCGGCACGAACTCCTCGGTGAGCAGCCCGGTGACCTCGTCCACGGTGGTGGCCGAGACCAGTTTGGCGGCCAGCTCGGTGACCTGCCGGCCCTGCGCGGCCTCGATCCGGCGCCGGTCGGCGAGCCTGCGGATGAGCTGGACGTGCTCGGTGACGTCGTCGATGACGCCGACCAGGCGGGCGTCCTCGGGGCCGCCGATGAACCGGGCCTTGGCGTGCAGCACCCGCTCGTCGCCGAACCGGTCGGTCATCCGGAACCGCTGCTCGTAGTCGCGGCCCTGCTTGGAGGCCTCCATCGCGTCGCGCACCCGGGCGATGTCGTCCCGGTGCACCCGGGCCAGGCAGTCCTCCAGGCTCCGGGCGTCCCCGGCGAGCATCCGGCCCAGCGGGGAGGGGCCGAACAGCTCGCGGAGCCGGCCGGTGCGCAGGTCCAGGCTCCACAGCGCGGTGTCGGAGCCGGCGGTGCGCAGCTCGGTGATGGCGCGCAGCACCTCCTCGTCGCGCATCGCCTCCTGGAGCATGACCACCGCGGCGGGGCCGTCCGCCCCGTTCCCGGGCAGGGCGCGGCCGCGCACCGCCATCCGGCGGCGCTCTCCGTCGACGCCGAGCAGGGCGAGGGTGCGCGGCCGGGGCTCGGTCTGCTCGAAGGCGTCGCGGTGCAGGTCCCAGCCGCGGCCGCAGTCGGCGTCGGCGAGCAGGTCCGGCCAGGCGCGGCCGGACAGCTCCGCCTCGGAGCGCCCGGTCAGCGCGGTGAGCGCCCGGTTGGCCAGCAGGATGGAGCCGGACCGGTCGACCACCGCCATCGCGGCGGGCGCGCCGTCGAAGGCCGCGGCGACCGTCCGGTCGGCGCCGCGCTCGTCCTGGCGGGCGGCCGGCGGCTCTGCGCGCCCCTCCGCTGAGCCGGTTGTGCGGTTCACGAGTTGTTTCAATCCCTGCTGTCGATCCGACGCGTATGCCGAACCGGCGTCCTCCCGTCGAGCATCCGATTCGGCCCAGTTTAGCGAGGGGTCCCCCCTCCGCGGGTAGTGGAAAGCGCCCCTTCCGCGGCCGGCGTGCGGCGCCGCCTCCGGGAATGGCGGTCGGCGCCGGGCCGCGAGGGGCGTCGTGCCCGCGGCGGTCCGCGGCGCCCCGCCGTTCCCCTCGCGCAGCGGCGGCGCCCTCCCCGCGGATCCGCGGTCCGCACCACCGTATGCGACCCGGGCCGTTCTCCGCCTCCCCCACCGCACGTGCCGGGCCGCCCCGATCGCCGAGAACCGGATTCCGGAGCGGAAAACACCCGGAAGAACGGCCGAAACCGGACGTGTCGCGACCGATTCCGTTGCCGTTCCGCTATTCCCTCCGCCGCTCCCGGAATTGCCGAACTACCGTCCCCGAATCGGACTTTTAACCAGAAATGGAAAACCGGGGCCGCCGTCGGCGGCCCCGGTCGGTGCGCTCCGGCGGGCCGCCGCGCGGCGGCCCGGGAGGGCTACTCCTTCTTCTCCCCGGCGTCCTGCTCCGGGTCGTGGTCGATGCCGGCCTCGGCGCGCTGCGCCGCGGTGATCGGCGTCGGCGCGCCGGTCAGCGGGTCGCCGCCGGAGGCCGTCTTGGGGAACGCGATGACGTCGCGGATCGACTCGCCGCCGGTGAGCAGGGTGATGATGCGGTCCCAGCCGAAGGCGATGCCGCCGTGCGGGGGCGGCCCGAAGGCGAAGGCGTCCAGCAGGAAGCCGAACTTGGACCGGGCCTCCTCCTGGCCGATGCCCAGGGTGGCGAAGACCCGCTCCTGCACGTCGACCTGGTGGATGCGGATCGAGCCGCCGCCGATCTCCGACCCGTTGCAGACCATGTCGTAGGCGTAGGCCAGCGCGTTGCCCGGGTCCTTGTCGAACTCCTCGGCCCACTCCGGCTTGGGGCCGGTGAACGGGTGGTGCACCGGGGTCCAGCCGCCCTCGCCGTCCTCCTCGAACATCGGGGCGTCGACCACCCAGAGGAAGGACCACTGCGACTCGTCGATCAGGTCGAGCCGGCGGCCGATCTCCAGCCGGGCCGCGCCGAGCAGCTCCTGGGAGGCGCGGCGCCCGCCGGCCGCGAAGAAGACCGCGTCGCCGGGCTCGGCGCCGACCTTGCCGGCCAGCCCGGACCGCTCGGCGTCGGAGAGGTTCTTGGCGACCGGGCCGCCCAGCGTGCCGTCCGGCTGCACCAGCACGTAGGCCAGGCCCTTGGCGCCGCGCGCCTTGGCCCAGTCCTGCCAGCCGTCGAGCTCGCGGCGGGTCTGCGAGGCGCCGCCGGGCATCACCACCGCGCCCACGTAGGGCGCCTGGAAGACCCGGAAGGAGGTGTCGGCGAAGAAGTCGGTCAGCTCGGTGAGCTCCACCCCGAAGCGGAGGTCCGGCTTGTCCGAGCCGTAGCGGGACATCGCCTCGGCGAACGGCATCCGGGGCAGCGGCAGCGGGATCTCGTAGCCCAGCACCTCGCTCCAGAGCCGGGAGACGATCTTCTCGCCGACGGCGATGACGTCCTCCTGGTCGACGAAGCTCATCTCGATGTCGATCTGGGTGAACTCCGGCTGCCGGTCGGCGCGGAAGTCCTCGTCGCGGAAGCAGCGCGCGATCTGGTAGTAGCGCTCCAGCCCGCCGACCATGAGCAGCTGCTTGAACAGCTGCGGCGACTGGGGCAGCGCGTACCAGCTGCCGGGCTGCAGCCGCACCGGGACCAGGAAGTCGCGGGCGCCCTCCGGGGTGGAGCGGGTCAGGTAGGGCGTCTCCACGTTGGTGAAGTCCAGCTCCCGCATGACGTCGTGCACCGCGTAGGTGGCCTTGGAGCGGACGCGCAGCGCGTCGGCCAGCTCGGGGCGGCGCATGTCCAGGTAGCGGTAGCGCAGCCGGGTCTCCTCGGCGATCTCCTGCGAGCCGTCCAGCGGGAACGGCAGCGGCGCCGCGGGGCTGAGCACCTCGGTCTCCGACGCGGTGACCTCGACCGCGCCGGTGGGGATCTCCGGGTTCTCGTTGCCCTCCGGGCGGATCCGCACCGAACCGGTGACCTTGATGCAGTACTCGGCCCGCAGGTCGTGGGCGAGGTCGTCCTCGCGGACCACGACCTGGACGACGCCGGAGGCGTCGCGCAGGTCGAGGAAGACCACGCCGCCGTGGTCGCGGCGGCGGGCCACCCATCCGGCGAGGACGACGGTCTCGTCTGCATGCTCGGCGCGGAGCGCGCCGGCGTCATGCGTGCGGATCAACGGGGTTCTCCTTGATCTGGGATCTATCGGCGGCGAAGGGCCGCGGCGACGGCCCTTCCATCATGCCTGACGTGCACGGGGACCGGGGCCGCCGGTGGGCGGACCGGTCAGCGGCCGCCGCTATCTCGGACGTCGCGCAGGAACGGGTTGGTCGCCCGCTCCCGGCCGATGGTGGTGCGCGGGCCGTGCCCGGGGAGCACCACGGTCTCGTCCGGCCTGCTCAGGCAGGTGCGCGCCAGGCTGCGCAGGATCTCGGCGTGGTCGCCGCCGGGGAAGTCGGTGCGGCCGATGGAGCCCGCGAACAGCAGGTCCCCGGTGAACAGCACGTCGGGCTCGCCGTCCCCGGTCTCCAGGGCGTAGGCGACCGACCCGGGGGTGTGCCCGGGGGCGTGGTGCACGGTGACCGGCAGCCCCGCGTGGTCCGTGCGGAGGCCGTCGGCGGCCTCGGCCAGCCGCTTCGGCTCGCCCGGGGCGCCGCCCGGCAGGAGCGCGGACAGCTGCGCGGCCAGCGCCGGGTCGAGCCCGGCGGCGGGGTCGGTGAGCAGGGCCCGGTCGGCCGGGTGCAGCAGGACGGGCACGTCGTAGGCGTCGCCCACCTGCGCGGCCGACCAGACGTGGTCGAAGTGGCCGTGGGTGAGCAGCACCGCCGCCGGGGTGAGCCGGTGCTCGGCGAGCAGCGCCTCCAGCGGCTCGGCCGCCTGCTGCCCGGGGTCGACGACGACGCACTCGGCCCCCGCCTCGGGCGCGGCCACGTAGCAGTTCGCGGCGAGCGGGCCGGCGGGGAAGGCGGCGATGAGCACGGTGGTCGGCGACCTCGCTTCCGGGTGTCCTCACTGGGGCGTCGAGCGGCCCCTCCGAGCCTACCGACGCCGCCCGCCTGCGGCGAACCGTTTCCGGCGCCGCCCGGGGACCCTTTGGTCACCATTGGGTCACCGGGGGCCGGGCCGCCCTTTCACCATGGGCCCCCGCGGTGCCATATTGGTCGGCGTCGGTATCCCGCCCACCGTACGGATATCGTGCATAGTCACGGCGGTGGCCGCGGACGCGACCGCCCGGACGACACCGGACCCGGCCGGACCCGGCCGGGCTCATCACAGCTGGAGGACACGGTGACCACCGACCCCTGGGGCCGCGTAGACGACGACGGCACGGTCTACGTGCGCACGAGTGAGGGCGAGCGTGTCGTGGGGTCTTGGCAGGCGGGTGCGCCGGAGGAGGCGCTGGCCTTCTTCCGCCGCAAGTACGACTCCCTGGTGACCGAGGTCGAACTGCTGGAGAAGCGGCTGCGCACCACCGACCTGTCCGCCGCCCAGGCACTGGCCGGGGTGGACAAGCTGCGCTCCGCGGTGCGCGAGGCGCACGCCGTCGGCGACCTGGACTCGCTGATGCGCCGGCTGGACGCGCTGGCCGAGCGGGCCGAGGAGCGCAAGATCGAGCAGAAGCACGCCCAGGAGCAGGCCCGCACCCAGGCCCGCGAGGTCAAGGAGCGCATCGTCGCCGAGGCCGAGCGGGTGGCCGAGGAGACCACGCACTGGAAGTCCGGCGCCGAGCGGATGCGCGCCCTGATCGACGAGTGGAAGGCGGCGCCGCGCGCCGACCGGCCCACCGAGCAGGCGCTGTGGAAGCGGATGTCGGCCGCGCGCAACTCCTTCTCCAAGCGGCGCAAGGCCTACTTCGCCGGGCTGGACGCCCAGCGCGAGGAGGTCCGCGAGGCCAAGGAGCGGATCGTGGCGGAGGCCGAGGAGCTCTCCGGCTCCACCGAGTGGGGCCCGACCTCGGGCCGCTACCGCGAGCTGATGCAGCGCTGGAAGGCCAGCGGCCGCGCCGACCGGGCCAGCGAGGACCGGCTGTGGGCCCGGTTCAAGGCCGCCCAGGACGCCTTCTTCCAGGCCCGCAACGCGGTGTTCGCCGAGCGCGACGCCGAGCTGCGGGTGAACGCCGAGGCCAAGGAGAAGATCCTGGCCGAGGCCGAGCAGGAGCTGCAGTCCATCTCCGACCCGCGCAGGGCCCGCGCCCGGCTCCGGGACTACCAGGAGGCCTGGGAGGAGGCCGGCCAGCTGCCCCGGGACTCCCGGGACCGGCTGGAGGGCGCCTTCCGCCGGATCGAGGAGGACGTGCGCCGCGCCGAGGAGAAGGAGTGGCAGCGCACCAACCCGGAGGCCCGGGCGCGCGCCCAGGCCACCGTGGACCAGCTCCGCGGCTCCCTGGAGGACATGGAGAAGAAGCTGGAGAAGGCGCGCGCCGCCGGTGACGACCGGAAGGTGCGCGACCTGGAGGACGGCATCGCCACCCGCCGCTCCTGGCTGCAGGAGGCGGAGAAGGCGCTGGAGGAGATGAGCTAGCGGTACCGCGCTCCGCCATGTCCGGGCCCCACCGCACGGCGGGGCCCGGACCCGTTTCCCGCCCCGCCCGCGGAAGCGGTCGGCGGCGCGGCGCCCCGCCGCACGGCGCCCGCGCCGAGGCCGCCGGCGGCCGGTCGGCCGGACCCGTACGGACGGGTGCGGCGGCGGCCGGCAGGGGCGCGGACGCGGCCGAGCGCCCGCGCGGAGGCGGCCGGCGGGGCCGGCCCCGGGGCGCTGTCGGCCGTCAGGTCTTGGCGATACTGAGCAGGACCACCGAGTCCTCCAGGGCGCGCAGGCCGTGCTTCTCTTCAGGGACGATGAGCATGTCCCCGGTGCGGCCCTCCCAGGAGTCCGCCTCGGTGGTCAGCTCCACCCGGCCGCGGAGGACCGCGACCGTGGCGTCCCCCGGGTTGGGGTGGTCCCCCAGCGCGCTTCCGGCGGTGAGCGCGATCAGGGTCTGGCGCAGGGTGCGCTCGTGGCCGCCGTAGACCGTCTCGGCGCTGCGCCCCGACGCGGCGCCCGCCGCCTGCTCCAGGTGCCGCCGGGCCAGCGCGTCCAGTGAGAACTTCCTCATGGCAGCAGTCTGCCGGTCCGCGGCCCGGACACCTAGCACCCTTCCCCGATGATCTTGACGTTGCGGGGGTATCGGAGCGCTCTGATACCCCCGCAACGTCAAGATCATCGGGAGGGTGCGGCCGTCAGTTCTTCAGCCGGTAGACGTCGTAGACGCCGTCCACCCCGCGCACCGCCTTGAGCACGTGGCCCAGGTGGGTGGGGTCGGCCATCTCGAAGGTGAACCGGCTCAGCGCGACCCGGTCCCTGCTGGTCTGCACGGTCGCCGACAGGATGTTGACGTGCTGGTCGGAGAGGACCCGGGTGATGTCGGAGAGCAGCCGGGACCGGTCCAGCGCCTCCACCTGCAGGGCGACCAGGAACATGGAGGACTCCCCCGGGCGCCACTCCACGTCGACCATCCGCTCCGGGTCCAGGGCCCGGGTGTTGACGCAGTCCCTGCGGTGCACCGACACCCCGTTGCCGCGGGTGACGAAGCCGACGATCGGGTCGCCCGGCACCGGGGTGCAGCAGCGGGAGAGCCGGACCCACACGTCCGGGTCGCCCTCGACGACCACCCCGGAGCCGCCGGCCGGGCGGCGCCGCGGCGGGGCCTGGGTGGGCAGCGCCGACTCGGCGATGTCCTCCTCGGCGCTCTCGATCCCGCCGAGCGACTCCACCAGCTTCTGCACCACGCTCTGCGCGCTGACGTGGTTCTCCCCCACCGCCGCGTAGAGCGCGTCCACGTCGGAGTAGCGCAGGTCGCGGGCGAGCGCGATCAGCGCCTCGCCGCTGAACAGCCGCTTGATCGGCAGCTCCTGCTTGCGCATCACCCGGGCGATGGCGTCCTTGCCCTGCTCGATCGCGGCCTCGCGGCGCTCCTTGGTGAACCACTGCCGGATCTTGTTCCGGGCCCGCGCGCTCTTGACGAAGTTGAGCCAGTCCCGGCTCGGCCCGGCGTCGGGCGCCTTGGAGGTGAGGATCTCCACCGTCTCGCCGTTGCTCAGCTCGCTCTCCAGCGAGACCAGCCGCCCGTTCACCCGGGCGCCGACGGTACGGTGGCCGACCTCGGTGTGCACCGCGTAGGCGAAGTCCACCGGGGTGGCGCCCTGCGGCAGCGAGATGACGTCGCCCTGCGGGGTGAAGACGAAGACCTCCTGCACCGACAGGTCGAAGCGGAGCGACTCGAGGAACTCGCCGGGGTCCTTGGTCTCCTGCTGCCAGTCGATGAGCTGGCGCAGCCAGGCCATGTCGCCGGCGCCCTTGGCCTTGCCGCCGCCCTCCTTGCCGGAGACCCGGTCCTCCTTGTACTTCCAGTGCGCGGCGATGCCGTACTCGGCGCGCCGGTGCATGGCGCGGGTGCGGATCTGCAGCTCCACCGGGTTGCCGGAGGGCCCGATGACGGTGGTGTGCAGCGACTGGTACATGTTGAACTTCGGCATCGCGATGTAGTCCTTGAACCGGCCGGGGACCGGGTTCCACCGCGCGTGGATCGTGCCGAGCGCCGCGTAGCAGTCGCGGACGCTGTCCACCAGCACCCGCACCGCGACGAGGTCGTAGATCTCGTCGAAGCCGCAGTTGCGGGCGATCATCTTCTGGTAGATCGAGTAGTAGTGCTTGGGCCGGCCGCGCACCGTGGCCTTGATCCTGGCCTCGCGCAGGTCGGCGGAGACCGCCTCGATGACGTCCTGCAGGTAGATGTCGCGGCGCGGGGCGCGCTCGGCGACCAGCCGGGCGATCTCGTCGAACCGCTTGGGGTAGATGGTCGCGAAGGCGAGGTCCTCCAGCTCCCACTTGATGGTGTTCATGCCCAGGCGGTGGGCGAGCGGAGCGAAGATCTCCAGCGTCTCGCGGGCCTTCTTCTCCCGCTTGGCCTGCGGCAGGTAGCGCAGGGTGCGCATGTTGTGCAGCCGGTCGCAGAGCTTGATCACCAGGACCTTGATGTCGCGGGACATCGCCACGACCATCTTGCGCACCGTCTCGGCCTGGGTGGCCTCGCCGTACTTGACCTTGTCCAGCTTGGTCACGCCGTCGACCAGCTCGGCGATCTCGTCGCCGAAGTCGGCGCGGAGCCGGTCCAGGGTGTAGGGGGTGTCCTCGACGGTGTCGTGCAGCAGCGCCGCCGCCAGGGTGGGCTCCTGCATGCCCAGCTCGGCGAGGATGGTGGCGACCGCCAGCGGGTGCGTGATGTAGGGGTCGCCGCTCTTGCGCTTCTGGTCGCGGTGGTAGTGCGCGGCGACCTCGTAGGCCCGCTCGATCAGCCGCACGTCGACCTTGGGATGCGTCGCCCGGACGGTCTTGATCAGTGGTTCGAGGACCGGGTTCATGGTCACCCCCCGCTGGGCGCCGAGGCGCGCGAGCCTGCGGCGCACACGCACACTGGAGGACGGGCCGGGGCGGGCCTCCGGAGCGGATTTCGGCTGCTCCGCCGGCTCTTCTCCGGCCTTCTGGGACTCTGCGGGCGCCGCGCCGGGCGCGGCGCCCGCGGGACAGGACTCGTGCTCGGGCGACCGGTCCAGGACCGCCTCGGTCGGTGTCACCTCGCCTTGCATGGGCATCCCTCCCGCGGCTGTCCCGGGGGCCGTCGGTGCGGGGGTCCGCCCGACCGTCCGGCGACCCGCCGGCCTGTTCGTGCACGAACGGCTCACCTGGTTCAACGCGCCTGCACCGGTGGAGTATGCCCGCAAGTGTAATGCCCGGTTCATGCGGTATCTCCGCATTTCAGGGCGGTCGGGCGGGGCCGCGTGCGCGGCGCGGGTCAGGCGGCGGTGAGCGCGGAGACGTCCACGTCGGTCAGTTTCCCACGGCCGCTGAGGAACCCGAGCTCCATCAGGACCGAGAATCCAACGACCGTACCACCGGCCTTGCGGACCAGGTCCACCGCGGCCCGCCCGGTGCCGCCGGTGGCCAGGACGTCGTCCACGATCAGCACGCGGTCCCCCGGCGCGATCGCGTCGACGTGCATCTCCACGGTCGCCGTTCCGTACTCCAGATCATAGGACTCGCGGTAGGTCTCGGCGGGCAGTTTCCCCGCTTTGCGCACCGGGACGAAGCCCGCGTCCAGCTCCAGGGCGACCGGCGCGGCGAGGATGAAGCCGCGGGCCTCCAGCCCGACCACCGCGTCGACGCCGCCCGCGCGGTGCGGGTCGGCGATGGCCGAGACCACCGCGCGCAGCGAGGCCGGGTCGGCCAGCAGCGGGGTGATGTCCTTGAACAGCACCCCCTCGCTGGGGAAGTCGGGGATGTCGCGGATCCCGGCCTTGATCACCGCGTCGAGGTCTGCGTCGGCGGGCATTTCGGTGCGTTCTCTCCTGCTCGTGGGGCGGGGTGCCGCCGGCGCGCGCCGGCGGCACCCCCGGTCGCCGCGGGCGCGGCTACTTCTTGTCGCCGGAACCGTCGGAGTCGGAGTCGGAGTCGGATCCGGGGAAGTCGGGGCGGTCCTCGACCGGGGTGTCGTCGCCGGCGCCCGGCTCGGGGACGACCTCGGCGATGCCGGCCTTGAGGATCCGGATCCGCGACCCGGGGGAGATCTCCAGCTCGACCTCGTTGTCGCGGACCTCGACGATGGTGCCGTAGAACCCGGCCTGGGTCAGCACCTCCTGACCGGGCCGCAGCCCGCTCTGCATCTCCATGTGCTGCTTGCGCCGCCGCTGCTGCGGCCTGATGATGAGCAGCCAGAACACGATCACCAGCAGTGCGATCATCAGAATCGACTGCATGGTGCCGCTCCCTGCCGGGGCGGACTGGGCGAGAATGATGTTGCCCTGCACGGGGGCGTCCTTCCTGATGTATTTCGCGGCCGCCGCCCCGCCTTCGGCGGGCTGCGGCTCGGCGTCACGCCGAGTGGGAACGAACGGGCACGCCCCCGCGTTCCCCACCGGCCACCCTATCCCTCCCGGCGGCACCACCCGGGGGAGGGAAGGGGGCGGCCTCAGGGGGCCAGGCCCTGGGGCGGTTCGACCCCCATGTGCTCCCAGGCCTCGGGGGTGGCGACGCGGCCGCGCGGGGTGCGGGCGATCAGGCCGGCCCGGACCAGGAACGGCTCGGCGACCACCTCGACCGTCTCCGGCTCCTCCCCCACCGACACCGCGAGCGTGGACAGCCCCACCGGGCCCCCGCGGAACCGGCGCAGCAGCGCGTCCAGCACCGCCCGGTCCAGCCGGTCCAGGCCGCGCCCGTCGACCTCGTAGAGGGAGAGCGCGGCGCGGGCCGTCCGGAGGTCGAGCCGGCCGTCGCCGCGCACCTCGGCGTAGTCGCGGACCCGGCGCAGCAGCCGGTTGGCGATCCGCGGCGTGCCCCGGGAGCGGCCCGCGATCTCGGCCGCGGCGTCGGCGTCCAGCTCGACGCCGAGCAGCCGCGCCGAGCGGGTCACGATGAGCTCCAGGTCGGCCGGGTCGTAGAAGTCCATGTGCGCGGTGAAGCCGAACCGGTCGCGCAGCGGTGAGGGCAGCAGCCCGGCCCGGGTGGTGGCGCCGACCAGGGTGAACGGGGCGATGTCCAGCGGGATGGCGGTGGCCCCGGGGCCCTTGCCGACCATCACGTCGACCCGGAAGTCCTCCATCGCGACGTAGAGCATCTCCTCGGCGGGGCGGGCCATCCGGTGGATCTCGTCCAGGAAGAGCACCTCGCCCTCCTGCAGGGTGGACAGCACCGCGGCCAGGTCGCCGGAGCGCTCGATGGCCGGCCCGGAGGTGATCCGCAGCGGCGCGCCCAGCTCGGCGGCGACGATCATGGCCAGCGTGGTCTTGCCCAGGCCGGGGCCGCCGGACATCAGGATGTGGTCCGGGGCCCTGCCCCGGTTGCGCGCGCCGCTGAGCACCAGGGAGAGCTGCTCGCGGACGCGGTCCTGGCCGACGAAGTCCTCCAGCAGGCGGGGGCGGAGCGCCCCTTCCAGGTCCCGCTCCTCCAGGTCGGCACCGGGGGAGACGATGCCGCGCTCGTGGTCGTCCATGAGGGGTCGGTGGCTCCTTCTCCGGGGTTCAGGCCCTGCTCAGCTTGCGCAGCGCGGCGCGCAGCAGCACCGCGACGTCGGGGGCCTCGCCCGCCTCCGGGGCCACCGCGTCCGCGGCGGCCTCGGCGTCCCGGGCCGACCAGCCCAGGCCGGTCAGGCCGGCCACCACCTGCGGGCGCCAGTGCGCGGGCGCCTGCGGCGCGGCGCCGGCCGGGCCGTCCTGCACCGCGCCGGACGGGTCGCCGAGCTTGTCCCGCAGCTCCAGCACGATGCGCTGGGCGCCCTTGCGGCCGATGCCCGGGACGGCGGTGAGCGCGGCGGTGTCCTCGGCCGCCACGGCCTTGCGCAGCGCCTCGGGGGTGTGCACGGCCAGCATCGCCAGGGCCAGCCGGGGGCCGACGCCGGAGGCGGTCTGCAGCCGCTCGAAGACGTCCCGCTCGTCGGCGTCGGCGAAGCCGTAGAGGGTGAGCGAGTCCTCCCGGACCACCAGCGAGGTGGCGACGGTGGCGGTCTCCCCCACCCGGAGCCGGCCCAGGGTGGCCGGGGTGCACTGCACCGTCATGCCCACCCCGCCGACATCGATGACGGCGGTGCCGCCGCCGCGGCCGGCCACCCGGCCGGTCAGGAACGCGATCACGGGCGCGGACCCCTCCCCTGCCCGCGCGAGGCGCGGGCCAGCTCGACCTTGCGGGCGAATTCCTGGGTGGCGCGGGCGACCCGGTCCTGGGCCCCGCCGCGCCAGATGTGGCAGATGGCCAGTGCGACGGCGTCCGCGGCGTCGGCCGGCTTCGGCGGGCCCTCCAGCCGGAGGATGCGCGCCACCATGGCGCCCATCTGCGCCTTGTCGGCGCGGCCGCTGCCGGTGATGGCGGCCTTGGCCTCGCTGGGGGTGTGCAGCGCCACCGGCAGGCCGCGGCGCGCCGCGCACACCATGGCGATCCCGCTGGCCTGCGCGGTGCCCATCACGGTGCTCAGGTTGTGCTGGGCGAAGACCCGCTCCACCGCGACGGCGTCGGGCTCGTAGGCGTCCAGCCACTCCTCGATGCCGCGCTCGATGCCGAGCAGCCGCAGCGGGAGGTCGGTCCCGTGGTCGGTGCGGATCGCGTCGGCGCCGAGCAGGGCGAGCTGCCGCCCGACGGTCCCCTCGACGACTCCGACCCCGCACCGGGTCAGCCCGGGGTCGATCCCCAGCACCCGCACCTCGTGCCCCCTCCTCGAACGCCCGTTCGCAGGCTACCGAGCCTATACGACGGCGGCCCCGCCACCGCGCCGGTGGCAGGGCCGTGCCGTACTGCGGACCTCAGCCGATCTTCTCCATCACCTCGTCGGGGATGTCGGCGTTGGTGAAGACGTTCTGCACGTCGTCGGAGTCCTCCAGCGCGTCGACCACGCGCAGCACCTTCTTGGCGTCCTCCTCGCCCAGCGGGACCTCCATGCTGGGCAGGAAGGAGGTCTCGGCGGACTCGTAGTCGATGCCGGCCTCCTGCAGCGCGGTGCGGACCGCGACCAGGTCGGAGGCCTCGCTGACCACCTCCCAGGACTCGCCGAGGTCGTTGACGTCCTCCGCGCCGGCCTCCAGGGCGGCCATGGTGACGTCGTCCTCGGTGGCGCCCTCCTTGGAGACGACCACCACGCCCTTCCGGTTGAACATGTAGGACACCGAGCCGGCGTCGGCCATGTTGCCGCCGTTGCGGGTGACCGCGACGCGCACCTCGGAGGCGGCGCGGTTGCGGTTGTCGGTCAGGCACTCGACCAGGAGCGCGACGCCGCCGGGGGCGTAGCCCTCGTACATGATGGTCTGCCAGTCGGCGCCGCCGGCCTCTTCACCGGAGCCGCGCTTGCGGGCGCGCTCGATGTTGTCCAGCGGGACCGAGTTCTTCCGGGCCTTCTGGATGGCGTCGTAGAGGGTCGGGTTGCCGTCCGGGTCGCCACCTCCGGTGCGCGCGGCCACCTCGACGTTCTTGATCAGCTTGGCGAAGAGCTTGCCTCGCTTGGCGTCGATGGCGGCTTTCTTGTGCTTGGTGGTGGCCCACTTGGAGTGGCCGCTCATGCCGTTCCTTTCACGATGTCGACGAAGAGTCCGTGGATACGCGCGTCCCCGGTGAGTTCGGGATGGAATGAGGTGGCCAGCAGGCTCCCCTGTCGTACCGCGACGATCCTACCGGCAGCCCCGTCGTCCGCGGGGAGCCGTCCGAGCACGCTGACACCGGGGCCCACCGACTCCACCCAGGGCGCCCGGATGAACACCGCGTCCACCGGGCCGCCGTCCACCCCGTCGATGCCGACCGATCCCTCGAAGGACTCGGTCTGCCGGCCGAAGGCGTTGCGCCGCACCGTCATGTCGATGCCGCCGACGGTGCACTGGTCGGCGGTGCCGTCCAGGATACGGTCGGCGAGCAGGATCATGCCCGCGCAGGTGCCGTAGACCGGGAGGCCGGCCCGGACGCGCTTGCGCAGCGGGTCCAGCAGACCGTACCGGACCGCCAGCTTGGACATGGTGGTCGACTCACCGCCGGGCAGGACCAGGCCCTGGAGCTGGTCGAGTTCGCCGGGGGCGGTGACGGGCACCGCGGTGGCTCCGATCCCGCGCAGGGCGCGCAGGTGCTCCTCGGTGTCGCCCTGCAGGGCGAGCACTCCGATGACGGGTTGTGCGGACAAGCGGCGACCTCACTGCTATCGGCTGCTCAGGGAACGGGCCGACCGCGGCCGGCGCCGGCCGCGGTCGGCGGGGAACGGCGGGCGGGGCTACCAGCCGCGCCCGGCGTAGCGCTGGGACTCGTCCAGCTCGTCCAGGTTGATGCCGACCATCGCCTCGCCCAGGCCGCGGGAGACCTTGGCGATCACGCCCGGGTCCTGGTAGTGCAGGGTGGCCTGGACGATCGCGTCGGCGCGCTTGGCCGGGTCGCCGGACTTGAAGATGCCCGAGCCGACGAAGACGCTCTCCGCGCCGAGCTGGCGCATCAGGGCCGCGTCGGCCGGGGTGGCCACGCCGCCGGCGGAGAACAGCGGCACCGGGAGCTTGCCCAGCTCGGCGACCTCCTTGACGACCTCGTAGGGCGCGCGCATCTCCTTGGCGGCGCCGAACAGCTCGGCCTCGTCCAGGGTGCCCAGCCGCTTGATCTCGGAGCGGATCGAGCGCATGTGCCGGGTGGCCTCGACGACGTTGCCGGTGCCGGCCTCGCCCTTGGAGCGGATCATCGCCGCGCCCTCGGCGATGCGGCGCAGCGCCTCGCCGATGTTGGTGGCGCCGCAGACGAACGGGACGGTGAACGCCCACTTGTCGATGTGGTGGGCCTCGTCTGCCGGGGTGAGGACCTCCGACTCGTCGATGAAGTCGACCCCGAGCGACTGCAGGACCTGGGCCTCGACGAAGTGGCCGATCCGGGCCTTGGCCATGACGGGGATGGAGACGGCCTCGATGATGCCGTCGATCATGTCGGGGTCGGACATGCGCGCGACCCCGCCGTCCTTGCGGATGTCGGCGGGCACCCGCTCCAGGGCCATGACCGCGACGGCGCCGGCGTCCTCGGCGATCCTGGCCTGCTCCGGGGTGACCACGTCCATGATCACGCCGTTCTTGAGCTGCTCTGCCATCCCGCGCTTCACGCGGGTGGTGCCGACCGTCTTCTCGGCGGTGTTCTCAGCGGTGTTGGCCACGGTGGCGGACTCCATGTTCGAAAGCGCAGGCGGTGTCGGCGCCGTGCGCGGAGGATGCGTGTGCTGGCGGACGCTCGGCGGCGACGCGACGCGCCGTCCGCCTCGGTCCCGGTCACCATGCTAGTTCACGGCAAGAAGCGCGCTTCAGGACATATCGGCACGATCTGCGGCGCTGTTGTGCCACTCTGTCAGGCACGTCACTCCGGCCCCGGAGCGGGGGCGGCCCGGCCCGGGGCCGGGCCGGCTCAGCCCGGGGGGAGCGCCGGGGGCTCGTCGTCCATCTCGAAGAACTCGGGCAGTTCGGCCCGGCCGGCCAGGCGGAACAGCCGGACCAGGCGACCGGAGCGGGCCTGGCGGGTCTGGGCGACCGCGTCGTTGTAGAACCGGCGGGCCAGCAGCACCCGCTTGGCCGCCGCGTCCACCTCCCCGCGCACCCCCGGCTCCAGGTCGGTCCGCTCGACCACCGCGCGCAGCGCCCGGGACAGGTCGCTCTCGGCCAGCTCCCGCTCGGCCCGGATCCGCGCGGACGCACCCCCGGGGCCGGCCGCGCCGTCGGCCCAGGCCCGGTGCGCGGTGCCGGCCGCCTCGGCGAGCAGCACCGCGGAGGCCGGCTCCAGGCCTCCGACCGCGGCCAGCTCGACCACCACCGCCGAGCGCCGGTTCAGCGCGGCCTGCAGCGCGGCGTGCGCGGTCTCCACCCGGGTGTGCAGCCGGTCCAGCCGGCCCGCCCGCCAGGACACGTAGAAGGAGACCATGACCAGCACCGCCAGCAGCGTGCTGGCCGCGGAGACCCATTCCGCCATGGCCTAGTGCGCCCCCTCGCCGCCGACCGTGACCGGCCCGGCCGCCGCCCCCGGCGGCAGCACCGTCTCATAGACCCGGGCCACGTCCTCGGCGACGGTGGACCAGTCGTAGGCGCGCACCGCGCGGCCGGCCGCCGCGGACAGCCCGGACCGCCGCCCCGGGTCGTCCAGCAGGGCCGCGGCCCGCTCGGCCAGCGCATCGGCCCTGCCGACCGGGAACAGCTCGCCGGCCGCGCCCTCGGCGAGCACGCTGCGGAACGCCGGGATGTCGCTGGCCAGCACCGGCGCCCCGGCCGACATCGCCTCGGTGAGCACGATGCCGAAGCTCTCCCCGCCGAGGTTGGGCGCGCAGAACACGTCCACCGACCGGTAGGCGCGCGCCTTGTCCTGCTCGGAGACCCGGCCCAGCGAGACCACCCGGGGGCGCAGCTCCGCGGGCAGCCGGACGGCGGCCGCCTCGGCGTCGCCCGGCCCGGCGAGCAGCAGCCGCAGGCCGGGGCGGTCCGGGGCGAGCCGCGCGAACGCGTCCATCAGCACGGCCAGCCCCTTGCGGGGCTCGTCCAGGCGGCCGAGGAAGCCGATGGCGCCGCCCTCCCCCGGCCAGCCGGGCAGCGGCTCGGCGCCGGCGTAGCGGTGCACCGCCACCCCGTTGGGGATGAGCACCGCGTCGCCGCCGAGGTGCTCCACCAGGGTCCGGCGGGCCGCCTCGGAGACCGCGATCCGGCCGCTGATCTTCTCCAGCGCGGTGCGCAGCGCGGCCGCGGAGGCGGCCATCGCCCTGGACCGCGGGTTGGAGGTGTGGAAGGTCGCCACGATCGGCCCCTCCGCCACCCAGCAGGCCAGCAGGGACAGGCTGGGCGCGGCCGGCTCGTGCACGTGCAGTACGTCGAAGGCGCCGTCGCGGACCCAGCGGCGGACCCTCGCGGCGGCGCGCACCCCGAAGGAGAGCCGGGCCACCGACCCGTTGTAGGGCACCGGGACCGCGCGGCCGGCGGGCACCAGGAAGTCCGGCAGCCCCTCCGCGCCGGTGTCGCACGGCGCCAGGACGGAGACCTGGTGCCCCAGGGAGAGGAGGGCTTCGGCGAGGTCGCCGACGTGCTGCTGGACGCCTCCGGGGACGTCCCAGGTGTAGGGGCAGACAATGCCCACCCGTCGCCCGCCACCACCCTCAAACGGGGCCCTCCGGGCCACAGCCCCCTCTTCCCGTCGCCCGCCACCACCCTCAAACGGGGCCCTCCGGGCCACAGCCCCCTCTTCCCGTCGCCCGCCACCACCCTCAAACGGGGCCCTCCGGGCCACAGCCCCCTCTTCCCGTCGCCCGCCACCCTCGTCGAACGGAGCCCCCCGGGCCACAGCCCTGCGCATCCGCATGCGGATCACCGCCCCTGGCCGACACCACCGCCCGCAGCGGCGTCCACGCTATCGGCCGGCGGCGCCGCCTCCGGGGCGTACGCGCCGGGCGGCGGGGCGGCGAGGTCGGCGGTGAACACCCGCTGCAGCATGTGCCAGTCCTCCGGGTGCTCGGCGATCCGGTCCTGGAAGACGCCGGCCAGGCCCTGGGTCATCGCCCGCACCCGGTCCCGCCGGTCGGCCAGGTCGGGGACCGGGATCTCGTCGTGCACCTCGATGCGGAGCAGCGGGCCGTCGTACCAGAGCGAGACCGGCATCAGCGCGGCGCCGGTCCGCTCGGCCAGCGCGGCGGGGCCGGCCGGCATCCGCGCGGCCTCGCCGAAGAACTCCACGTCCACGCCGCCCGCGGTGAGGTCCCGGTCGGCCAGCAGGCAGACCAGGCGGCCCTCGCGCAGCCGGCGGGCGAGCCGGCCCGCGATGCCGGCCCCGGAGGCGCCCGCGGCGCCCGCCGCGTCCTCGGCCGGGGTGAGCGGCAGCACCTCCATGCCCAGCCCGGTGCGGAAGTCGACGAAGCGGTCGAACACCTCGGGCGGGCGGAGCCGCTCGGCGACGGTGGTCAGCGGGACCCCGCGCAGCGTGATCCAGGCCCCGGCGTGGTCCCAGTTGCCCATGTGCGGCAGGGCCGCGACCACGCCCCGCCCGGAGCGGACGTGCGCTTCGAGGGCCTCCACCCCGGTGGCGCGGGTGCGCGCGTCCAGGGTCGCCGCGTCGATCGCGGGCAGCCGGAACATCTCGTAGTAGTAGCGCAGGTAGGAGCGCATCCCCGCGCGGGAGAGCGCGCGCAGCTGGGGGGCGGTGACACCGGGTCCGGCGACCCGGCGCAGGTTGGCCTCCAGGCGGAGCACGCCGGGGCCCCGGCGGCGCCAGGCGGTGTCCGCCATCGACCGGAACGCGGCCCGCCCCGGCTTCTCCGGGAGCTCGCGCACCAGCCGCCACCCTGCGGCGTAGGCCGCGGCCGCGGTCCTGTCCCCCATCAGCTGTACTCCCTCGACCGGGAGCCCGGCTCGGTGAGCCGGGCACGGGTCTCCAGCATCCGCTGGACGATGGTGACCGCGCTCAGCACGGCCAGCAGCCACAGCCCGGCGGCCTGGGCGTAGGGCACGTCCAGGCCGGCCAGGCCGGTGGAGACCAGGATGACGATGAGCCGCTCGGTGCGCTCGGCCAGGCCCACGTCGCAGTTGACCCCGAGCCCTTCGGCGCGGGCCTTGATGTAGGACACGCCGAACCCGGCGACCAGGCAGAACAGCGCGAGTCCGCCGAGCAGCGGCTCATCGGCGCCGCTGTAGAACCAGATGACCAGGCCGCCCAGTACGGCGGCGTCGGCGACCCGGTCGAGGGTGGAGTCGAGGAAGGCCCCCCATTTGCTCTCGAAGCCGGCGGCGCGGGCCACCGCCCCGTCGAGCATGTCGAACAGCACGAAGACGGTGATCGCGACCGCTCCCGGGAAGAGCTCGCCGCGGGGCAGGAAGTAGAAGGACGAGGCGACCACCCCGAGGGTCCCGACCAGCGTCACCATGTTCGCGGTGACACCGATCCGGGTCAGTCCTCGGCCGATGGGCCGCGTCATCCGGGAGATCGCGGGGCGCAGGATTCTCAGCATGGCTTCTCAAGATCGTAGGGCGTAGGGAACCCGGCGGCGAGCCGCCCCGCCTCAGGGCGCGGACCCCACCGAGCAGGCCGGCGTCCCGCCCGGCATCCGGTGCCGGTTGCGCGCCACCCAGCGGTAGGCGGCGGCGCCGGCACCGCGCAGCACGGGCGCGCGGAGCAGCAGGCCCAGCGGGCGCAGCGCACGGTGCGGGCCGGTGAGCAGCAGGACCGCCACCGCGTCGGAGCCGCCCCAGACCCTGCGGCCGTCGGGGTGGAGCAGCAGGACCTCCCGCTGCGCCCGGCGCTCGGCGGCCGCGGGCAGGCCGGCCCGCTGCCAGGGCACCGCCCGCACCCCGGTGGCCAGCCGCCGCTCGGCCAGCCGGGCGCTGGAGGTGCAGAAGCCGCAGTCGCCGTCGTAGACGAGGACCGGGCCGCGCGGGGCCGGGTGGGTCTCGGTCATCGTGGTGCAGCCTCCGTAGTGCCTCGGTGTCCGGGCGTCAGGGCTCCGGCCAGTGCGCGGTGAGCGCGGCGCGGCTCTGCTCCAGCATCTCCGGGAGCACCTTGGTCTGCCCGATCACCGGCATGTAGTTGGTGTCCCCGCTCCACCGGGGGACGATGTGCTGGTGCAGGTGGGCGGCGATGCCCGCGCCGGCGGCCGAGCCCAGGTTCATGCCGACGTTGTAGCCCTGCGGCCGGTAGGCGGCGCGCATCGCCTCGATGCCCTGCCGGGTGAGCCGGGCGACCTCCGCGGTCTCGTCCTCGTCGAGGTCGGTGTAGCCGGACACGTGGCGGTAGGGGCAGATCAGCAGGTGGCCGCTGTTGTAGGGGTAGCGGTTGAGCACCGCGTAGGCGAGTTCGCCGCGGTGGACGACCAGGCCCTCCTCGTCGGGCAGGCCGGGGGCGCGGCAGAACGGGCAGCCGTCGTCGGCGGCGGGGCCGGTGGGCCTGTCCTCGCCCTTGATGTAGGCCATCCGGTGCGGGGTCCACAGCCGCTGGACCCCGTCGGGGTCGGTCCCGGCCCCGGCCGGGGCGCCCTGCTGCTCTGCACCGCTCATCGCACGCTCGTTTCCAGTCCGGTCGGGCGCCCGGACCGGGCGCCTTTCCCTGTACGGATTCCGTGCCCCAAGCATAGGAGTCCCCGTGCTCCCGCGGAGCACGGGGACCCGGCGGGGTCGGCCCCGGTCAGTCCTTGCCGGTGCCCTCCGCGGCGGCCGCGCCGGGCTCCTCCGCACCGGCCTGCTCCGTCTCGGCGTACCGGTTGGAGAGCTTGACCGGGGCGGACTTCTTCCGCTTGGCGAGGAGGTTGAGCACCTCCACCAGGAGCGAGAAGCCCATGGCGGTGTAGATGTAGCCCTTGGGCACGTGGAAGCCGAGGCCGTCGGCGACCAGGGTGGTGCCGATCAGCAGCAGGAACGCCAGGGCGAGCATCTTGACGGTGGGGTGGGTCTGCACGAACCGGGCCAGCGGACCGGAGGCGACCAGCATCACCACCACGGCGATCACCACCGCGGCGACCATCACCCAGATGCCGCCGGGCTTGTCGCCGATCATGCCGACCGCGGTGATCACCGAGTCCAGGGAGAAGACCAGGTCGAGGGCGACGATCTGGAGCAGCACGGCGCCGAAGGCGGCCCGGACCTTGGATCCGGCGTGGCCCTCCTCGCCCTCCAGGCTCTCGTGGATCTCGAAGGTGGCCTTGCCGATCAGGAAGAGGCCGCCGATGAGCAGGATCAGCGACTGGCCGGAGAAGTCGTGCCCGAAGAGGGTGAACAGCGGCGTGGTCAGCTTCATGATCCAGGTGATCGAGGCGAGCAGCGCCAGCCGGCTGATCAGCGCCAGCCCGATGCCCATCCGCCGGGCCTTGTCCCGCTGGTGGGCGGGGAGCTTGTCGGCGAGGATCGAGATGAAGACCAGGTTGTCGATCCCGAGGACGATCTCCAGCACGGTCAGGGTGAGGAAGCCGATGATGAGGTCGGTTGCCATTAGGGGGACAGCTCCGGTCATGGATTACGGGCACGGGGCGCGGAGAGGCTAGTGGCCCGCGGATAAGCAGCGGATAAATCCGACCCGCCCGACCTGCGCGGCTACCATTCCCACCAGGCGAGAATTCACCCTTTTCTTGCAGGTCGTCCGGTTCGTAGAGTGACCCGGCCCCGGGCGTCCGGGGCCGAGCGGACCGGGAGGGGAGGGGCCATGGCCGCGACCGCACGCGGCGGGAACGACGGGCGCACCACCGACCGGCTGCTCCGCGTCCTGCTGCTCTTCGCCCGCGAGGAGTCGCTGACCGCCGCGCGGATCAGCGAGGCAGCCGGGATACCGCAGAGCACCGTCTACCGGCTGCTGGACCGGCTCACCGCCTCCGGTTTCGTCCGGCGCCGACCGGACGGCTACGCCGCCGGGCCGGTCGCGGTCCAGTTCGCCGAGCGGTACCGCACCGGCGCGCTGGAGCGCACCGCCATCGGCCCGCGGCTGGCCCGGCTCTCCCGGGAGTCCGGCGAGCTCGCCGCCTTCATGGTCCCGGTCGGCACCGAGGCCCTGTGCGTGGACTCCGTCGAGGGGTCCAGGGTGCTGCGCTGCTGCTACACCCGCGGCGCCACCCAGCCCCTGCTGCGCGGCGCCACCGCCCAGGCGCTCCTGGCGCACCTGCCCGAGGCACGGCGCGAGGCGGTCTACTCCGCCTACGGGCTGCCCCCGGGCCGGGTCCGCGAGCTGGAGGCCGAGCACGCCGAGGTGCGCCGGCAGGCCGTGGCGGTCAGCGAGAGCGCCCTGGACCAGGGCGTGTGGGGCGCCAGCTCGCCGGTCCTGGACGCCGGGGGCGCCCTGGTCGGCACCGTCACGCTGATGGCCCCCGCCGCGCACACCGCGCAGCGCCGCCCGCACTACGTCCGCCTCGTCAGGGAGGCGGCCCGCGACCTCAGTGGAGGAACGATTTGATCAGGGTGGATCCCCCCCAGTGGACCGGCCGCGACGACGGCCCCGGCCCCGAGCACCTGCGCTGGCACGGCGCGGTGCGGCCGCTGGCCGGCGCCGCGGAGCCCGGCACCGCGCTCATCGGCTTCGCCAGCGACGAGGGCGTCCGGCGGAACAAGGGGCGCACCGGCGCCGCCGAGGGCCCGGGCGCGCTGCGCCGCGCCCTGGCCCCGCTGGCCCTGCACTCCCCCGCCCCGCTCTACGACGGCGGCGACGTGCGCGTCGACGACGGCGACCTGGAGGCCGGGCAGCGGGCGCTGGGCGAGGCCGTCGCCGGCGCGATGGCCGGCGGCCACTTCCCCGTCGTGCTCGGCGGCGGCCACGAGGTCGCCTACGCCAGCTACCTCGGGCTCGACTCCGGCCTGGGCCCGGACCGGGAGCGCACCCTGGGCGTGCTCAACCTGGACGCCCACTTCGACCTGCGCGAGGAGCCGGTGCCCACCTCCGGCACCGGGTTCCTGCAGATCGCCCGGGACGAGCGGGCCCGGGGCCGGGACTTCCGCTACGCGGCGGTGGGGATCTCCCGGACCGCCAACACCGGCGCGCTCTTCGACCGCGCCGCGGAGCTGGGCGCGGAGTACCTGACCGACGACGAGTGCTCCCCGCTCGCGCTGGAGAAGGTGCTGGACTTCGTCCGCGCCTTCACCGCGTCGGTGGACGACGTCTACCTCACCCTGGACCTGGACGTGCTGCCCGCCTGGGTGGCCCCGGGGGTGAGCGCCCCGGCCGCCCTCGGCGTGGCCCCCGAGGTGGTCCAGGCGGTCGTCGAGACCGTCGCCGCCTCCGGCCGGCTCGCCCTGTTCGACGTGGCCGAGCTCAACCCGTCCCTGGACGCCGACGGCCGCACCGCCCGCGTCGCGGCCCGGATGATCGACCGCGCGGTCACCGGGCGGTGCCCGGCATGAACCTCGAACTCAGCCTGGACCTGGTGCAGAGCTCGGCCCTGGCCGGGGTCCTGCTGCTGCTCGGCGAGGCCGCCCGGCGCCGGATCGGCTTCCTGGAGCGGTTCAGCATCCCCGGCCCGGTGATCGGCGGCTTCGCCTTCGCCCTGATCCTGCTGGCGCTGCGCGAGACCGGTACCGCGACGGTGGAGTTCGACACCTCGCTGCAGGCGCCCGCGATGATCGCGTTCTTCACCACGGTGGGCCTGTCCGGGAGCCTGTCGCTGCTCCGCAAGGGCGGCCGGCTGCTCGTCGTCTACCTGCTGGCCTGCTGGACGCTGGCGGTCGCGCAGAACGCGGTGGGGATCGGCATGGCCGAGCTGCTCGGGGTGGACCCGCTGCTGGGCGTCATGGCCGGCGCGGTGAGCCTGGAGGGCGGGCACGGCGCCGCCGCCGCGTTCGGGCCCACCGCCGAGGGGATGGGCGCCGCCGGCGCGACCGCGGTCGCCGTCGCCTCGGCCACCTTCGGCCTGGTCGCGGGGAGCCTGCTGGGCGGCCCGCTGGCCGGCTGGCTGGTCAAGCGGTACCGGGTGGCGGTCCCCGCCGCGGCCTCCGCCCCGGTCCCGGTCGGCGCGGACGGCGGGAGCCCCTCCGCGGGCGGCTCCGCCGGTGCGGAGGGCTCCGCCGGCGCGGAGAAGGGCCGCTCCCCCGCCGAGGCCGCCGGGTACGCCCAGCTGCTGCCCACCGCCGCGCTGATCGGCGTGATCATGGTCGCCGGGATCGCGCTGGGCAAGTGGTTCAGCGCCGCGACCGGGTTCGTGCTGCCGGACTACGTCGGCGCGATGGCCGTCGCGGTGGTGGTGCGCAACCTCAACGACCGGTTCCGCCTGGTCCGGCTGGACACCGGCGCGATCGAGGTGGTCTCCTCGCTGACCCTGGGCTTCTTCCTGACCATGGCGATGATGAGCCTGAAGATCTGGGAGCTGTACGCGCTGGCGCTGCCGCTGATCGCCATCCTCGCGGTGCAGGTCCTGGTGATCGTGGTGTTCGTGGTGTTCGTGGTCTTCCGGCTGCTGGGCCGGGGCTACGACGCCGCGACCATGGCGGCCGGCATGATCGGCCACGGCCTGGGCGGCACGCCCAACGCCATGGCCAACATGAACGCCTTCAACCAGCGGTTCGGGGTGCGCTCGGAGAAGGCCTTCCTGGTCGTCCCGCTGGCCGGCGCGGTCCTGATCGACCTGGTCGGGCTGCCGTGGATCGTATGGTGCATGAACGCGGTCGCCTAGCGGGGACCCCGCCCCCGCTCCGCCGCGGGCCGGCCCGCGGCCGCTCCCGGAGCGGCGCGGCGCCCCGGAGGCCTGCGGCACCGGAACGCCCCTGCGGCCCCCGCACTCCGCGGCGCGGAGTGCGGGGGCCCGGTTCTTCCCCGGGCCTCCGCCCCCTCCTCGGGGCGGGCCGGGCCCCGGAGCAGGCGGGCGGCGGTGCGGCCCCGGGCTACAGCCCCAGCAGGGTGCGCAGGTGGCGCGGGGCCGGGCAGCCGTGGGAGAGCAGGGCGTCGCCCAGCCGGACCCGCGGCGTGCCGGGGCGGGCGGCGGCCAGGTCGGCGGCGAGCGCGGCGACCTCGGCGTGGCCCACCTGGTAGGTGGCGAGCTGTCCGCTGGTGAGCAGCGCTCGGCGCCACTTGCCGGCCGCCTCGGCCTCCTCGCAGTGGCCGCGCTCCACCAGCAGCCGCATCGCCTCCCCCTCGGTCATGCCGTGCGCGTGCACCCGGACGTCCAGCACCGCGTTGACCGCGGCGCGCAGCCGCATCTTCAGGTTCATCAGCCGGACCTCCCGCTCCTCGCGCTCCGGCAGGCCCCAGCCCTCCTCGGCGAGCAGGGTCTCGGCGTGCAGCGCCCAGCCCTCCACGAACGGGCCGCTGCGCAGCGCCAGGCGGATCCGGGTGCCGCCGCCGGTGCGGCCGGCGGCGTGCGCCAGCTGCAGGGCGTGGCCGGGCAGCGCCTCGTGCGCCATGAACTCGCGCAGCATCGGGACGCTGTACTCCCGGTGGAAGGAGCGCCTGCGCTCCTCCGGCCAGTCGTCCGGCGGCGGCGCGACCGCGACCACGGTCGCCTCGCCGGTGCGCGGGGCCAGCGGGCCGGGCGGGTCGCAGTAGCCGGCCGCGGCGCCGCGCCGCGACTCGGGCATCGGCGCCACCCGCACCGGCAGCTCCGGGACGGTGGCGATGCCGGCCTCGGGGACCCGGGCGCGCAGGTGCTCCAGCGCCTCCTCGCAGACGGCGCGCACGTCGCGGCCGGTGCCGGGGCCGGTGGCGCGCTCCGCCGCGATCCGGTCCAGCACCTCGCGGGCCTGGCCGGGCCGCCGGGGCCGGCCCTCGTGCTCGGCGGCCAGCTCGGCGATCCGCTCCTCCAGCGCGATCAGGTCGCTCTCCGCGCGGACCAGCAGGGTGTCCGGGGTGATCTCGCAGTCCAGCTCGTACCAGAGGCGGGCGGCGTAGCCGCGCTCGCCCAGCCTCGGGTCGGCGTCGGCCGCCTCGGCCCGGTCCGACAGCCACACCGCGTGCCCGAGCAGCGCGGCGGCGGCCTCGTCGCGCGCCGCCTCGACCCGGCCGCGCAGCGCCGGCTCGCGCTCCAGCGGGGCGCCGGGCGCCTCCTCCAGCCGGGCCAGCATCCCGGCCAGCCCGCGGGCGCGGGCGGCGGCGGTCTCCGCGTGCACCCGGGGCATGCCCGGGCCGGAGCCGAGCCGGGCCCGCGCGGTCTCCAGCCGGCCGGGGAGTTCGGCGCAGCGCCCGGCCAGCGCGGTGAGCCGGTCGGCGGGCGGCGTGCCGTCCCGCTCGATGAGCAGGTCGAAGGCCTCGCCGGGGAGCGAGGCCAGCGGGTCCCAGGTGTGCGGGCGCAGCTCGGTGTCGCGCCACAGGTCGGCGCTGACCCGCAGGCGCAGCGTCTCCAGGTCGACCCGGTCGTCCGGCGGCAGCAGGGTGTCGTCGATCTCGTCGAGGGCGCCCAGTGCGTCGGCGAGCAGTCCGGCGCGGGCGGCGTCGGCCTCTTCGGAGCGGTCGGTGAGCCGGTCGGCGAAGCGGGCGTCGCCCAGCTGCGACGCCCACTCCGGGTCGTCCTCCAGCAGGGCGTCGAGGATGCGCTCGCCGACCCGGCGGAAGCGGTCGGTCATCGCGTTGGCGCCGGGCTCGGCCGGGCGCCCGGGGCCGGGTTCGGGATCAGAAGTCATCGTCTGCCATGGTGCCCCCTGCCGGGCGGCGGCGCATCCCCTCCGGTGCGCGATGATCTTGACATTGCGGGGGTATCAGAGCGCTTTGACACCCCCGCAACACCAAGATCATCGGAGGAGGGGGAGGATGCGGATGGCCGTGGGGCGAATCGTGGACCTGAGCCACCCGATCGGGCCGCAGACCCAGGTCTACCCGGGGGACGAGCCGCCGGAGATCTCGCCGGCGTGCGGTCTGGCCGCGGACGGCTACAACTCGGTGCGGGTCCGGATGGGGTCGCACACCGGGACGCACGCCGACGCCCCGTACCACTTCCTGGCGGACGGCCCGCGCCTGGACGAGCTGCCGCTGGAGCTGTTCACCGGCCCGGCGGTGGTGGTGGACGCGACCGGGCTGGGACCGCGCACCGCGATCGGCCCCGAGGCCCTGGAGCCCTGGGCCGACCTGCTGGTCCCCGGCGCCGCGGTGCTGGTGCGCACCGGCTGGGACCGGTACTACGGCACCGAGCGCTACCACGACCACCCCTACCTGGCCGCGGAGACCGCCCGCGCCCTGGTGGAGCGCGGGGTGCGCACGCTGGGCGTGGACACGCTCAGCCCGGACCAGACGCCCTACGGGGGCGTCGAGGCCGACGACTGGTCCGCGCACCACGCGGTGCTCGGCGCCGGCGGGACGATCATCGAGAACCTGTGCCGGCTGGACCGGATCGACTTCGCCGACCCGTGGTTCTGCGCCTTCCCGATCCGGCTCGCCTCCGGCGACGGCGCGCCGGTGCGCGCGGTGGCGCTGGACCGGCGGGACTGACGCGCGGCGGCCCCCGCTCCCGGGGGCGGGGCCGCCGTCAGCGCCAGGAGCCCTGGCCTCCGGTGGAGGTGGGCTGGCCCGCACCGCCGCGGTCGCCGACGGTGATGGCGTGCTCCACCAGGGTGATCAGGGTCGCCTTGGTGGAGGCCCGGTCGCGCGCGTCGACCTGGACGATCGGGATCTCCGGGCTGAGCGTCAGCGCGTCGCGCACCTCCTCGGCGGCGTGCGGGTAGTAGCCGTCGAACCCGTTGATCCCCACCACGAAGGGCAGCCGGGCCTCTTCGAAGTAGTCGATGGCGGGGAAGCAGTCGGCGAGCCGGCGGGTGTCCACCAGCACGACCGCGCCGATGGCGCCCTTGACCAGGTCGTCCCACATGAACCAGAACCGGTGCTGGCCCGGGGTGCCGAACAGGTACAGGATCAGGTCCGAGTCGAGGGAGACGCGGCCGAAGTCCATCGCGACCGTGGTGGTCTGCTTGTCCGGCGTCTTGGCGAGGTCGTCGACACCGACGCTGGCGCTGGTCATCACCGCTTCGGTGGTCAGCGGCACGATCTCCGACACCGAGCCGACGAACGTCGTCTTGCCGACGCCGAAGCCGCCGGCGACGACGATCTTGACCGACGTCATCGCGCTCGCCGCAGCACCGCCCTCCTCGGCCGGGCTAGAGCTTGCGAAGTCCACTGAGCACCCTTTCAAGCAGGTTGGCGTTGGGGCGGCTGTCGGTGTCGAGCGAGGATCGGATCTGCACCAGCCCCTGCTCGGACATGTCGGCCACGAGGACGCGGGCGACACCGAGCGGAATCCGCAGCAGTGCACTGATCTCGGCCACCGAGCGCCATTCCCGGCACAGGTCGCTGATCGCCTGACACTCCGGGGTCAGGGCCCCCATCTCGTTGCGTGCGGTCGCGGTCGCCGAGATCAGCGCCTCCAGCGGGAGCTGGGCCTTCGGCTTGGTCCGCCCCCGCGTCACGGCGTACGGCCGGACCAGCGAGCTGGGGGAGTTGCTCGCCGGGGGCCGGGTCGGTTGGTCGGCTTGTTGCTGGGCGGGGCGTGGGAGCTCCCCGCCGCTCGGGGGCGGGGGCGCCGCCGGCTGCGGGCCGGCCGGACGCTGCCCGAACCACGAGGCGCTCCCGGCATCTCTGCTGTGAGGTGCCACCACTTTCCTCCTGTCGGTGATGGATCAGGTGTGGTGGATCAGTGCATGTCCGATGTCCGCTTTGCGGGCGTGAGCGCCCTTCCTGCCCGTTCGACCAGGAGGGTCATCTCGTAGGCCACCAGACCCAGATCGCACTCGGCCGCGGCGAGCACCGCCAGGCACGACCCGTCGCTGATGGCCATGATGAGCATCAGGCCGCGCTCCATCTCGACGACGGTCTGCGCGACGGCGCCGCCCTCGAAGACCCGGGCCGCCCCCTGGGTGAGGCTGGACAGCCCCGAGGCGATCGCGGCGAGCTGGTCGGCCCGGTCCGCGGGGAAGCCCTCCGACGAAGCGAGCGGCAGGCCGTCCGAGGAGACCACGATCGCGTGCGCGACATCCGGCACTCGGTTGGCAAAGTCAGTGATCAGCCAGTTCAGCTCGTTCACCGGTTGATTCATCGCCTGCGCTCCTGTTCATCCCGGCCCGCGCCCTGGTCGGGGCGTCCGGCGGGCCGGACCTTCGTCGGTAGTGACTTTATGGTGCTGTATGTCGCTAGAAGTGCGGATGATGCTATTTCATCGCGCTTTCCTGTTGTCCGGCGCCCCTGGCGGTTCACCGGGCGCGGGCGCCGTGCCGACGCGGGCATGAACTCTACCGCTCCTCCGGGTACCGGTCCTCGCCGCCGCCCTCCCGGCTGAAGTCGCCGGTCTGGTTGCGGCCCTCCCGGACGCCCCGCTGGAAGCCGGAGAACCGGTTGCGTACCCGGTCGGCCGAGCGGCTCGGCATCTGCCGGAAGTTCTCCGGCTGCGGTGCGGTGCCCGGAACAAGGTTTGCCTTAGGGACACGTTTTGGCAACCCCGACTCGGTCAGCCCCCCGGCGATCGGCTCGGCCGCGCTGCGCGCCGCCTTCCAGCCGCGGTCGGAATCGGAGCGCCAGCCGTCCTCGCTCCGCCCGTTCCGGGCCTCCCCGTTCTGCTGCGGGGCGGCCGGGGGCTGCGAGGCGCCCTCCTGGGACCGCGGAGCCTCCGCCGGGGCGGCGGGGGCCGCCGGCGGGGCCTGCGGGGCGGCGGGGGCGGGAGCGGGCGCCGGGTCGGTCGGGATCGGCCCGGTCTCCGGGCCCGAGGTGCGCCGCTTGAACCAGTTGGACTCGATCGCGTCGAAGATCGGCAGCGCCTCCGAGCCGGACTCCGGCGACGGCGGGACCACCGTGTTCTGCCCGGGGGCCTGGCCCCGGCCGTAGCGGCGGGACAGGTAGGCCGTCGAGCCGTAGCCCTCGCGGGGCTCGGGCTCCGCAGGCCGCTGCTCGGCGGTCCCGGACGGCTCCTGCCACCACTGGCCGGTCCGGGGGGCCGCCGGCGGCTCCTCGCGCGGGGCCTCCGGCTCGGAGGCCCGCTCCTGCGGCCAGGCTCCGGCCGCGGGGGCCGGGGAGTCGTCCCGGGCGCCGCCGGCGGAGCGGTCCTCTGCACCGGTGCCGTCCGCGCCGAGGAACCCGTTGGCGAAGCCGTTCGACTCGTGGGCGGCGGGACCGTCGGCCCGGTCGGCCGGGCGGAGGGCGTCCGCGTCGCTCCATGCGGAGGAGGCGGAACCGCTCCCGGCGAAGGAACCGGAACCGCTCCCCGCGAAGGGGTCGGCCGCGGGCTCCGGAGCGCTCTCCGGGACCGCCGGGAAGGAGCCGGTCTGCCGCGGCTCGAACAGCGACCCGGCGGAGCGGCTGACCTGCTGGTCCGGGGCGGCCGGGCGGTTCGGCGCGGCCGGCGGCTCGGGGGCCGGGGAGGCCGGGGGCTCCGGGGCGGGCCGCTCGGGGAGCGGGCGGTCGCTCCAGCCCGCGGCCTGCCACAGGTCCTCCCCGCTCGGCGGGTGCTCGGAGCCCCCGCCGCCCTGGTCGGACCGGTGGCTGCCGGGCTGGCGCTTGGGCAGCTGCTCGCCGGGGTAGGCGCCGGCGTCCGCCCCGGGGGAGCCCGCGTCGGCGGCGTAGGAGCCGCGGCCCCAGCCGTCGTCCGGCTCGCTCGGCGCGGGGGAGGCGGCGAAGGCCTCCTGCGCCTGGGCGTAGGTGTCCGGCACGCCCCCCGCCTCCAGGGCGCGGGACGGCTCGACCGGGGTGATCAGCAGGTCGGCCGGGAGGTCGGCGACGGCGGTGACGCCGCCGCCGTTGCGGGCCTCGGCCAGGTGCACCCGGATGCCGTGCCGGGCGGCCAGCCGGCTGACCACGAACAGGCCCATCCGGCGGGAGACCGCGACGTCGATCACGGGCGGCTCGGCGAGGCGGCGGTTGACCGCGTCGATCTCCTCCGGCGGCATGCCGATGCCGGAGTCGGTGACCTCCACCCGGGCGCCGCCGTCGTCGCCGACCCGGGCGGTGACCGACACGTGCGAGTCGTGCGAGGAGAACGCGGTGGCGTTCTCCACCAGCTCGGCGACGAGGTGGATGACGTCGTTGACCGGGCGGCCCAGCACCGACACGTCCGAGGGGGCGCGGACGTTGACCCGCTCGTACTGCTCGACCTCGGAGACCGCGCCGCGCAGCACGTCGACCAGCGGGACCGGCTGGGCCCACTTGCGGGTGTTGTCCTGGCCGGAGAGGACCAGCAGGTTCTCCGCGTTGCGCCGCATGCGGGTGGCCAGGTGGTCGAGCTGGAACAGGTCGGAGAGGCGCTCGGAGTCCTGCTCGCTCTGCTCCAGGCCGTCGATGAGCCGCAGCTGCCGCTCGACCAGGGTCTGGCTGCGCCGGGACAGGTTGACGAACATCGCGTTGACGTTGGAGCGCAGCGCGGCCTCCTCCGAGGCCAGCCGCATCGCGACCCGGTGGACCTGGTCGAAGGAGGTCGCGACCTCGCTGATCTCGTCCCGGGTGCCCACGTCGATCGGGACGACCTCCACCTGGTCGGGCGTGGTGGTGGTGTCCTTCATCCGGCTGATGGAGTCGGGCAGGTCCCGGTCGGCGACGCGGAGCGCGCCCTCGCGCAGGCGGCGCAGCGGGCGCAGCAGCGAGCGGATCACCATGCTGGTGACCACGAAGGTCGCGATGATCACCAGGAGCACCACGACCGAGTCGAGCACCGCGGCCAGCAGGGCGTCCTTGCGCAGCTGGTCGGCCTCGTCGGCGACCATGCCCGCGACCTTGGAGTCGGCCTCGTGCGCCAGCCCCAGCGAGGCCTCGGCGACCTTGGTGTAGCCGGCGGCGGTGTCGATCCCCTTGGCGCCGGCCAGCCGGGTCTCGTTGTCGGCGCGCATCAGCACCCGCTGGCGCACCGTGGTCATCTGGCTGACCTCGAGCCCGGTGAACGTCGACTCGTAGGTCTGCCGCTGCTCGGCGGTGGCGCTCGAGGTGAAGTTCTGCACCTCGTTCTCGTAGCGCGAGCGGGTGTTCTGGATGGCCTCCTGGACACCGCCGGACATCGAGTCGCGGGTCAGCACGTGCATCATCAGCGCCGACTCGAAGGAGAGGTGCTCGCGCGCCTTGTTGAGCGAGCTGAGCGCGCGGACGCTCTCCTGCAGCTCGGCGTTGTCGGTGCCCTCGCCGATGGTCGCGCCGAACTCGTTGAGGGTGTTGACCACCTGGCGGTACTTGGTGGCGGCGGGCAGCACGGTCAGCGCGGTGCCGGTCACCTCGTCACGGATGCCGTCCAGGCCGTCCAGCGAGGAGACCATCCGCTTGCGGCGCTCCTCGGAGGTGCCGCCGCCCAGGTCGCCGAGCTCGGCGAGGCGGTTGTCGACCTCGGACTGCGCGCGCTTGGTGGCCTTGATCTGGTCTTCCAGGCCCACCAGGAGGTCGGGGTCGCGGTCCTCGGGGTTGCGGGCGTCGGCGATGTAGAGCGCCGCCGCCTGGCGCTCCTTGCCGAGCTCATAGGTGAGGTCGACGATGTCCTGGCCCAGGATCGCCATGTTCTGGATGTGGTCGTGGGTGACGGCCTCGCCGATGTTGCTGCCCACCCGCAGGCCGCCCAGCACGAGGGCGGCGACCGTGGGGATGGCGATCAGCGCGAACAGCCGGGAGCGCACCCGCCAGTTCCGCGGTGACCACCGCCGGCGCCGCCCCTGCCCGCTGTCCTCCAGGGGCTCCTTCTGCGGGGCGTCGGCCTTGCTTCTCGCCGCACGTGTCGACACGGACCCTCGCAACCTTTCGTTCACCGCCTCGTGTGAATGGACGCTGCCCTCATGTGTGACGGCCGGCGGCCGCTGGTACGGAGGCGCCGATGGGACCGCGGGCCGATCGGACACGACTGGGCGCGCATGGCGGTACGTGGGGCTGCCGCAGCGGGCCCGCCTCATGAGGGGAAGAGGCGTCGCGCGCCAAAACCTGAAATGGCGCACTTGGAGAGCACAGACTACCAATTCGGCCCCGGACGTCACCTCCCCCGCCTCCGGCACCGCCCCCGCGCGCGCAGGGGATTTCGATTCGGTCCGTCGGACACCCCCATACCGGACATGACGACTTCCCTGGCCACACGGGCGATTCCGGCACGACCGATCCTTCCGATAACTTTTCGAACACACCCGCAGATACCTGTGAACCGGTGACAGGGACGTGACAATGTGTCATCTGAGGCACGTGTTCCCTGGGGGTGTGTCAGTGGTTCCGCGCGAAGTCAGGTCGGATCGTCTCGTCCCGCGCAGGTTCGCCGCCCTACTGGGGCCGGTCCTGGCCGCCGGAGTGTGCGCCGGGGCCGCACCGCCGCACGGCGCCGCCGCGGACCCCGCCTCGGACCCCGCCGCGCTCCAGGTCCGCCTCGCCGAGCTCCGCACCGAGGTCGACGCCCTGTACGAGGAGGGCGAGCAGGCGGTCGCCGACTACTTCGCCGAGGCCGAGCGGCTGGAGGAGGCCGAGGACGCCTACCGGGCGGCGCGGCGCGCCGCCGACCGGGCCGCCGACCGGCACGGCGAGGTCCGCCGGGCCGCCGCCGGCCAGGCCGCCGCGGCCTACATGGGCGTGGACACCGGGCCGATGGTCGCCTGGACCGACGCCCGCGGCCCGCAGGAGGCGCTGGACCGCAGCTCCTTCCTGACCCTGCTCTCCGAGCATCGCCGGGGCGCCCTGGACCGCGCCGAGGCGGCCGCCTCGGCCACCGGCACCCTGAACGGGTACGCCGAGGACGCCCTCACCGAGCAGCAGGACGCGACCGCCGCCGCACGCCGGGCCAAGGAGGACGCCGCGACGGCACTGGACTCCCGGCGCGATGAGCTGTCCGCCCTGATCGCCGAGCAGTCCGAGCTGGACGCCGCAATGCACGGCTCCGGCGGAGGCGCCTCGGGCGGCACGGGTGCGGGCGGCGCGGGCGAAGCCGGAGCAAGCGGCAGCGGTGCGGAGCAGGGCGGCGGATCCGCCGACGGCCCGAAGGACGGCGGCCAGGACGACGCCCCGCACACCCACCCCGAGGGCTCCGGCCCTGAGCAGTCCGAGCCCCCCGTCCCCGGCGGCTCCGGAACCGGGGCCTCCCCCGGCGAGCACCCCCCGACCACGGACGACGGGACCGGCGGGACCAACGAGAGCGGCGAGAGCGGCGGAACCGGAACCCCGGGGGGCGCCGGCGACGGCACCCCCGGCGGGGGCTCTGACGGGGGCTCCGCCGGAGACTCCGGCGCGGACCCCGGGACCCCGTCCGAGCCCCCCGCCGCGACTCCGCCCGTGCCCTGGTCCGGGGACGGCCCCTGCTCCGCCGCCCCGCCCGCCGGGCAGCGGTCCAACGGCCGCATCCCCGCCTCGGAGCTGTGCCCGCTCGCCCAGCCCGGGGAGGCGCTGCGCGCCGACGCCGCCGCCGCGTTCGACCGCCTGGACACCGCCTACCGGGAGCGGTTCGGCCGCCCGATGTGCGTGACCGACTCCTACCGGCCGCTCGACGAGCAGGTCCGGCTCTTCACCGAGATGGAGCCCGGCATGGCCGCCGACCCCGGCACCAGCACCCACGGCCTGGGCCTCGCGGTCGACCTGTGCGGCGGCGTCGAGCGAGAGGACTCCGCCGAGCACCGCTGGATGCTGGCCGCCGCCGGGGAGCACGGCTGGCACAACCCGCCCTGGGCCCGCGACGGCTTCGAGCCCTGGCACTGGGAGTTCCGCCCCGGCAGCGGATGACCACCGCCCCGCGCCGCCCCGGAGCCGGCCTCGGGGCACCCTGGAGCGGACCTGCGCTGCGCCCCCGCTCAGGCGGAGCGCTCGACCACGCAGAAGGGGTGCCCCGCCGGATCGGTGAAGACCCGCCAGGTGTCCCCGCCCGGCTGCCGCTCCGGCTCGGCCGCCCCCAGTTCCAGCAGCAGGGCCCTCGCCTCCTCCAAGTCGTCGACGTCGAAGTCGAAGTGGGCCTGCTGCGGCACGGTCTGCTCCGGCCAGTCCGGCGCCCGGTAGCCCTCGACCCGCTGGAAGCCGATGAAGAGCCCGTCTTCGCGGACCAGGCCGGCGAAGTCCGCGTTCGACCGGGGATGCGGTTCCATCCCGGTGGCGCGCCGGTAGAACTCGGCCAGTGCCTCGGGGTCGGCGCAGTCGAGGGTGATCGCGGACAGCCTCATCCGAGCCGCCATGACGCCTCCATCACAGTCGTACGGCGGCCCCGGCACGGGCGGATCCGGGCGGATCCGCCCCTCCCCCGGGACCGATGCCGCCCTCGGAAGGCGGGCGACCGGACGAGCGTACTCGGCACCGCAGATCCCCCACCGCCCCGGCCCCGGAATCGGAGAGGGCCACTCGAAGCGAAGGCGATCCTCCGAGCGCGGCCCCTCGTGAAGCGGGTGTTCGAACCGGCGGCAACGGCGAAGGTGGAACGTGGCCGGGCGCGGCGCCCCGCAGGGCCGGGGTTCAGGCCGGCGGCGACAGCGGGGAGGGGGCCCGCCGGCCGGTCGGTCGGGCGCGGCACCCCGCAGAGCAAGGGTCAAGACGGGCGGCGACGGCGTAGGCAGGGGCGGGGTGCAGGTGGTCGCCCGGGCGTCGGGCCCCACGGGGCGGGGGTTCAAGCGGGCAGCGAAGGCGGCGGTGGGCACCGGCTGGTCGGTCGGGTGCGGCAGAGCGGGTGGGGGCGGCAGTGGTGGGGCAGGGGGCGGGTTCGCCGTGCCCGCGTCGCCCGGGCGGCGTGGCCGGCCGCCCTTGAAACCACTGCACTTCTCTGACCTGGACGAATACGCAGGGTGATGGTTGGGTGGGGCGCCCTGCGCACCGCGAGAGCACCTCGGTGATTCCCGGGCGCGCATCCCGGGCCGGATCGGCCCCCGGGAGGCCCGAATGGCCCCGGTCAGGCCGGTGATCGGGGGTTCGAGCCGCCCGCAAGGCCGCAAACTAGGGGGCCGGAACCCGGGAAGGGTGGGCGCAGGGGTGAGATGTCGTATTCGTCCCCTCGGTTGGCCACTCTGGGTAACCAGAGAGGGGGCAGTGGGGCCCTCGAGGTTCACTACTCGCTGGTAGATGTAATCGGGGTGCTGCGGAGGTGCGCAGGGCACCCCCGCCCCCACTCAATCCCCGCCGCAAACCGGGCATATAGGGATAAGGCCCCCTGGCGGGCGCGGGCCGGCCCGCGCCGCCGGGGCGCCGCCTCCCCTCGCCGGGAGCACGCGCGCCGGGCCCGGCCGGTGAACGCGGCGCCCGGCCCGCCCCCGCCCTCGCCGCCGGCCTGAACCCCGACCCCGTGGGGCCCGGTACCCGGGCGACCACCTCCGCCCCGCCCCTACCTCCGCCGTCGCCGCCCGTCTTGACCTTCGCCTCGCGGGGTGCCGCGCCGGACCGACCGGCCGGCACGCCCTCCTGCCTTCGCCGCCTGCCTGAACCTCCGCCCCGTGGGGCGCCGCACCGGACCGACCAGCCGGTCCCCACCGCCGCCTTCGCCGCCCGCTTGAACCCCGACCCCGCGAGACGCCGCACTCGGGTGACCGGCTGCGCCCTGCCCTTACCGCTGCCGTCGCCGCCCGCTTGAACCCCCGCCCCGCGAGACGCCGCGCCCGGGCGACCACCCGCACCCCGCCCCTACCCCCGCCGTCGCCGCCCGTCTTGACCTTCGCTCCGCGAGGCGCCGCACCCGGGTGAGGTGCCCGGCACCGGCCCTACCTGCACCGTCGCCGCCCGGCTGAACCGCAGCCCCGTGAGGCACCGCGCCCGACCGAGCGGCCGGTCCCGCTCCTGGCCTTGCGGCCGGTTCGGATCCCGGCCCCGTGGGGTGTCGTGCCTGAGGGCGGGTCAGGCTTCGGCGCCGACGCGGATTTCGAATTCGCCGAGGGGGCCGGCGTCCACGAAGAGTTCTTCGCCGGGTTCCAGTAGGCGGGTGGTGGCCGGGAGTGCGGCGGAGAGGGGCTCGCCGGGGTCCGCCCAGGAGCCGTCCGCGGGGAGTTCGGCGGTGGCCAGTACGGTCCCGTCCGCTTCGGCGGTGACCCGGACCGGGCCGGGTCCCTGCTCGTCCGGGGTGACCACGGCCGGGCCGGTGCTGAGCCGGACGGGGGTGCCGTCCGGGGTGCACCACAGGCAGGCCGCGGTGCGGCCGAGCAGCCGGCCGGAGGCGCCGTGCAGCTCCGCCGCGCCCACCGAGGCGGTCAGCCCCTCGGCTCCGGGCGGCAACGGCGCGCCGTCGTCGGTGCCGTGCACCAGCTCCGGCGCGATCCGCGCCGGGCCGCCGCCCAGGGAGGCGGGCACCGGCCGGTCCGGCCGGACCGGGACGCACAGCCGGGTCTCGAACTCGACGATGATCTCCAGCGGGGCGTCCAGCGCCTCGGCGTGCGCGGCCGCCAGCCCCGCGGCGTCGGCGTCGAGCAGTTCGGCCAGGCCGGTGCCGCCCGGGTGGCCGTAGACGCACCCGTCGTCGATCACCCCGGCCCGCTCGGTGCCCCCGCTCGGCGACAGGTACGTGACCCAGCGCATTCCCGCTCTCCCCCCGGTCGTCGCTCCTCGGCGGCCCGCTGCGGCGGGCCCACCGACGAACCTACAGCTCGTCCGGGCTTACAGCTCGTCCGGGCCTGTGCCCGGGCTTACAGCTCGCCCGGGGAGGACGAGGAGGGGGCCGGGGCCGGGTCCGGGGGATCGGTGAGGGGGGAGTGCTCGCGGCCGGTGCCGGCGCACATCCGGCACTGCTCATCCACTCGGGCCCACTCGATGGCCCCGTTGCCGTCGACGCCGGGGCGCTGCGGGGACCAGCGCCCCGTTCCGGAGCAGAACCGGCAGGGCAGGTCGTCCCGCTCGCACCAGCGGCAGCGGTCGACGGCGCAGTGGGGCCTGAGGCCCTCCCCCGGCGACCCCCCGGGCCCGCTCGGCATAAGCACGTCCCCCCGCAGGAAAGTCCGTCGTCTCGCCGCCCGGCGCGAGGCACGGCGGTGCGGCGCGGGCGGAAGCGTGCCCAGCGTTGCACACGCTGTGACCGGGAGTCCAGAGGTACCGGGGCCGTTTCCGGCCGCCGTCAACCCGACGCGCGGACCACCAGCCGGGTTTCCAGGACGACGCCCTCCGGGGCGGCCCGCGACAGGGCCCGGTCGGCGAGGAGCCGGGCCATCTCCCCGCCCATCCGCTCGGTCGGCTGGTGCACCGTGGTCAGCGGCGGGTCGGCGCCGGCGGCGAGGTCCGCGTCGTCGTAGCCGACCACCGCCACGTCCTCGGGGACCCGCCGCCCCGCCTCGCGCAGCACCCGCAGCGCGGCCAGCGCCATGTCGTCCGAGGCGGCGAAGACCGCGTCCAGGTCGGGGGCGGACTCCAGCAGCCCGCGCATGGCCCGCTCGCCCCCTTCGCGGCTGAAGTCGGCCCGCGCCACCAGCGCCGGGTCGGCCTCCAGGCCCGCCTCCTCCAGCGCCCGCCGGTAGCCCTCCAGCCGGTCCTGGCCGGCGGGCATGTCCGCCGGGCCGGCGACGGTGGCGATCCGCCGCCGCCCGGTCCCGGCCAGCCGGCGCACCGCCAGCTCGGCGCCGCCGACGTTGTCGATGTCGACGTAGTGCACCGCGCCCGCGCCCGGGTGCGCCGGGCGGCCGCCCAGCACGAACGGGATCCCCGCGGCGGTGAGCCGCCCGGGCAGCGGGTCGTCGGCGTGCAGCGAGACCAGCAGCACCCCGTCCACGTGCCCGCCGACCAGGTAGTCGCCGAGCCGCTCGTGGTCGGCCGCGGTGCGCGCGGTGGCCAGCAGCAGCTGCAGGCCGCGCTCGGCGAGCACCCCGGCGACCCCGCGCACGATCCCGGCGAAGAACGGCTGGGCGAACAGCCGCTCCTCCGACTCCGACACCACCAGCGCCACCATGTCGGTGCGCCGGGTGACCAGGGTGCGGGCCGCCCGGTTGGGCACGTAGCCCAGCTCCTCGATGGCGCTCTGCACCGCCTGCCGGGTCCGTTCGCTGACCCGCTCGGAGCCGTTGATCACCCGGGACACCGTGCCCCGGCCGACCCCGGCGTGCCGGGCCACCGCCTCCAGGGTCGGCCTGCGCTCCCCGTCCATGCTCTCTCCTCCGGGGTCACCCCCCGCCGGCGCCGGGCAGCGTCCCGGTGCGCGCGACCGCCGCGTACCAGCGGCCGCTGTCCTTGACCGTGCGGTGCTGCGTCGCGTAGTCGACGTGCACCAGTCCGAACCGCTGGGAGTATCCCCAAGCCCACTCGAAGTTGTCCAGCAGCGACCAGACGAAATAGCCGCGCACCGGTACTCCGGCCCGCACCGCCTGGTGCACGGCGCGCAGGTGCGCCTCCAGGTAGCGGATCCGGTCGGGGTCGCGCACCCTGCCGTCCGCGGAGACCTCGTCGGGGTAGGCGGCGCCGTTCTCCACCACGTACAGCGGCAGCCCGGGCGCCTCGGCGGCCAGCCGGGTGAGCACCCCGTACAGCCCGGACGGGTCGACCTCCCAGCCCATGCCGGTGGTCTCCAGGCCGCGCCGGACCAGCACCTCGGTCTCGCAGCCGACCAGCGCCGCGGTGTCGCCGCCGGACTCCAGCAGGTCCGGGTCGATGCCCTCGGCCGAGGCCGCCACCCGGTGCGGCTGGTAGAAGTTGACGCCGAGCAGGTCCAGCGGGGCGGAGGCGAGCGCCAGGTCGCCGTCGCGGACGAACCCGAAGTCGGTCACCGGGGCGAGGTCCTCGACCAGGTCGGCGGGGTAGCGCCCGTGCAGCAGCGGGTCGGTGAAGACCCGGTTGCGGACCGCGTCGGCCCGGCGGGCCGCGGCCAGGTCGGCCACCTCGGCCCGGTAGGGCAGCAGCTCGGTCTGGTTGTGCACGATGCCGACCCGCGGGGCACCCCGCTCGCGCAGCACCCCGGCGGCCAGCCCGTGGCCGAGCAGCAGGTGGTGGGCGGCGGCCAGGGCCGCGGCCGGCTCGGTCCGGCCGGGCGCGTGCACCCCGGCGGCGTAGCCGAGGAACGCCGCGCACCACGGCTCGTTGATCGTGGTCCAGGCGGCGACCCGGTCCCCCAGGGCGTCGCGGACCAGGCCGGCGTACTCGGCGAAACGCAGCGCGGTGTCCCGCTCCGGCCAGCCGCCGGCCTCCTCGAGCGGCCGGGGCAGGTCCCAGTGGTAGAGGGTGGGCCAGGGTTCGGCGCCGGCCTCCAGCAGGGCGTCCACCAGCCGGTCGTAGAAGTCCAGGCCGGCCCGGTCGGCCGGCCCGGAGCCGGCGGGCTGCACCCGCGGCCAGGCGATGGAGAACCGGTAGGCGCCCAGGCCGAGTTCGCGGACGAGCGCCACGTCCTCGCGCCACCGGCGGTAGTGGTCGGCGGCGGGCTCCCCGGTGTCGCCGCCGAGGATCCGGCCGGGTTCGGCGGTGAAGTCGTCCCAGATGCTGGGGCCGCGGCCGTCCGCGGCGGTCGCGCCCTCGATCTGGAAGGCGGAGGTGGCCGCCCCCCAGAGGAACCCGGGCGGGAACACCGCCGGGGCGATGGCTTCGTCGGTGCTGGTCCGGGCCTCGGCGGCGGGGTGCGCCGGGGAGGCCGGGTGCGTGGGAGGAGTCGGAGAAGAGGTCACGCCTTGACGGCACCTTCCATGATGCGGCCGACGAGCCGTCGGCCGAAGACGGCGAACAGGATGAGCAGGGGCAGGGTGGCGTAGGCCGCGCCGGTGAACATCAGCGAGAAGTCCCGGGCGTAGGCGGATTCGTTGAGCTGGTTGATGGAGAACTGGACGGTGGGGTTGTCCGGGGTCAGCACTGCGACGGCCCAGATGAACTCGTTCCAGGTCTGCATGAAGGTGAGCAGGCCGAGGACGACCATGGCCGGGCGCAGCACCGGCAGCACCACGCTCCAGAAGGTGCGCAGCGTGGAGCAGCCGTCGATCCGGGCGGCCTCCAGCAGCTCGTCCGGGACGCCCTGAGCGGCGTACTGCCGCATCATGAACACCCCGAACCCGCTGACCAGGAACGGCACGATGACGGCCTGCAGCTCGCCGCGCCAGCCCAGCCACTGCATCAGCACGAGCAGCGGGATGATGCCCACCTGGACCGGGACGGCCATGGTGACCACCACCGCGACGGTGAACCCGTTCCGCCCCGGGAACCTCAGCTTGGCCAGGGCGAACCCGGCGAGCGAGCAGAAGAGGACCACGGAGAGCGACACCGTCGCCGAGGCGACGAAGGAGTTCCACAGCCCCAGGGTGAAGTGCGCGCCGGCGTTGCCGAACAGCCGCCCGGTGTTGGCCGCGAACTCGCCGCCGGGCAGCAGCACCGGGGGGAACCGGGCGACGGCGTCGGTGGTGCGGGTGGCGATGACCAGCATCCACCACAGCGGGAAGAGCGAGAGCAGCACGGTGAGCAGCAGCCCCGCGTAGGTGAGCGGCGCCCGCTCGCGCAGCCGGCGCAGTCGGCGGCCCCGGCCCGCCGGGCGGCGCGGCCGGCCCGCGGGCGCCTGTGCCGGGCGGTCGGCGGTGACGGTCATGAGGCCCCCTTGATCCGGCCGGTCAGCAGCACGTTGATCAGTCCGAGCACCACGATGACCAGGAAGAGCACCCAGGAGACCGCGGAGCCGTAGCCGTAGTCGCCGTACCGGAAGGCCTCCTGGAAGACGAGCATCATCACGGTCTGGTACTGGCCCTGGGTGCCGCCGGCCATGGCGCCGCCGGTGTCGAAGACCGCGGGCTCGGTGAAGAGCTGCATCTGGCCGATGGTGGAGATGATGACGGTGAACAGGATGGTGGGCCGCATCATCGGGACGGTGATCCGCCAGAACCGGCGCAGCGCGGAGGCGCCGTCCAGCGCGGCCGCCTCGTAGAGGTCCTTGGGCACGGCCTGCATGGCGGCCAGGTAGATCAGCGTGTTGTAGCCGGTCCAGCGCCAGTCCACCATCACCGCGATCGCGGCCCAGGAGGAGAGGCGGCCGCCGCGCCAGTTCACCGGGTCGATCCCGAACACCCCGAGGACCTGGTTGACCATGCCGTACTCGGTGCCGAACAGGGTGCTGAACACGATGGCCATCGCCGCGATCGAGGTGACGTAGGGGATGATCAGCGCGATCTGGAACAGCCCGCGCCCCCGGACGATCCGGTTCAGCCCGTCGGCCAGCAGCAGCGCCGCCAGCAGCTGCGGGACGACCGCGATCGCGAAGATGCCCAGCGTGTTGAGGAGCGCGTTCCAGAACTTGGCGTCGCCGAGCAGGACCCGGTAGTTCTCCAGGCCGATGAAGCCCTCGTTGCCGCCGATCAGGCTCCAGTCGTGCAGCGAGACCCAGGCCGTGTAGAGCAGCGGGAACAGCCCGAAGACGCCGAAGAGCAGGAAGAACGGGGCGATGAAGGCGTACGGCGCGGCCTTGGTGTCCAGGGCGGCGCGCAGCCGCGCGGCGCGGTCGGTGCCGCGCCGCGCGTCCTGCGGCGCCCGGCTCGCCGCGGTCATCCGGCCGCCCGCTCGCTCCCGGAGACCGCGGTGTCCCAGCCCTCGTCCGCCGTGGCCTGCCCCTGCTCGACCGATTCCAGCGCGGCGCGGAACGCGTCGTCGACCGCCTGGGTGTCCGGCCCGTAGTAGACCGGCTCCAGCTCCATCGCGGTGGCGCCGAAGATCGCGCCGACCGGCGCGTCGTTGAAGTAGGGCCGGGTGAACTCGGTGACCTCGGCCGACTCCAGCGCCTCCGGCGAGGAGGGCAGCGTGTTGGCCTCCTCCCAGGCGCTGAGCTGACCCTCGGGCGAGGTGAGGAACTCGGCCAGTGCGGCCGCCTCCTCCGGGTGCTCGCTCTGCGCCGGGACGGCGAGGAAGGAGCCGCCCCAGTTGCCGCCGCCGCCCGGGACCGCGGCCACGTCCCAGCGGCCCTCGCCGGCCTCGCCGGCGGTGTTCTCGATGTGCCCGAGCATCCAGGCCGGGCAGGGCATGGTGGCGAACGCGTTGTCCTGGATCGCCGCGTTCCACTCCTCGGACCAGATGGGCAGCGCCGCGGAGAGGCCGGACATGCCGGTGACCGTGTCGTAGGCCTCGCGGGTGGACGGGGTGTCCTCGATGACCAGGTCGCCCTCGGTGTTCTGGAACGGCTCCCCGCCGGCCTGGGCGGTGACCACCCGGAACAGCGGCTGGATCGTGGACATGAACGCGGCGCCGGTGTCGGCCTCGGTGAACTCCTCCCCGGTGGCGGCGTACTCGTCCCAGGTGGGCCAGAGCTCGCCGACCTCCTCCCGGTCGGTGGGCAGCCCGGCCTCGGCGAACAGCTCGGTGTCGTAGCACATGCCGAGCCCGCCGATGTCGGTGCCCAGGCCGACGATCCGGCCGTCCGGGGCGGTGCCCTGGTCCCACTTCCAGTCCAGGAAGTTCTCCTCCAGGTCGGCGGCGCCGTGCTCGGCCAGGTCGACGAAGGCCTCCTTCTGGAGCATGAACTGGGCGATGTTGGCCTCCTCGATGGCGACCACGTCGCCGGCGCCGCTGCCGGAGGCGATGTTCTGCTGCAGCTGGGGGGTGTAGTCGGCGACGTCGGTGACGTTGCGCTCCTCCACCTGGATGCCGTGCTCCTCCTCGAACCGCTCGATGAGCGCCTCGTAGCCCATCACTCCGAAGGTGTCGATGGTGAGGGTGACCTCCCCGTCGCCGCCGCCCCCGCCGCCGCAGGCGGCGGTGAGCAGCAGCGCGCCGCCGGCGAGGGCCGCGGTGGCGGCCCGGGGCGCCGGGCGCGGTCGGGTCGTGGGTGAACGCTTCGTCATCTCGGCCTCGCTTCTCAGGGTCCGTGTCCCCCCGGCAGGCTCCCGCCACCCGCTGTGGGAGCGCTCCCATACAGCGAACGGCACCCGCTCCCCCGCCGTCAATCCCCGCAGCCGCCCCGGTTACCCGACCGTTACGCGAGCGGCCCCGCACCCGTGCTCGGGGTGCGGGGCCGCCGGACGGCTCCCGGTTCAGGCGCTCCGGGGCGTCACTCCTCCTCGCCGCCGAGCGGGATGACGACGCCCTTCCACTCCTTCTCCATGTACTCCTTGACCTCGTCGCCGTGGAGCAGCTCGTTCAGGGTGGTCACCGCCTCGTCCTCGGCGTCCTCGCCGCGGACCACCAGGCCGTTGCCGTACGGGTTGTCCTCGGTGGACTCCCAGGCCAGGGCGTTGGCCTCGGCCGCCAGGTCCGCCTCGATGGCGTAGTTGCCGTTGACCGCCGCGGCGTCCAGGTCCTGCAGCGACCGGGGCAGCTGGGCCGCCTCGGTGGGCACGATGTCCAGGTCCTTGGGGTTCTCCTCGATGTCGGACTCCGAGGCGGTGTCGCCGGCGTCGGCGGCCAGTTCGAGCAGGCCCTCCTGCTCCAGCAGCTTCAGCGCCCGGCCCATGTTGGCCGCGTCGGAGGGCACCCCGATCTTGGCGCCGTCCTCGATGTCGGCGACGTCCTCCAGGTCGTGGGAGTAGAGCCCGAACGCCTCCAGGTGGACGTCGTCCAGGTAGACCAGGTCGGCGTCCTCGTTGTTGGCCAGGAAGTCGTCCAGGAACGGCCGGGTCTGGAAGTAGTTGGCGTCCAGGGAGCCCTCGGCGAGCGCGGCGTTGGGCTGGTTGTAGTCGGTGAACTCCTGGATCTCGATGTCGAGCCCGGCGTCGGCCGCCAGGTTCTCCTGCACGTACTTCAGCACATCGGCGTGGGGCACCGGGGTGGCGCCGACGGTGATGGTGGTCAGCCCCTCCTCGCCGCCGCCGTCCTGGGCCCGCTCGCTGGGGCTGCCGCAGCCGGCCGCGGTCGCCGCCAGGGCCGCCGCGCCGATGATCGCCAGGGTGGTGCGCACCTTCGTACTCCTTGCGTGTGTGGTCGACCGGGCCCGCTAGCGGTGCGAGACCCGACGGATGATGAAGTCCCCGAGGCTCTGCGCCGCCTGGACGATGACGACCAGGAGGATCACGGTGGCCCACAGGTAGTAGTCGTCGAAGCGCTGGTAGCCCTCGCGGATCGCGATGTCGCCGAGGCCGCCGCCGCCGATCGCGCCGGCCATCGCCGAGTAGGAGACCAGCGCCACCACCGTCATGACCAGGCCCGCCACCAGGCCCGGCAGGGCCTCGGGGAGCAGCACCTTGCCGACGATGGTCAGCTTGCGGGCGCCCATCGCGTGCGCGGCCTCGACCACCTCGCGGTCGACCTCGCGCACCGCGGTCTCCACCAGCCGGGCGAAGAACGGGATGGCGCCGATGCTCAGCGGCACGATCGCCGCGGTCGGGCCCAGGGTGGTGCCGATGAGCAGCCGGGTCAGCGAGAGCACCGCGACCATCAGCACGATGAACGGCAGCGAGCGGCCGATGTTGACCACCGCGCCCAGCACCGCCTTGAGCACCGGCGCGGGGGTGAGCCCGCCCCGGTCGGTGGTGACCAGCAGCACGCCGAGCGGCAGGCCCACCAGCACGCTGAAGACCGTCGCCCACAGCACCATGTAGAGCGTGTCCAGGGTGCCGTACCAGAGCACCTCCGACATCTCCGGCCAGCGCTGCGCCAGTTCCTCGGTCCAGCTCATCGGTTCGCCTCCCGCACCAGCAGCCCCTTGTCGGCCAGGAAGCCCAGTGCGGCCTCCCGGTTGGCGCCGCGCACCTGCACGTTGAGCCGGCCCACCGAGGTGCCGGCGACGTTCTCCACCGCGCCGCCGAGCACGTTCACGTCCACGTCGAAGCGGCGGGTGAGCTCGGACATCAGCGGCTCGTCGAAGGAGCGCGGGTAGGTGAGCGCCACCGCGTCGGGCACGTCGGTGGCGGGCAGCGGGAACAGCGAGGCCGCCAGCAGCGAGTCGGGGGTGCCGATCAGGTCGAGCACCTTGCCCGCCTCGCGGAAGGAGCCGTTCTCCATGATCGCCGCGGAGTCGCAGATCCGCTTGATCACGTCCATCTCGTGCGTGATCAGCAGGATGGTCAGGCCGAGCTGGCGGTTGAGGTCGCGGAGCAGCTCCAGGATCGACTCGGTGGTGGCCGGGTCGAGCGCCGAGGTGGCCTCGTCGCTGAGCAGCACCTTGGGGTCGGAGGCCAGCGCGCGGGCGATGCCGACCCGCTGCTTCTGCCCGCCGGACAGCTGCGCCGGGTAGGCCTTGGCCTTGTCCGCCAGGCCGACCAGTTCGAGCAGCTCGCCGACGCGGGCGGCGCGGCGCGCCCGGGGCACGCCGGCGATCTCCAGCGGGAAGGCGACGTTGGCCGCGACGGTCCGCGAGGAGAGCAGCGCGAAGTGCTGGTGCACCATGCCGATGCCGCGGCGCGCCTGGCGCAGGCCGCCGGCGGACATCCCGGTCAGCTCCCGGCCGTCCACCGAGACCGTCCCCGAGGTCGGGCGCTCCAGCAGGTTGACGCAGCGCAGCAGGGTGCTCTTGCCGGCGCCGCTCTGGCCCACCACCCCGAATATCTCGCCCTGCTCGACGTGGAGGTCGACGCCGTCGAGGGCGACGACCTCTCGTTGCTTCAACGGGTAGACCTTGCGCAGGCCCACGGCTTCTATCACGGGTTTCCTCGTCGATCGGCTCGCTGGAGGCCAGCAAGGACGGACTGCGCGGGCCGCGCGGAGCGCTCCGGCCGCTCCGCCGCGGCCCTCCTGCGGCGCGGCGGGGCGCTCTTGAACGCCTCGGACGGCTGCGGACCGGGGTGCTCGCGCCCGCCGCATGCGTGTTCGCCCATGTCAGTGCATGGTGCAACGCGGGGAGAGGGAAGTGCGCGGCGACGCGCTGCCTGCGCTCGGACCGGGTCTTCGGGCCCGGGAGCACGGGATCAGCGGGTGATCAGTGGAACTCCGGCATGGGACAGTCGCCGCCGGCCGGACGGTGCCACTGCGGACACGGCCGACGACCGCGCCTCGGGGCGCGGGGGGCGAGGGTGCCGTGAGCGATGTAGTCCACGGACCCAGGTAACCACACTCCCTACACGACCACGGGACGATCCCGGACGAAACGGGCGTTAGATCCGCCACATATCACCCGTGCGTTGGCGATCCGATGAAACTGCCTTTAACCTTCCTGGCGTGCGGACCCGGGGCCCGCGCGGCCCCTCCGGCCGCTCCGCGGCCGAGACCGCCGCCCCGCACCGCCGGGGCCCCGGCGCGCGGCACCCCGTACCCGGCGGGCGGAAGCGGCTTCCGCAGCGCGCCCGCCGACCGCGGCCGATCCGAGGAGAAGACATTACGTGGAGCCCGACAGAGTGAGCGGCGACGATCCCTTCGCCGACTTCTGGGCACCCGACCCGCCCTGCCCCGCCGAGCCCCGCGCGCCGCGCCGCGCCGGGGCCGGGCGCGCCGCCGCGGCGGCGCTCATGCTGGCCTCGGTCCTGGCCCCGCTCCCCGCGGCGGCCGCGCCGGCGCCCCGGGAGAGCCTCTCCGAGCTGCAGGACCGCGCCGACGCGCTGAGCGAGGAGTACAACGGCGAGCTGCGCGACATGGAGGGCGTCTTCGACGACGCGGAGAAGGCCCAGGAGCGCGCGGACAAGACCCAGGAGGAAGTGGACGACGCCCGCGAGCAGGTGCAGCAGCTGGCGATCGCCAGCTACACCAGCGGCGGCCTGGACCCCTCGCTGACCGTCTTCGTCGAGGAGGACCCCCAGCTCCTCATCGACCAGGCCCAGCTGATCGGCCACCTGTCCGCCAACCACCAGGAGCGGATCGACGCCCTGGAGCAGGCGATCGAGCGGGACGAGAAGGCCCGCGACAACGCCCAGGCCAAGGCGGACGAGGTCCAGGAGGACCTGGACGAGCTGGAGGGGCGCCGCGAGGAGGTGCAGCGGCTCATCGCCGAGCACCCGCAGCAGGAGATGGGCCCGCCGGACAGCCTCACCCCGCGCACCCGGCAGATGCGCGATGTGATCACCGAGAAGTTCGGCGAGAACAGGAAGCACGGCGGGGTCGGCTGCTACCGCCCGGACGGCGGCTACGTGGTCGGCGAACACCCCAAGGGCCGCGCCTGCGACTTCATGGTCGACAAGAACGGCCAGATGCCGTCGGAGGAGCAGATCGCGCACGGCCAGGAGATCGCCGACTGGGCCCAGGACAACGCCGAGCGGCTGGGCATCATGTACATCATCTACCGCCAGCAGATCTGGGACATCCGCCGCTCCGACGAGGGCTGGCGGGACATGGCCGACCGCGGAAGCATCACCGAGAACCACTTCGACCACGTGCACATCTCGATGTTCTAGATGTCCCGGCGAGGGCCCTGCGGCCCCTCCCGCAACGTCTGGGGCGGGCGGCGGGTCAGCCCCCGCCGAACACCGGGGCGTACATCACGCTCAGGCAGCCGCCGGTGACGGCGAGCACCGCGCCCACCGCGAGGATGAAGGCGAACCAGGCCCAGAATCCGTGCCTGGGGGCGCCGTGCTCGGAATCGACTCTGCGCGCGGGCATTGGGCGTCCCTCCGTGCCGGTCCGGCGGCGGTCGCCCGGTGCGGCGGCCGCCGCCCCAACGCTAGCCCTGCGCGTCTCATTCCGGCAACGATCCGCGGCCGTGGCGGCCGCTCGCGGGTTTCCCGGGCCACCATTGTGCGGGCCCCGGGAGCCCTCCGGCGGCGCCTCTTCCCCCACCGGGCCGCTCCGTTCAAGTACGGAATCGCCACGAAACGGTGACGATGCGTCGACGTTCGGACAGAGGCGTCCACCGAGGGCCATTCCGGCGGACGCTAGGATTTCGAACCCGGTGCCGCTTCGGCGGGCACCGCGGTCGGCCGCCCGGTCCGCCGGTGAGAGCGCCGCGGGGCCGCCTTCCGATCGCAGGGAACCATGAACGCGCCCATGCGCGTCTCACGAACCGTTCAGATACGCAGGGCGCGAGGGGAGCAATGAGCGACAACGGACCTTACGGCCAGCCACCGCAGGGCGGCGGACATGGCCAGCCCCATTTCCAGTCCCCCTACGGAACCGGCCCCCAGCCGGGGCAGCCCGGCCAACCGGGACAGCCCGGCGGGCCGCAGCCGATGTACTCCGGAGGTCCCGGTCAGCCCCCGCCCTACGGGCCGGGCGGCCCCGGTGCCCCGATGGGCTCTCCGGGCTACCCCCCGCCGAAGAAGAGCAGCGCCGGCATGTGGATCGTCATCGGCGGCGGCGTGGTCATCCTGCTGCTGGTCGTCGCCGTCGTGGTGATGCTCATCCGCGGTGGCGAGGGCGGCGGCGAGGGCGGCGGCCCGGTGGCCGATCCCAGCAAGAAGCCCGAGGAGACCACCGAGGAGACCACCGAGGGCGGCGGCGGCGAGGGCGGCGGCCCCAAGGGCGAGCCCCCCTACGCGCTGCCCGAGGACCCGTGCTCGGCCTTCTCCGAGGCCACCGCCGGGGAGTACGGCCTCACCGACGGCAGCAAGTCGCTGACCGACACCTCCTCCTCGTGCATGTACACCGCGGAGTCCCTGGGCGGCGACGGCTACGCCAACGTCAGCGTCCAGTACCAGGTCCCCTACGGCGGGTCCGACTCCATCGAGGGCGCCAAGACGCAGTTCCAGGACAACGTCGAGTACGCCACCGATGAGAGCAGCGACATCATCCCGACCAAGGTGCACGAGAACGAGGAGCTGAACCTGGGCGAGGAGGCCGCGATCATCTTCACCACCCAGGAGATCGCCGGCACCAAGAGCTCGGTGGCCACCGTTCTCATCCGCGAGGGCAACATCAACGTCGAGGTGGAGTTCACCGAGAGCAACGCCTACGACGCTCCGAAGAGCGCCCCGGCGCCGCTCAAGTTCGACGACGTCGAGAGCATGATGAACGCGCTGGGCGACGAGTCGCTGGGGCTGATCGGCTCCTGACGTCCCCCGGTGCCGCCCGGCGGCACCGGCGCCCACCGGGAAGGGGCGCGGGCTTCGGCCCGCGCCCCTTCTGCGTGTCCGCGTGTCCGCGTCTCCGGGCGGCGGCCGCGGGGCCGGGTGCCCCGCGGCCGCCGCCCGCCCGGCTCAGCCCTGCGCGGGCAGGTCGGCGCGGACCCGGCGGGCCGCCTCGACCATGTTCCGCAGCGCCGGCTCGACCTCGGTGTAGCCCCGGGTCTTCAGGCCGCAGTCGGGGTTGACCCACAGCCGGTCGGCCGGGACCGCGCGCAGCGCGCTGCGCAGCGCCGCCTCGATCTCCTCGACCGAGGGCACCCGGGGCGAGTGGATGTCGTAGACGCCCGGGCCGATGCCCCTGCGGTAGCCGGCCCGCTCCAGGTCGTCCACCAGCTCCATGTGCGAGCGGGCCGCCTCGACGCTGGTCACGTCGGCGTCCAGCGCCTCGATCGCGCCGACGATGCGGCCGAACTCCGAGTAGCACATGTGGGTGTGCACCGTGGTGCCGACGCCCACCCCGGAGGTGGCCAGCCGGAACGCGCCGATCGCCCAGTCCAGGTAGGCCTGGCGGTCCTGCCGCCGCAGCGGCAGCAGCTCGCGCAGCGCCGCCTCGTCGACCTGGATGTGCCGGATACCGGCCCGCTCCAGGTCCGAGACCTCGTCCCGCAGGGCCAGCGCCACCTGCCGGGCGGTGTCGGCCAGCGGCTGGTCGTCCCGGACGAAGGACCAGGCCAGGATGGTCACCGGGCCGGTCAGCATGCCCTTGACCGGCTTGTCGGTGCGGGATTGGGCGTAGACCGCCCAGTCCACCGTCATCGGCTCGGAGCGGCGCACGTCCCCGTAGAGGATCGGCGGGCGCACGCAGCGCGACCCGTAGGACTGCACCCAGCCCTTCTTCGTGGTGACGAAGCCGCCCAGCCGCTCGGCGAAGTACTGCACCATGTCGTTGCGCTCCGGCTCGCCGTGCACCAGCACGTCGAGGCCGATGTCCTCCTGGAGCGCGATGACCGAGTCGATCTCGGCCCGCATCCGGGCGGTGTACTCCTCCTCGCTGAGCCGCCCGGCCCGGTGCTCGGACCGGGTCTTGCGGATCTCCGCGGTCTGCGGGAAGGAGCCGATGGTGGTGGTGGGCAGCGCCTGCCGCGCACCGCCGCCGCCCCAGCGCCCGTCCCGGTTGCGGGCCGGGAGCTCGCCCAGGGCGTCCAGCCGGGCCCGCACCTGCGGGTCGCGGAAGCCCTCCGGCTCGGGGAGCCCGGCGCGCGCGGAGGCGACCTCCGCGGCGGTGGCCTCGTCGTCGGCGGTCAGGGCTCGGCCGAGCAGGACCACCTCGTCCAGCTTCTGCCGGGCGAAGGCGAGCCGGGCCCGGATCGCCGGGTCCAGGCCGGTCTCGGCGTCCAGGTCGACCGGGACGTGCAGCAGCGAGCAGGAGGTGCTCACCACGACCTCGCGGGCCAGGCCGAGCAGCGGGCCGAGCCGGGCCAGCGCGGCGGACACGTCGGTGCGCCACACGTTGCGCCCGTCGACCACCCCGGCGACCAGGGTCTTGTCGCCCAGGCCGGAGACGGCGGCCAGCTCGTCGGCGGCCTCCGGGCCGGCCACCAGGTCCAGCCCGATCCGCTCCACCGGGGTGCGCTTGAGCGCCTCCAGCGCCGCGGTGCCGATCGAGCCGAAGTAGGTGGAGACGGTGATCTCCGGGCGCCGGGAGCGGCCGCCCAGGGCGGAGTAGACCCGCTCCAGCTCCGCGGTGCGCTCCCGGCCCTCGTCGGTGGCGAGGACCGGCTCGTCCAGCTGGACCTGGCGGGCGCCGGCCGCGGCGAGTTCACCGAGGAGCGTGCCGTACGCCTCGACCAGGCCGTCCAGGAGCTCCAGCGGGCTCCAGCCCTCCGGGGCGCCGGCCGCGGGCTTGGCCAGCATGAGGAAGGTGAGGGGGCCGACCAGCACCGGCCGGGTCTCGAAGCCCAGCCCCTTGGCCTGGTTGTACTCGGAGAGGGGCTTGGTCCCCGCGAGGCGGAACCGGGTCTGCGGGGACAGCTCCGGGACCAGGTAGTGGTAGTTGGTGTCGAACCACTTGGTCATCTCCAGCGGCGGCGTGTCGTCCGAGCCGCGGGCCAGGGTGAAGTAGCGCTCCAGCTCGGCGGCGCGGTCCGCGCCGGCGCCCCCGTCCCCGGGGGCGGGGCCGAACCGCTCCGGGACCGCGTCGAACAGCAGCGCGGTGTCGAGGACGTGGTCGTAGTAGGAGAACGTGTTCGATGGGATCTCGTCGATCCCGGCCGCGCGGAAGTCCTGCCAGACGTCGCGGCGCAGCCGGGCGGCGACGGCGTCCAGGTCGGCGGCGCTGCTCCGGCCGGCCCAGTAGGACTCGCAGGCCTGCTTGAGCTCGCGGTCGGGGCCGATGCGCGGGTAGCCGTGGGCGGTGGCGGTCATCCGGCCTCACCGCCGGGGGTGCGCTCGGTTCGCATGTGGCTTCTTCTCTCCCTCGTCGAACAGCCGTGGCAGGCCGACGACGCCGTCCGGAGGAGCGGACGGCCGGAAGAGGGCGCGGCGGAGCGCGCCCGGACCGGGCACCGTCCGCGTGTCCTCCCTCGGGACGCGCCGACCACCGCGGGCACGGTCGCGCCCGCGGGCGGTCGGCAGGTATTCGGACTCATGGGCGCTTCGCGCCCTCGGGCGCGCTCTCCTACCGGCCGCCGCTTCCCAGGTGCTCGCACCCAGTGCTGTTGACGGCTTTCGTTCCCATTCACCGCTGCGGGGCAGTCCCGGATTCGCACCGGGTTCCCTCTCTCGACGCCCACAGTGATCCACCGTGCGCGTACCGACCGCAGCTGTCAGTATAGGGACGCCGTTGCCCGATACCGGGGGGTGGGCCCCGGGCGCCCGCACCCCGCCCCCTCCGCCCCTGGAAGACGGCACGCCGGTTTTTCCCCTCTCATTACCGAAGCGCCGAACCGAACTGAATCCCGGATGCGATCATCCCATGTATAGTCCGGTTGGCCCGATATATGCGAAAGACGATTTCAGGTGCTACGCAACCGCTCCGTCCCTGAATCCACCCGCGGCCGCGCCCTCGTCGGCGCTGCGGCCGCGGCGGTGCTCGCCCTCACCGCGTGCAGCCCCTCCGACGGCGAGCACACCTCCGGGGGTGAGGAGACCCCCGCCGAGAAGCCCTCCGGAGAACCGGACCGGCTCACCGAGGTCGACCCGGAGACCGTCGCCGACCTCGAGGAGAAGCGCACCGAGGAGGAGCAGGGCGACGTCTCCGTCGAGATCTCCTACCCCGCGGTGGGCGGCGCCGGCCCGTTCAGCGAGGAGCTCGGCCGGATCACCGGCCGCGCCGCCGAGGAGTTCGCCGACGCCGTCCCCGGCGCCGAGTCGGTCGCCGTCACCGGGACGCTGACCGCCGCCGGCGGCGACGTGCTCGGGGTCCGCCTGGAGCAGAAGGAGAAGGAGTCCGGCGAGGAGCGCACCGGCTACGCCACCTACTGGTACGACGCCGCCACCGGGGCCACCGCCTACTCCACCCAGCTGCTCGCCGGCGACGAGGAGCTGGGCGAGCTGCACGAGCGGGTCTCCGAGATCCTCGGCGAGCAGGACGTGGACACCGCCGACCTCTACCCGATCGCCGGGATGTACGACTCGATCGGCTTCAACCCCGACGGCGACCTGGTGGTCGAGTTCGACGAGGGCCAGGTCGCCCCGGCCGGCGACGGGCGGGTGCACGCGGTGGTGCCGCGCGAGGAGGCCGAGCCGCTCCTGTCCGACCTCGGTGAGCGGGCCCAGGCCGCGGCCACCGCGGTGACCCGCGGCTTCGAGCTCGAGGCGGAGGCCGCCGCGCCCAAGGACGGCGCCGCCGGCGAGGTCCCCGGCCGGCCCGCGCCCGCCTCCTCCGACGTCGACTGCTCCGACCCGAAGGCCAAGTGCATCGCGCTCACCTTCGACGACGGCCCCGGCGGGCGCACCCCCGAGCTCCTCGACGAGCTCGACGAGTACGGCGCCAAGGCCACCTTCTTCCTCACCGGCGAGCCGATCCGGGAGCACCCGGAGACGGTGCGGCGGGAGTACGCCGAGGGGCACGAGGTCGCCAACCACACCGAGAACCACCCGGACCTGACCACCATCGGCGAGGGCGAGGTCCGCGAGGAGCTGGCCTCGGTCAGCGGGCTGATCGACCGGGAGACCGGCTACCGCCCCGAGCTGATGCGCCCGCCCTACGGCGCGACCGACGACACCGTCGCCGGGGTCTCCGAGGACCTCGGGATGGCCGAGATCATCTGGAGCGTCGACACCAACGACTGGAAGGACCGGAACTCCTCGGTCGTCGCCGACCGCGCGGTGGAGGGCGCGAAGCCCGGCGCGATCATCCTGATGCACGACATCCACGACACCACGATCGACGCCGTGCCGGACATCCTGAAGCGGCTGGACGAGAAGGGCTTCACCATGGTGACCGTCTCCCAGCTGCTGGGCGAGACCGAGCCCGGGGAGAAGTACTTCGACGGTGAGGAAGCCGTCACCGGAAAGGACGACTAGCGCTCCTCCCGGGACGGTGGCCGGCGGCGGGATCGGGGAAGGATAAGGGGTCGGAAGGCAACGGAGCCTTCCCCGATCACGCTCCGGCCACGATGTGGTCCAGATGACGGCGCGAGCGGGCCGTCACGTGTGAAGAGAGTCCCCGAGGCGGCGTATGGTGGTTCGCCGTGGGCATGAACACGCACTTCGCGCGGACGCCGCTCGCGCCGCATCCCGTCCGAGAGGCGGTGGCCTGAGGTGGCCCTTCTACCGCTGCTGCGCCGGGGAACCGGCAAGGACTCCGCAACCGTTCCGCCAACGGGGAGCGCCCTTCAGGACGGCGCCGCCCCACGGGGAAGGGAGAGGTCGATGGCCGCTGCCCTCGCGGCAGACTACGCCTGGTTCGAAGAGTCCCAGCCGGACCTGGCCGAGGCGTTCTGCCTCACCTATGTCCGGGGACTGGGCAAGACCGAGTGCCTGGAGCGGCTCGGCGCCGCGCCGAAGCGGCTGCGGATGCTGCCCATCGCCGACGCCCTGGAGGCGGGGCTGTGCAGCGAGAGCCGCCCGCCGCAGACCGCGCACGCGCTCTGCGTGAACGGCTGGACCGTGATCGTCGAGCCCACCGGCTGCCGGGCGGTCCGCCCGGACTGCTACCGCGCGCTGTCGGCCGAGACCGAGCTGGTCTCGGTCCGGGTCCGGATGGACGCCCGCTACGAGTTCCGCTGGGTCTCCGGAGGGGTGCTGCGCACCTTCTTCGACGCCCGCACCCCGACCCAGCGCCGCGGCACCCGCCCGGACGCGCTGACCGCCGAGATGGCCTCGGTGGGCCTGCTGGACGACGGGGACGAGGGCCCCGACGACCCGGCCGCGGCCGTCCTGGCCCTGGCCGAGCGGGTCACCGGCGTCCGCATCCGCCCCTCGCACCTGTCCGGCCCGCTCCTCGGCGCCGAACTGGAGACCGAGCTCCCGGCCCCGGCGGCCTCCGCCCGCTGACCCGGGTTCCGCTCCCCGAAGGCCCCGCCCCGGCGGGGCCTTCGCCGTGCCAGGCCGCCCCGGGCGGCGGTCTCGGCGGTCCGGCCCCTTCCCCGGCGCTCTGCCGGGGCCGGCACGCCGGGACCGCCGGGGAAGGGGCCGGGAGGCGGGTCAGGCCTGTCGGGCGGGCTGGGCGTCGGTGCCGACGGCGTCGGCGATCGAGGGGAGGCCGGCCCGGCGGGTGAGGCGGGCCAGGCCCTTGTGGATGCGGCGCGGCCACAGCGGGCCGCCGTAGATGAGGCCGGTGTAGCCCTGCACCAGGGTCGCCCCCGCGCGGATGCGCTCCCAGGCGTCCTCGGGCGTCTCGATGCCGCCGGCCGCGATGAGCACCAGCGCGTCGCCGGTGCGGGCGCGCAGCCGGCGCAGCACCTCCAGCGAGCGGCGCTTCAGCGGGGCGCCGGAGAGCCCGCCGGCGCCGGCCGCCTCGACCGCCTCCGGGTCGGTGGCCAGCCCGTCCCGGGAGATCGTGGTGTTGGTCGCGATGATCCCGTCCAGGCCCAGCTCCAGGGCCAGGTCGGCGACCGCGTCGACGTCCTCGTCGGCCAGGTCCGGGGCGATCTTGACCAGCAGCGGGACGTCGGAGGCGCCCTCGCCGTCCAGCGCCTCGCGGACCGTGCGCAGCAGCGGCCGCAGGTGCTCCACCGCCTGCAGGTTCCGCAGCCCGGGGGTGTTCGGCGAGCTCACGTTGACCACCAGGTAGTCGGCGAGGCCGGCGAAGGCGCGGGCGCTCTCCGCGTAGTCGGCCGCGGCCTCCTCCTCCGGGACCACCTTGGTCTTGCCGATGTTGGCGCCGACCAGCGGGCCGGGGCGGCCGGCCGCGGCCGCGCGCTCGCGCAGCCCCCGCAGCCGGTCGGCGGCGGCCCGGGCGCCCTCGTTGTTGAAGCCCATCCGGTTCACGATCGCCCGGTCCGGCACCAGCCGGAACAGCCGCGGCGCCGGGTTGCCCGGCTGGGGCCGCGCGGTGACGGTGCCGATCTCGACGAACCCGAAGCCGAGCGCGGTGAGCCCCTCGATGCCCTCGCCGTTCTTGTCGAACCCGGCGGCCATGCCGAGCGGCCCGGGGAAGGTCCGGCCCAGCGCGGTCACCTCCAGCTCGGGCTCGCGCGGGCCGAGCACCCGGCGCATCGCCCTGGCCGCCCCGGGCACCGCGGCCACTGCGCGCAGCCCGCCGAAGCTCAGGCGGTGGATGGACTCGGCGTCGGTGTGCCGCAGGACGGCATGGAACAGCAGCTGGTAGAGCACGGTGGTCCTTCGTGTACGTTTCGGTCGCCCCGGGGGCGGCCGGGCGCCGCCGCCCCGTCCCGCGTTCTCGCAGGCGGGCCCGTCCGGTTCAGCTTCTCACACGGGCGGGCGGAGGGTCCTCACAGGTCGCCGCGCTCCCGGTCGGCGAGGAACCGCTCCAGCTCGTCGCCGAGCTCATCGGCGGTGGGCAGCGAGGACTCGTCGCCGCTCCACAGCGGCTCGGCGTCCTCCCCGGCGCCGCGCTCGGACACGAAGTCGTCGTACTGGCGCTCCAGGTCCTCGACCACCCGCTGGACCTCTTCGGAGTCGGCGACCTGGTCGGCGATCTCCGCCTCGGTCTCGCCGGCCGCCTCGGCCAGCCGCCCGGCCGGCAGGTCCAGCCCGGTCGCCCCGGCGGCGTAGTCCAGCGCGGCCATCGCGGCCCGGGGGTACTCCGACTGGGCGAGGTAGCTGGGCACGTGCACGGCGAACCCGGTGGCGTCGTGGCCGGCCTCGCCGAGGCGGAACTCCAGCAGCGACGCCACCCCGGCGGGCACCTGGACCCGGCCGACCCACGGGGTGTGCGCGGCGACCAGGTCGGGCCGGGTGGCGTGCGCGGTCGCGGTCACCGGCCGGGTGTGCGGGACGGCCATCGGGATGCCGTTGACGCTCACCGTCAGCGACACCCGGAGCCGCTCCACCAGCCCGACCACCGCGGACACGAACAGCTCCCACTCCCGGTCCGGCTCCAGGCCGTGCAGGAGCAGGAACGGGGTGCCCTCGCCGTCGTGCATCCGGTAGAGCACCAGCCGGGGCGGGTTGTAGTCGGTGAAGGTGTTCTCCACGAACGTCATCACCGGCCGGCGGGAGCGGTAGTCCAGCAGCCGGTCCACGTCGAAGACGGCGACCTCCTCGGCGTTGAACTCGGCGAACAGCGCCTCGGCCGCCTGCCTTCCGGCCGCTCCGGCGTCGACGTAGCCGTCCAGCAGGACCAGCATCGCCGAACCGCCGCCCTCCTCGGCGCCGGGGCGGAGCTCGTAGAGGTCTGCGGGATCAGGCACCGGAAGGGGTCTCCGTTCTCAGGCGGTGGTCGTGCTGCCGGCTCGGGGTACGCGCTCCAGGATAGACGACGCGCGGCGGCGCCCCTGCGTCCGCTTCCGCGGCCGGGAGGCGCCGCCGGCTCACCGTTCGTCCAGGACCGCCAGGGTGCGCAGCCGGTTCAGCGCCCCGGCGACCTCGTGCCGGCGCGGCACGGCGAAGTCCCCGCTGTGGCCGCGGCCCAGCACCGCCGCGCCCCCGGTGCCGCCGTCGCCGTCGTCGGCGAGCAGCCGGTCCAGGCCGTCCAGCGCCTCGGCGAGGGTGCTCCGGCCGTCCAGCAGGCCCCGCTCGGCCATCAGCCGCATCGCCAGGCCCACCCCGATGAGCTGGCCGGGGTCGACCAGCTGGGTGAGGCCGCGGACGTCGATCTCGCTCTCGCCGAAGGTGAGCACGTCCATGTCCCGGCGCTTGATCCGGGTGCGGCCGCGGGCGGTGGCGTCCACCGAGCGCGGGTCGACCACCCGGTGCGCGGGCGGGGTGAAGCGGGCGTCGGTGCGCGGCGCGGCCAGCGCCGCCGCCCGCTCGGTGACGTCGTAGGGGCGGTAGCCGTCCAGCATGACGACCCGGTCGGCGACGTCGAAGTAGTCGCCGCTGCCGCCCATCACCAGCACGGTGGAGACGCCGTGCTCGCGGTGGAGCGGGCGGACCAGGTCGACGAAGGGGGTGAGCGGCTCCCGGTCGCCGTGCACCAGCTTCTGCATCCGGGCGTCGCGGATCATCAGGTTGGTGGCGGTGGTGTCCTCGTCCACCAGCAGGGCGGTCGAGCCGGCCTCCAGCGCCTCGGCGATGTTGGCCGCCTGGGAGGTGGAGCCGGAGGCGTTGCCGGTGCGGAACCGGGAGGTGTCGGCGCCGGTGGGCAGGTTGCGCACGAACGCGCTGACGTCGGTGCGCTCGACCCGGCGGCCCTCCTCGGCGCGGATCTTCACCGCGTCGGCCCGGGTGGCCACCAGCTCCCGGCCGTCCCCGGGGACGTGGTCGTAGACGCCGCGCTCCAGTGCGTGCAGCAGGGTGGACTTGCCGTGGAAGCCGCCGCCGACGATCAGGGTGACGCCCTCCGGCACGCCCATCCCGGTGACCTCTCCGGCGTGCGGCAGCCGCACGGCGGTGCGCAGCTCCTCCGGGGAAGAGAAGGGCACCGCCTCGCCGTCCATCGGGCGGTCGCTGACCCCGCTGGCGCGGGGCAGCACGGCCCCGTCCGCGACGAAGGCGACCAGGCCCAGCCCGGGCAGGGCGGCGCGGAGCGCGGTGGAGTCCTCCACGGTGTCGGCGAACCGCTCGGCCTCGGCGGTGTCCAGCGCCTCCCAGCGCAGCGCGTCGACCATCTCGGGCAGCCGCTCGCAGAACTCGCGGCGCGCCGCGCGGCCGTCGATCCGCCGGCCGTGCCCGGGCAGCTCGATGCCGAGCCGGAGCAGCAGGTCGCCGCCGGCGATCCGGCCGGAGGCCCGCTCCAGGACCTGCTGGCCTCCGGCGTCGATGCGCAGCCGCGCCCCCTTGAGCCGCCGGTGGGCCGTCCGGACCAGGTAGTCGGCGGTGGCCCGGCGGCGGGCCGGGGCGCGCCAGGCGTGCTCGGGCAGCCCGACCAGGTCGGCGGGGACGTGCACCGCGATGCGGGAGGGCGGCGCGAACGGGTCGGCCTGGACCCGCTCCACGGTCAGCGTGAAGTCGCCGAAGTCCCAGTCGCCGGAGAGCGACTTGTAGCGGCCGTAGGACGCCCCGTCCATCCGCTCCAGTTCCTCGGCGAGCCGGTCGGCGTCCCGGCGGCCGCGGATCTCCGGGCGCTGCGCACCGGATCCTCCGCCCCACCGGCCGCCCCGTCCGCCGTGCCGGCGCTCTGCCCCGCCGCTTCTTCCCGGCATGGATGCGTTCCCCCTGCTTCCGCTCGGTTCGGTCGGTCCCGCCTGCGGATGCTATCCCTCGGAGCGGCCCTGCGGGGACGCGCCGGGAGAGTGTCGAAGGAAGCCGGTGAAGCGCGGCACGATCGGCAGGCCCTGCTCGGCGAGGGCCTCGCGGAGTCCGGGGTCGGGGTCGCCGTAGACGGTGAAGTCGTGGATCTCGCAGTGCTCCATGACGCCGCGGATGTAGGGGTCGGACATCCGCCAGTGCGCGCGGACCGCGTCAGAGTCGGCGTAGAGCTGGAAGCTGTGCGCGAGCATCCGCGGCTCGTCGATGAAGACCTCCACCATCAGCTGCGGCCCTCGGCCCTGCACGAAGGCGACGGCGCGCTCGATGGCGGCGCGGAACTCCGCCAGGTGCCCGTCGAGGACGCGCATGGTGTTGTGGAAGAGGAGCACGTCGCCGAGGACCGCTCCGGCGGCCTCGGCCGCCGCGCCCGCCGTGTTCGCTGCCTTCTCTGTGTTCTCTGTGTTCTCCGTGTTCGCCATGGCAGAGATTCTGGAACTTCGAGTTAACTGGAGGTCAACCGGTTCCGCAGGCCGCCCCTGTGTCCCCGCTCTCATTCCCCGGCCCCGCACGGGAGAAGGCGGGCAAGAGAAGAGGGGCGCGGAGCGTGCGCTCCGCGCCCCTCTCGGGTGCCGGTCCGGGTCAGGGCCTGCCGGGGCCGTCCGGGGCCGGCCCGGCCGGGGCCGGGTCCTCCGGTCCGGTCGGCGGCTCCTGCACGCCCGGGGCCGCGGCGGCGTGCGCGGAGGCCTTGCCCCTGCGCGCGTTCCGCCGCTCCAGCCAGATCGCCAGCCTGCTCAGCGAGATGTTGATGACGATGTAGATGGCCGCGGCGATGATCGCGGCCGGGATGACGTTGCCGTACCGGGTGCCGATCAGCGAGAAGCCGCGCAGCAGCTCCGGGAAGGCGATGATGTAGCCCAGCGCGGAGTCCTTCAGCAGCACCACCAGCTGGGCGACGATCGCCGGCATCATGCTGGTGATCGCCTGCGGGATCTGGATCAGCCAGAGCACCTGGGTGCGCCGCATGCCCAGCGACTCGGCCGCCTCGGCCTGCCCCTTGGGCACCGCGTTGATGCCGGCCCGGAACACCTCCGCCAGCACCGACCCGTTGTACAGGGTCAGGCCCACGACCACCGCGGCCAGCGCGTCGACCTGGAAGGTGCGCGGGGGCAGCGGGTCCGAGCCGATCGCGGTGAGGAACTGGTTCACCGCCAGCGGCAGCGCCATGGTGAAGAAGATCAGCATCAGCAGCGGGATGCCTCGGAAGAACTCCACCACCGCGCCGCTGATCCACCGGATCGGGGCGTGCTGCGAGAGCCGGCCGATCCCGAAGACCAGGCCGAACAGGATGGCCAGCACCGCCGCGTACAGCGCCGCGGTCAGCGTGTTCTGCAGGCCGGGGATGATGTAGCCGGTCCAGGTCTCCGCGACCAGGAACGGCGCCCACCGCTCGGCCGCCCACTGCCCCTCCGGGTTGACCTGCCAGGCCTCGGGGCTGCTCAGCGGCGGCGAGCCCTCCCCGAAGGACCGGTTCAGGCCCAGGTAGATCAGGGCGAGCAGGACCAGGCCGGCCAGCACGGTGACGACCGAGAAGACCCGGCTGCGGGCCCGGGCGCGCGGCCCGGGGGCGTCGAAGAGGACGTTCTGTACGGTCATCGTGCCACCGCCACCCGCTTGCTGAGCCAGCCGAAGAAGAAGCCGGTGGGCAGCGTCAGGATCAGGAACCCGAGCGCGAACCCGATGAACGTCGGGATGACCGGTGCGATGCCCTGGTCGAACATGAGCTTCATCTGCCGGGACGCCTCTTGTACGCCCAGCCCCGCGACGGAGGCGATCGTGGTGTTCTTGGTCAGTGCGATGAGCACGCTGCCCAGCGGGCCGACGACGCTGCGCAGCGCCTGCGGCAGCACGATCAGCCGCAGGTTCTGGGTGAAGGTCAGGCCCAGCGATCGGGCCGCCTCGACCTGGCCGAGCGGCACGGTGTTCACGCCGGCGCGCAGCGACTCGGAGACGAAGCAGGCGGTGTAGGCGGACAGTCCGATGACCGCCCACCAGAAGACGTCCCACTTCACCGAGTCGGCGAGCGCGACGCCCAGTGCGCTGTTGATGCCCAGGCCGCAGAAGAGCAGCACCAGGGTGAGCGGGGTGTTCCTGATCCCCTCCACGTAGACGGTGGCCAGGCCGCGCATCATCGGGACGGGGGACACCCGCATGGCGGTCAGGACGACGCCCAGGATGAACGAGAACAGGGCGCTGCACAGGGTGAGTCGGACGGTCCAGGAGAATCCGTCGATCACCTTGTCGAGATTGCCGAGAAAGGCTTCCATGGTTCCCAGCCGGTCACGGCCCCGGCCGGAGCCCTGGGGGCGGCTCCGGCCGGGGCGACGGGTCTAACGGTGTCAGGCGCAGCCCTCGGGCTCCGGCTGCTCCTCGGAGAAGGCGAAGTCGGTCTCGCCGAAGGCGGTGTCCAGGTATTCGACGGCCTGGCCCTCGTCCCACATCTTGGTGATGGCCTCGTTGACGGCCTCGCAGCGCTCGGTGTCGCCCTTGGGCAGGCCGACGCCGTACTTCTCCTCACCGAACGGCGCGTTCACCATCTTGAACTCGTCCGGGCTCTGCGCGGCGAACCCGGCGAGGATGGTGTTGTCGGTGCTGACCGCGTCCACGGTGCCGTTGGACAGCAGCTCGATGCACTCGGAGTAGTTGCCGGCCTCGCGCAGCTCGGCGCCGATCCCCATGTCCTCGGTGATGTTGTTGGCCGAGCGGGAGCCGGAGGCCGAGCAGAGGACCTTGCCGTCCAGGTCCTCGGGGCCCTTGATGTCGTCGTTGTCCGCGGCGACCAGGATGTCCTGCTGGGCGACGTAGTACGGGCCGCCGAAGTCGACGAGCTCCTTGCGCTCGTCGGTGATGGAGTAGGTGGCGATGACCATGTCCACCGTGCCCTGCTGGAGGAAGGTCTCGCGGTTGGCCGAGGCGGCCTCGGTCCACTCGATCTGGTCGGGCTCGAAGCCCAGCTCGCCGGCGATGTAGGTGGCGACGTCGACGTCGAAGCCGACCGGGTTCCCGCCCTCGTCCAGGCCGAGGCCGGGCTGGTCGTACTTGACGCCGATGGTGATGGTCTCGCCGCCACCGCCGCCGTCGCCGCCGCCCATCTCGGCGCCGCCGCACGCTCCGGCGGCGAGCAGCAGGGCGGCGCCCGCCGCGACGGTGGTGCCGATTCTGCTGATTCGACGGACTCTCATGTCCGGGTACCTCTATTCCTTGTTCGCTCGGCCGGGACGAGGACTCGAAGGCCCCGGGCCGTCAGTGGCTCAGGATCTTGGACAGGAAGTCCTTGGCCCGCTGGGAGCTCGGGTTGGCGAAGAAGTCGTCCGGGGCGGCCTGCTCGACGATCTCGCCGTCGGCCATGAACACCACCCGGTTGGCGGCGCGCCGGGCGAACCCCATCTCGTGGGTGACGACGATCATCGTCATGCCCTCCGCGGCCAGCGAGGTCATCACGTCCAGCACCTCCTGGACCATCTCCGGGTCCAGGGCCGAGGTCGGCTCGTCGAACATGAGGACCTTGGGCTCCATCGCCAGGGCGCGGGCGATGGCGACCCGCTGCTGCTGCCCGCCGGAGAGCTGTGCCGGGTACTTGTTCGCCTGGTTCGCGATGCCGACCCGGTCCAGCAGCTCCAGCGCCCGCTTCTCGGCGGCCGCCTTGCTCTTCTTCCGGACCTTGATCGGGCCGATGGTCACGTTCTGCAGCACCGTCTTGTGCGCGAACAGGTTGAACGACTGGAACACCATTCCGACGTCGCTGCGCAGCCGGGCCAGCCCGCGGCCCTCTTCCGGGAGCGGGACGCCGTCGATGGTGATGGCGCCGCCGTCGATGGTCTCCAGCCGGTTGATGGTCCGGCACAGGGTCGACTTGCCGGAGCCGGAGGGGCCGATCACGACGACTACCTCGCCGCGTTCCACGGAGAGGTCGATGCCACGCAGCACGTGGAGTTCGCCGAAGTGCTTGTCGACGTTCTCCAGGGTGACGAGCGGAGTTGCGGTCATAGCGGGGAACCTAGTGGTCGAGGAGTCGGTTGTCAGTACGGTGCGGAGCCGTTCCCGCTGGTAGTAGCCGATTCGTTACCGACATTCCGGTCTTTCCCTCCGTTGGTCACCCACCGCTTCCGCCCCCGGACCGTGCGCCGCCGCAGACGGATCCAACGGGGGCGAGTGCCCGTCTTCTACCCCTTCGGCCGTGCCCGCTCACGGCCGCGCCCATCACGGTTCGGCCGCATCCGGCCGCCCCATGTCCGGCTCGTCGAGGATGAACATGGTGTGCGTTCCGACCACTTCGGGAATGCGCTGCAGCCGCTCCAGCACGAAGGTGCGCAGCGCCGCCGCGTCGGCCACCCGCACCAGCAGGATCAGGTCGACGTCGCCGGAGACCAGCGCGGCGTGCTCCACCTCGCCGATCTCGCGCAGCCGGTCCCGGAACGGCTCCCAGGAGTCCTGCCGGATCCGCACCGACACGTAGGCGGCCAGCCCGTAGCCGCACTTGTCCGGGTCGACGACCGCGGTGAAGCCGCGGATGACGCCCTCCCGGCGCAGCCGGTCCAGCCGGGAGTAGGCGTTGGCGCGCGAGACGTGCGCGCGCTCGGCGAGCGCCCGCACCGACATCCGCCCGTCCGCGCGGAGCAGCTCGATGATGGTCCGGTCGACCGCGTCCAGCTCGACGGCCATGTGTCTCCCCTCACACCGTCCGCATCGTGGACGGCCCGGACGATCGGCCGGAATCGGGCCCGCTCAGAGCCATCCGTCCAGACTCCGGAGCGGGATATGGACACTATTGCGTGACGAAGCCCATATTCAAGACATGAAGCCCAGCCGCACCGCCCACGCCACGGCGCAGGCTCCGCCGCTTCCGTCCGCGGAGCCGATCGCCCTCGTCGACCGGACCGGCCGGCGCACCGGCCAGAGCGCCCTGGCAGGCCCCGACCAGGACGTACTGACCGAGCTGCTGCGCGGGATGGTGGTCGGCCGGCGCTTCGACCGCCAGGCCGGCGCGCTCGCCCGCCAGGGCCGGCTCGCCGTCTACCCCTCCTCGCGCGGCCAGGAGGCCTGCCAGGTCGGCGCCGCACTGGCACTGGGCGGGCGGGACTGGCTCTTCCCCACCTACAGGGACAGCGTCGCCCTGGTCACCCGGGGCGTCGACCCGGTCGAGGTGCTCACCCTGCTGCGCGGGAACTGGCACAGCGGCTACGACCCGCACCGCCACCGGTGCGCGCCGCAGTGCACGCCGCTGGCCACCAGCGCCCCGCACGCGGTCGGGCTGGCCTGGGCCGCCCGCCGGGCCGGGGAGGAGGCCGCCGCCCTGGTGCTGATGGGCGACGGCGCGACCAGCGAGGGCGACGCGCACGAGGCGTTCAACTTCGCCGCGGTGTGGCGGGCCCCGGTGGTGTTCCTGGTGCAGAACAACCAGTGGGCGATCAGCGTGCCGGTGCACAAGCAGAGCGCCGCGCCGACGCTGGCCCACAAGGCCGTCGGGTACGGGATGCCCGGCCTGCACGTGGACGGCAACGACGCCGCCGCGGTGTACGCCGCGGTGGGCGGGGCGCTGCAGGCCGCCCGGGCCGGCGCCGGTCCGGCGCTGATCGAGGCCCGCACCTACCGGATGGACCCGCACACCAACTCCGACGACCCCGGCCGCTACCGGGATCCCGCGGACGACCGGTACTGGGCCGAGCGCGACCCGGTCGACCGGCTGGAGGCGCTGCTGCGCGCCGAGGGCGCGGTGGACGACGCCGCGATGGAGCGGTTCGCCGCCGAGGGCGAGCGGCTGGCCGCCCGGGTCCGGGAGCGGATGGCGGCCGAGGACGACCTCTCCCCCGGCGACCTGTTCGAGCACGTCTACGCCTCGGTTCCGGAGCACCTGCGCCGGCAGCGCGAGGACCTGTCGGCCGCGTTCGGGGAGGACTGACCATGGCGGAGAGCACCACTCTGGGCAAGGCGCTCAACCGGGCGCTGCACGACGCGCTCGCCGAGGACCCCTCGGTCGTGGTCTACGGCGAGGACGTGGGTCCGCTCGGCGGGGTCTTCCGGGTCACCGACGGGCTGACCGCCGAGTTCGGCGAGGACCGCTGCTTCGACTCGCCGCTGGCCGAGTCGGGCATCGTGGGCACCGCGGTGGGCATGGCGATGTACGGGCTGCGCCCGGTGGTGGAGATGCAGTTCGACGCGTTCGGGCTGCCCGCCTTCGAGCAGGTCGTCTCGCACGTGGCGAAGATGCGCAACCGCACCCGGGGCCGGCTGGAGCTGCCGATGGTGATCCGGGTGCCCTACGGCGGCGGCATCGGCGGGGTGGAGCACCACTCCGACTCCTCCGAGGCCTACTACACGCACACCCCGGGGCTGCGGGTGGTCACCCCGGCCACCCCCTCCGACGGCTACTCGCTGCTCCGCGAGGCCATCGGCAGCCCCGACCCGGTGGTCTTCCTGGAGCCCAAGCGGCGCTACTGGGCCGCCGAGGAGACCGCGCTCCCGGTGCGCACCGAGCCGATGGACCGGGCGGTGGTCCGCCGGGCCGGCCGCGACGCCACCCTGATCGCCTACGGGCCGATGACCGCGACCGCGCTGGAGGCCGCGGACGCCGCCGCCGGGGAGGGCCTCTCGGTGGAGGTGGTCGACCTGCGCACGCTGAGCCCCTTCGACGACGCGACGGTGGCCGCCTCGGTGCGGCGCACCGGGCGCGCGGTGGTGGTGCACGAGGCCTCCGCCTTCGGCGGGTACGGCGCCGAGGTCGCGGCCCGCCTGACCGAGCAGTGCTTCCACCACCTGGAGGCACCGGTGCTGCGGGTCTGCGGCCTGGACGTGCCCTATCCCCCGCCGAAGCTGGAGGAGTACCACCTGCCCGGGGTCGACCGCATCCTGGACGCCTTCGACCGGCTGCAGTGGGAGCGGGAGTGGACCTCCACCGGCCCGGCGGAGGTGCGCGGATGAGCGGCGAACCGCGCGTGTTCGACCTGCCCGACCTGGGCGAAGGGCTGACCGACGCCGAAGTGGTGGGCTGGCTGGTCCGGGTCGGCGACCGGATCGCCGTGGACCAGCCGGTGGCCGAGGTGGAGACCGCCAAGGCCGCCGTGGAGGTGCCCTGCCCCTACGCCGGCACCGTCGCGGCGCTGCACGCCGAGGCCGGCCAGGTCGTCGCGGTGGGCGCCCCGCTGATCAGCATCGACGCGGAGGAGCCGGCCCCCGGCCCCTCCGCCCCGGACCACCCGACCGGCCCGGCCTTCACCGAGCCCGGGGTCGTGGTCCCCGAGGCCCGCACACCGGACCCCGGTCCGGGCGGCAACGGCGCCGCCCGGACCGCGGAGGGGTCCGGCGCGGTCCTGGTGGGCTACGGCACCGGTACGGCCGCGCCGCGCCGCCCCGGCGGCCGCCGCAGGCGCCCGGCGCCCGGCGCCGCCCCCTTCCGGGGCGCACCGGGGGGCGGGGCGGGGACGACGGAGTCCCCGGCCCCCGCCCCCTCCTCCGGCGGCCCGGTCCCGGTGGTCTCCCCCCTGGTCCGCAGGCTGGCCCGGGAGAACGGGGTGGACCTGCGCGCGCTCGCCGGCAGCGGCGGCGGCGGGCTGGTGCTCCGGCGCGACGTGGAGGCCGCCATCGCCGCGGCACACCCCCCGGCCCCGGCCCCGGCCTCCGGGCCTGCGGCGCCCGCCGGGGCGCCGGGCGAGGAGCGGATCCCGCTGCGCGGCGCGCGGGCCGCCATGGCCGAGCGGCTCTCCCGGTCCCGCCGGGAGATCCCCGAGGCGACGGTGTGGGTGGACGCGGACGCAACCGGGCTGGTGGAGCTGCGCCGCCGGCTCAACGCCGCCGCGCCGGACCGCCCGGTGAGCCTGCTGGGCCTGCTCGCCCGGTTCTGCGTGCTGGGGCTGTCCCGGTTCCCCGAGCTGAACTCCTCGGTCGACACCGAGCGCGCGGAGCTGGTCCGGTTCTCCCACGTCAACCTGGGCTTCGCCGCGCAGACCCCGCGCGGGCTGGTGGTCCCGGTGGTCCGGGACGCGCACCGGATGAGCGCCCGGGAGCTGTCCGCCGCGATCACCCGGACCACCGAGGAGGCCCGGAGCGGGCCGCTGCCGCCGGAGCGGCTCCGCGGCGGGACGTTCACCGTGAACAACTACGGGGTGTTCGGCGTGGACGGCTCGGCCGCCGTCATCAACCACCCGGAGGCCGCCATCCTGGGCATGGGCCGGATCGTGCAGCGCCCGTGGGCGGTCGACGGCGCACTCGCCGCGCGCCCGGTCACCGAGCTCACCCTCGCCTTCGACCACCGGGTCTGCGACGGCGCCGCCGCCGGCGGCTTCCTCCGCTTCGTCGCCGACTGCGTCGAGGACCCCTCCCTGCTCCTCGGCGACCTGTAGCCCCGGCGGGGAGGGGTGCGGTTCCCCCCTCCCCGCCGGGCCCCACAGGACCGGAGTCCAGGCAGCCGGCGACGGCACGGACAGGGACGAGACAGGACGGGACAGGACGGAACAGGGCAGGGGTGGTCGCCCGGGTGCGGTGCCCCACGGGGCGAGGGTTAAAGCCGGCAGCGACGGCGAGGAGGGGACCGGCCGGTCGGTCCGGTGCAGCGCCTCGCAGAGCGAAGGTTCAGACGGGCGGCAACGGCAGAGGAAGGGGCAGGGCCGGGCGCCCTGGCCGGGCGCGGCGCCTCGCGGAGCGGAGGTTCAAGCAGGCGGCGAGGGCAGCAGCGGGGACCGGCCGGTCGGTTCGGCGCGGCGCCCCGCGGAGCGAAGGTCCAAGCGGGCGGCGACGGCGAAGGCAGGGGCGGGGCGGAGGCGGTCGCCCGGGCGCGGCGTCTCGCGAGGCGGGGTTCAAGCAGGCGGCGAAGTCGGGAAGGGGAACCGGCTGGTCGGTCGGGCGCGGCAGAGCAGGGAGGGGCGGCCGGGGCGGGCCGGGGGCGGGTTCGCCGTTCCCGCGTCGCCCGGGCGTCGGAGCCGGCCGCCTCTGAAACCACTGCACCTCCCCGACCTGGGCGAATACGCAGGGTGATGGTGGGGTGGGGTGCCCTGCGCACCGCGAGAGCACCCCGGT